>NZ_JAILFV010000065.1 GCF_024697385.1 Anaerovibrio sp.
TGGAGCTCGGATACAGCGTCATATGCCCAGTGATCAGCTGGAACATCAGCGAAAGGATTGGCAGCTGCAAAAGTAGTGGATGCAGCGCCTACTACCAGAGCGGTAGTCAATGCGGATACGAGAGTCTTTTTCATAATAAGACCTATTTGTACAGCAGGCAGGAAAAAAATAAATTGTGTTGAACTTATAAAGTGGTATTAAAACTAAGCAAGGATATTCCCTTCCTCCATGGTGAGGCTGCCAAAGCATGAGGGTATCTCCTCCTTTGTGGAAATGCCGGTTGGGATATTTAAATGAAAAGGAAGCAGATTTTTTATGAATGAAATTGGTTTATTAAAAAAAATAATTAAGGCCACCAGCGTATGTGCTATGGCAGGAATACTTGTGGTTCAGTCTCCGGTATGGGCCGAAGTCGTGCATAATGATGACGAGGTCAAGGCCCTTTACACTGAGAGCATTGATCATATGAGGGCCGGGCAGTATGATTTGGCAGTCAGCTGCCTGAATAAGGCGATTGAGATGGATCCTTCCAGGGTTGCTCTATATGGACAACGGGGAACCATATATCTGAACCAGCAGAAATTTGCCGAGGCAATTCAGGATTTTACCAAGGCCATTGAATTGGCCCCGGAGCATGCCCAGACCTATGGCCTTAGGGCTTTGGCCTACGGCAGTACTGGGGAGACAATAGATGCCATGCGTGACCTTACCAAGGCAATCAACCTGGAGCCAAATAATGCAGTGTTTTATTATCGCCGGGCCATGACCTTTGAGCTTTTGAAGGGGGAGGATTATGCCCTGGAGGACTACAACAAGGCCATTGAGCTTAAGCAGGATGATGCCAATTATTATTTCCATCGTTGCATGCTGTACATGCGACAGCGTAAGCATGACCTGGCCATGCAGGATATAAATTCTGCCCTTGGTCTGCAGGGGAATAATATGAAATTTATCGCTGTCAGGGCTTTTCTGTATGCCCAGGTCAGGGATGTGGAAAATGCCATAAGGGACTATGAAACATTGGCGGGAAAAAATCCCCTTGATTATTCGGTAATGGATAATCTTGGCGTTCTTTATGGTGGCAAGGGTGATTTCAGCAAAGCCCGGGAATACTTTGACAGGAGTCTGGCTATAAACGACAGTCATCCTGAGGTATATAACGGAAGAGGCTATATTGAATTCCTCCAGGGTAATCACGATACTGCTATTGACCTTTATAAGAAGGCACTGGAATGCAATGGGGAATATTCCGATGCTTATTTCAATCTGGCTCAATCCTATGATGCCCTTGGCAATACTGAGCTGGTGTTGGAGTCTTATAAGAAATTCTTAAAATATGCTGCCTATAACGATTATGACCGGGTAGCCCAGGCACAAAAACGCGTGAGTGAGTTGGATAAACCGGAATAAGAGCTGCGTCTGTATCAATGAAATGTGGTGATTTTATGACAGAGCGTAAAATAATGCTTATCGTTGATGATGTGGAAATAAACCGGGCCATTCTGGCAAGGTTTTTTCAGGATGAATACGAAATACTGGAGGCCATGAATGGCAAGGAGGCCCTGGATATCCTGGAAACCAGGAATGTGGATATAATGCTGCTGGATTTGATGATGCCTGTTATGGGCGGTATGGAGCTTTTAAAGGTTTTATATCAAAATCCAAGATTTATGCATATTCCTGTAATAGTTACCACATCTCAGGGCGTGGTGAACAGTGAAATCAAGGCACTGGAAAATGGTGCGGCAGATTATATTACCAAGCCGTATGATCCTATTATTGTCAAGTGTCGTGTCAGAAATGTAATGGCCCGGCAGGAAAATGAGTGGCGCAAGGAACGCCAAAAGCTGCAGGCAGAAAAAATTTCTGAAATGCAGAACAGGATTGAGATTGATCAGCTGACAGGAATCTACAATCACCAGACCATGCTGGAAAAGGCTGGCAAGCTGATACAGGAAAACCGGGCAACCAGATATTGCATGGTATATTTTGATATCAGCTGCTTTAAGGTGATTAATGAGCTTTTTAACATGGAAACGGGGGATCGTCTGCTGAAAACGGCGGCGGCCTATTTCAAGACTGTGGCAGGGAAAAGGGGGCTGGCTGCCAGACTGGGGGCTGATAGATTTGCTCTTTGTGTTCCTGAGGATGTACTGGAAATCGAATTGATTATCCAGGGGCTGGATGCTGCTGTACGGTCATTGGCTGTATATCGCAGCGTGATGTTCTACGCAGGGGTATTTGTGGTAGACAATGTGTACATGCCTGTGAATAAGATGTTGGACAGGGCCCATATGGCCATGAATACCATTAAGGGCAATTATAACAGGCGTTATGCCTATTATGATGAACAGCTCAGCGCAAGTCTTATGGAGGAGCAGATGCTGGTCCGTGACATGGAAGGGGCACTGGATAACAAAGATTTCTGTATTTATCTCCAGCCAATATACGATGCTTCTGCCGGTAAAGTGGTATCAGCAGAAACCCTAATTCGTTGGAATCATCCCCAAAAAGGCCTTTTGAGCCCAAATAGTTTTTTGCCTGTATTTGAAAAGAACGGCTTTATCTCACGGCTGGACCGCTTTGCCTGGGAGGCAGCCTGTCGTTTCCTCAGCCGACAGAGGGACCATGGCCTTTTGGTGGTGCCTATATCGGTTAATGTTTCCCGGATTAACATGTATGATCAGAGCTTTGTTGATTATATCAGGACACTTATGGTCAAATATGATCTGGAACCATATATGTTCCGCATGGAAATCACTGAATCTGCTTATACTGAAAATCCGGATCAGCTGGTACGGGTTGTAAAAAAATTAAAGAATGCCGGGTTTACAGTGCTGATGGATGATTTTGGCAGTGGCTATTCTTCCTTGAATATTTTGAAGGATTTGGCTGTTGATGTGCTCAAGCTGGACATGAAATTCGTTCAG
>NZ_JAILFV010000195.1 GCF_024697385.1 Anaerovibrio sp.
TGATAGTGCAGAATGGTATTGGATTTCCTCCGATGATAAATACAGTAAGTTTTATGCCCCTGGTAAGGTGCAGGTGCTGCGCTCCTTTGGAAATATTGCGGTACAGATAAGTGCCTGGACCAAGACCACCTACAGTCCTGCGGGGGCTCAGGAGACACTTAATAATTACGGTATTAAGGATATTAACCCTGGCCAGCTGGCCTACAGTCTGGCTGAGGTGGAGGTTAATCCCCAGAACCGTACACTGGCCTATTTGAACGAGTCCTTTTATGATAAGGATGACAACAAGCTGTGGGAGAAGGTGTACAGCCCGGTTCGTCCAAAGGAAATGAATTCCCAGGAGTTTGACGAGGATTTCTATTGTTATATCGTGGACAGCATTTTCAGCCAGGGAGAAAATGAGCGCCGTAAGGCAGATGATCGTTGGCTCCAATTGTGGCAGGATGCCCCTAATGGCGGCGGTGTGGTTTACAGTATGGCAGATACATCCACCATGCGTCTGAAGGGTCAGAATATTATTTTTTGGGAATGGCAGGAAAAGAAATCTTCTGCCAGCGAAGTGGAAAGTATCATCTTCCAGAAAAAGGCCGTAAATATTCCAATGTATACGGAAAAAGTGATTCGGGTTATGACCTGGAATGCCAACACAGGCTGGAAGGACATTACAAATACTACTGATGGTATGTACCATGTGATTGAACCTGGTACCAACAGTGAAAAGGCCCTTAAAGCCCTCAAGGGTTATGAGGGAGGGCATGAGAGCTGGGTAAAGCGTTATAGCTTGGACAATGAATGACCAGCTTTCATAAATAGTTTTTGAGGTGATTTCGTGCCAATTAAGATACCGAATAACCTTCCGGCAACGAAGATTCTGGAGGGTGAGAATATTTTCGTTATGGATTCTGACCGTGCCTACAGTCAGGATATCCGACCGCTGAAGTTATTGATTTTAAATCTTATGCCCATAAAGCAGGTGACTGAGACTCAGCTGCTGCGCCTGTTGGGTAACACCCCACTCCAGGTGGAGGTGGATTTTATATATACAGAATCCTATGTGCCTACCCATACCACAACGGATTATTTAACCGAGTTTTATGGTACCTTTGCGGAGGTTCGTCATAAAAAATACGATGGATTTATTATAACCGGTGCTCCGGTGGAGCAGATGCCTTTTGAGGATGTGGCTTACTGGGAGGAAGTTGCGGAAATCATGGAGTGGAGCAAATCCCACGCCTATTCCACCTTCCATATTTGCTGGGGAGCCCAGGCGGGTTTGTATTATCATTATGGTATAAAAAAGTATGATGTGGCTCCGAAGATTTTCGGGGTATATAAGCATCATCTTTGTGTGGAGAATGAACGACTTTTCCGCGGCTTTGACGATGAGTTTTATGTTCCTCATTCCCGCCATACGGAGGTACGCAAGAAAGATATTGAACGGATTCCTGAGTTGACCATTATGGCTGAGTCTGACGAGGAGGCCGGGGTTTATGCCATTGCCAATCTGGACAAACGTCAGTTCTTTATCACGGGGCATGCGGAGTATGATCCGTTGTCTTTGAAGGCAGAGTATGACCGGGATATGGCAGCTGGACTTACCAATGTCATGATTCCCAAGAATTATTATCCGGATGATGACCCTACCAAGCCACCTATTGTAAGATGGCGTTCGGTGGCCAATCTGCTTTTTGCCAACTGGCTTAACTATTATGTATATCAGGAGACTCCTTATGAGCTGGAAGCACTATACAGGCCTCATGATACAGATTGATTACAGTACTTTTCATTAGTTTTTCATCCAAGTTAATTATAATGAACTTTTGAAAGTGTGATTTGGAGGAAGGTATGTCATGAGAAAGATTTTGTTTTTTGCAGCATTTATGTTATGTACTATGTGTCCCTACATTGCGGGAGCAGCACCTGAGGTGCCGGGGGATGTGTATAAATGGGTTCAGTCTTCAGCCCGTCAGGATTATTATTACAATGTTCAGCAAATATGTTTTGTCAGGAATGCCGATGGCACAGTTGATACCAATAGGGTGACTGTGCCGGTGCTTAAAATATATGATGAACTGATGATACATGATGTAGTGTCCAAACGCCGCTGGAACGGCAAGTCATTAAGTGGATTTGATGATTTGGTCGGTGTAGCGGAGTATTTGGAATTTGATATTAAGTCTGCTTCTGTGAATGTGAGACAGGTAGACTATTTGGATTCGACCTTGACAACAATTGAGGAATGTAATCTCCAACAGACTATTGATTTAAAATCATTGTCACCTATGAGCTTTGATGCGAAGTTCTATAACGCTATTTTAGATTATGCCCAGCGTAATCAGCTGGAATTGGCTGAACGGGCTAGCAGTAAATTAGACGCACGATTCAAAGCAAGGGTGCTTGCTGCCCAAAAGGAATATATTGCCAAGCATAAGGCAACCTCTGCTGGGACAGGCGCATGATGTTTTTGGTGAATTGTAAGCTGTAACCCGGTGGAAAATATTTCCTTGTGGAATACCGACTCGCCATAGCCGGTTTTTGCGGGTATCATTGTCATATCCGTGAGGTTTTAAAGTACGATACAATGCTTTTAGTTTTCGGGAAATTTTTGCACATCTGTGTTATTGAGCAGTAAAGGAAGGAGACTTAAAATGCCCAATGAGTTTACTTTTGTAGTAGAAAAAAATTGTCCGGTGTGTGGAGAGAAGACCCGTGTGGTTAAGGTGAAGTCACGATTAATGGTACAGCACACAGATGATGATTATTGCTGTCATTATCGCGATTTTAATCCGTATTATTATACTATTCTGGCCTGTGAGCATTGTGGCTTTGCGGCTGATGAAAAGCATTTCCTGACTCCGTTGCCTGACAGGCACAGGGCTATGTTGGCCCAATTTTTAAAGGAGAGACGGGTATCCTTTATTTTTACCCCTGAAAGAAAGTTGCCGGATGCTGTTGCTTCATATCAGCTGGCAATATACTGTGCAGAGGCTATCAATGCGCCTTTGTCCAGGTTGGCAGGACTGTCCCTGCGCATGTCATGGATTTATCGGCTGACAGAAATGAAGGAGCAGGAAATGGAATGGGCCCATAAAGCCATTGATTACTATGAGCGTTCCTTAATGACTGAGAGATATCCTGTGGAAAGCCTGTCTGATAATACGGTTATGTATCTTTTGGCTACCCTGTTTAACCGCGTTGGAGACAGGGATCATTGTGTGGGTTATTTAAGCAGGCTCATCAATGACAAGGAGTTGAAGATGAAGGACAGCAAGGTTTATTATGATGCCAGAAAAATGTGGCAGGATATAAGAGCTGAGGAGAACGAGGCCAAGGGCGCAAATCAAACAACTGCTGCAAAATAGAGGAGCAAAAAATGGATTTACCACCAGCAGTCATAGAGGCTGCTTCAAATATTGACTGGATTCAGGTGTCACAAGTGATTGAGGACTATGGTCCGGTAATAAAAGTTATTCAGAATACCTGGACTCATGAGTCGTTAGTGGATATATTAAATGGCAGTATAGCCGTCCCGGATTCTGTTATCAATGATGCCCTGGCTGAAAGGTTTTCAGGCAGTGACAACAATATAACCAGTGTGACAATAGCTTCCCGTGAGGATGGAAAAATTGACATCAATGCAGATACCAAGAAGATTGGCAGGATAGAATTGTCAGGATATCTGGAGGAAATGGTACACGACCAGGATGGTTCACATATGACATTTCGGGTAAAGGAACGGGCATTAAAGGACCACGGTCTAGGCTCATGGTTTTTTTCCAGGATATCACTGTCCATGGTTCAGAATCTTTTTGGCAAGATAGAGCTGGGGGAAGATTTGCCAACGCAAATTAAGGGAAACCGTGTGAGGGTGGATTTCCGCCCGGTACTGGAAAAAACGGAGCTGGCATCTACCCAGATTCAGGGACATCGTCTTCTGGATCTGTTCAGTATTGAATCGGCTACTCCACACCAGGGATATATTACCTTCAAGACCAAAGTGGATATTCCGGGCGATATAAAACAAATGGTTTTAAATGTTCTGACAAAATGATATACATTATGCGAAATTATTTTATTTACTTTTTATGCCTGATGTTTTCTGTGATTGCTGCAGATGCTTATGCTGCTACAGTGATGAATACAGGTAATTCGGCCAAATTTTATCAAAACAGCATAACAAGTGGACGGATAATTTTTATTCCCCATGATAATAGACCGGTTTCTGATGAGATGCCGGTAGATACTGTGTGCAAAGCAGGCGTTGAGGTTGTGGTTCCTCCTGATAAGCTGCTGGGTTCCCGGGAGTTTATGGGGAATCCTGATGAGTTGTGGAAATGGCTTGAAGAAAACGCAACTGTTTTTCGTAAGCCCACCAAGGAAGAAAGGAAGCGTCTTAAATCTGATGCCATGATCAGGGATTTAGCACCTGATGTCAAGGGAATCGTTATATCTGCTGACAGTATGATTTATGGCAGTCTCGTTGGTTCCAGAAAGCATAGTATTCCGGAGGCAACCCTTAAGGAGCGGGTTAAGCGCTTTGCTGATTTTAAGGACAAATATCCCGCTGCAAAGATGTATGTTTTTGCATCCATAATGCGTACTCCAAGCTCCGGAGAACATTCCGGTACAGAGGAACCGGAGTATTACCAGCGCTATGGAATAGATATATTCCGCTATACAGTGCTGAATGATATGGCTGATGAAGGCGTTTTGTCTACTGCAGAGGAAAAAGAACGCAGCTTTTTGAAGGAGCTTATTCCTGCTGAGTACATAAATGACTGGCTGAACAGGCGTGCCAAGAATTTAAACATAAATAAGGAATTGCTGAGGCTGTCCAAGAATAAAGTTTTTGAATGCTTTGCCCTGGGGCGTGATGATTGTGCTGCATGGTCACAAACACATATGGAAAGCCGTCATTTAACCAAATATGCGCAGGATCTGGCAGTAAATAATGTGCATAATTTAGCGGGTATAGATGAACTGGGCATGTTGCTTTTGGTTCGTACCCTAAATGATATAAGAGATAAGCACCCTGCTGTTACTGCACAGTATAATTGGGGAAACGGATGCAATACCATCCCTACATATTCTGATGAACCTATTGATACCACTGTAAGGGAAGGGGTAGCCCTTTTGGGAGGGCGGTATGTGGAGACTCCGGAGCAGGCGGAATTCCTTTTGCTGGTAAATACCAATCCAAACGGTGAAACCCTGGCAGCTAATTGGTACAGCAACAGCCGGGAGTTGCGTCCGGGAGTCCGGTATTTTGCTGATATGGTGGAGGATGCGCTGAAAAAGAGATATCCGGTTGGAATAGCTGATGTTTCTTTTGTCAATGGTGCTGATAATTCATTGATGGAAGAATTAAACCGCAGACAGCTCTTGTTTAAGGTGAAATCATATTCCGGTTGGAATACTCCTACCAACAGTGTTGGATATGCCATTGCCCAGGGAATTCTGGCAAAGGATATGAAGGACGATGACAAGAATATGCTGCTGGCAATCCGGTATCTGGATGACTGGGCATATCAGTCCAATGTCCGGCAAACGGTAGCCAGGCAGTTGTCATGGTTTGAAGGGGCAGGCGTGTATTCTGTACTGGGAGATAATAAAAGCAGTGTGGAGTGGCGGGCGACGACGCTTTTACAGCTCTTTGCCCAGCTTAATATGCCAAATATTGGCGTCATTAAGAATATCCGTATGACAAGTCCATGGAACAGGCTGTTTGAGGCGAGAATACGATTTATATCATGATTCGGAAAACAAAAAAATCAGGGGGAGTATAAAACTCCACCTGATTTTTTATATACCCTGCATAATTGTCAGCGGTTTGCTTTTTGGAATTTTGTCATAAAGTCAGCCAGCTTCTCACAGCCTTCATATGGCATTGCATTGTAAATGGAGGTTCTCATTCCGCCTACACTGCGATGACCCTTTACACCGCTGAGACCATTTTCCAGAGCCTCGGCAACAAATTTCTTTTCCAGATCTTCACTTGGGAGACGGAAGGTAACATTCATCAGGGAGCGGCTGTCCTTATCAGCATGACCACGATAGAAGCCATTGCTTTCATCTATTACACCATATACCAGGGCAGCTTTCTTTCTGTTGACTTTCTCCAGTGCTGCCAATCCACCCTGGGCCTTTATCCATTTTGCAGTTTTACCAACCATATAAATACAGAAGGCTGGTGGAGTGTTGTAAAGGGAATTCTTGTTAAAGAAGGTATCATAGCGAAGCATAGTAGGTAATTTTTCAGGACTCTTTTCCAGCATGGATTTTTTTGCAACTACCAATACAACTCCGGCCGGACCTAAATTCTTTTGGACACCTGCGTAAATGAAGCTGAATTTTGAAAAATCCAGCGGCCGGGACAGGATATCTGAAGACATATCGGCTATTAAAGGTACATTTCCGGTGTCAGGGATATAATGATACTCTGTGCCGTAAATGGTGTTGTTATAACAGAGATGCAGGTAAGCTGCATCGTCACTCAGCTTGATTTCGCCCTGGGTAGGTATATGTTTGAAATCAACATCCTTACTGGAAGCAGCTGCATATCCACAGCCAAGGATTTCGGCTTCCTTGTAAGCTTTGCTGGCAAAGCTTCCGGAAAGAACATAGTTGCCGCGCTTTTCCGGAGTGGCGAAATTAAGGGGAATCATGTCAAACTGCAGGCTGGCACCACCCTGGATGAACAGTACCTCGTAGTCGTCGCCGAGCTGCATGAGTTCCAGTATATCAGCCTTGGCCTGATTGTGAACATCGTCATAAGCCTTGGCTCTATGACTGATTTCCAGAATGGACATGCCAGTATTCTGAAAATTTAAAAATTCTTCCTGTGCTTCTTTTAACACATCCAAAGGCAGCATGGAAGGTCCTGGATTAAAGTTGTAAATACGATTTGCTTCCAATTGATAAACCTCCTTGAATTGTAAATAGATCTAGTACATTCAGCAGCATTAGCCTGCGACTGTATGTACTCGGATATATGGATGCTGTCTGCCATCAGGTGGATAAGGTCCAACAATCCGTCAGTGCATAATAAATAAAACATCCATTTTTATAACGAGCTTTAAGATGTCCCCTTCCTCTTTAGGTGGGGGAAAACAAACTACAACAGCTGGCGAGCATATCTCCCAGCTCGTTGAAACGCTAATTGGAAGATTTTTCTTCTAAAGAAGAAAAATTTGAACAATG
>NZ_JAILFV010000055.1 GCF_024697385.1 Anaerovibrio sp.
AACATTAATGATGCCAATGTAACCGTTATTGCCACCAATACCGGCAATCAATTCAATGTGCAACTGTCAGATAACAAGGGGCACGCATCGACCTATTCCTTTTCCTATCAGCCACCGGCTATTCATAACTATGATAATCCCAATTGTATGGATGGAGATATTATATTTATGGATATTAACGGGGATGGGATTTTGGATATCATCCCTATTATGACCAGTGCCTTGGATACAGGCGCCAATGATTTGGTGGATAACACCAATGCCTGGGCGATCACCTATAATCCCTCCGGTGGTTTTACCCGATGTAACGGTATGGCTGTATCCCAGTATTTGAAGGTTGAGGATGGTTTCTTACTGGGTGAAGACATGATGGTATATGCAGTGAGAAATAATGTAATAACTTCCAGCCCTTTCTGAGGAAAGGGCTTTTTGCTTGTCAAAAAAAATACCCTATAGCGTTATTGGACTTAGAGTACAACAATTGTAAAGGTTAATTTGGTAAAGTGGTATTTGTAAAGTAGACATTTGTTTTGTGTTTTAGTTTTGGAGGAGCAAATGGTAATTGCAAATAGCATTTCTTCAAATATGATTTTAGGGGAATTACATAAAAATACAAAGAAAAAGTCAAAATCTGCCAGTGAACTGGCGTTGGGTGAAAAGATACGCAATGCAGGAGATGATGCTTCCGGATATGCCATTTCTGAAAAAATGCGGGTGCGTATAAGGGCACTGGATCAAGATGACCAAAATGTTCAGAAGGGCTCTTCGATGCTAAGAATCGCCGAGGGGGCTATTCAGCGGCAGCTCGATATTATGAAGCAGATTAAGGCAAAGGTGATTGATGCGCATAATGATACCAACAGTGAAATAGACAGGGCTACCATACAGAAGGAGCTGGACCAGAGCTATGATGAGATCCAGCAAATAGCTTGGGAGACAACATTTAACGGTAAACTTCTTTTGGTAGGCAACACCACATCAGAGAAAGTATCATCCTGGAAGGTGCTGGATAAGCCAATAAGGATTCCGGAGTCAGAGTATGATTTCATAGATGATAAATATGATACTTTGGATGGTATTTTTGGTCCTTTTGATGTTTTTTCACGGTGGGGGACTCATGAGTCGACCATTACTCCCCTGCTTGGGGATGAATCCAGCGTAAATCTTGCCGGGGGTGTGGATAATGAGTATATTCAGCATGATCCACAGGAGATTACACCAGCTACTTTTACATGGGATTTGAGCAGTTATTTGGTGGGTGACTTAAATGGTAAAGGCTTTAATTGTGGTGCCACCAGCTATGTGCTTACGACGGATACCAGCAAGAATTATCGTAATGCGTCAATGATTGATATTAGTGGGCTAAGTACAACAGAAGAGATTGCAGCAAAGGTTGCCGGTATACTTTCAGGAAAAACGCCAATAACCAGTACCTCACAGGAAAATTCCACAATAACATTTACCACCAACAATGCCGCAAATGACAGGAAAATTATTGCAGGCTACAGTGAAGAGGCCAGTTCGGTTACCGTTGGCGGAGAGCCTGCGCATAACGGGCGTACTGCAGCCGGAGAAACCAATGTTTTTTCTGATGAAACTGTTCATGGGACTAATGAAGAGGGGATAAATCATCCGGCAGTAACACATACGGAACGCGATCCAGATACTGATTTGGAAAAAACTGTTATTGATAAGCCCGCCTGGTATGAGAAAACCAAGGATGCTACGGTTGCGGTTCTTACTAAAAATATTTCCAGTATTGTGGCGGGTACAGGTATCACCATCAATGATGCTGCGTATCTTAAATTTGTGGAGGGAAGTGCCGCTCCGCATCAGGATAGTGAAGGCGTTTGGGTAGTAGGTAAGGATGCTAACTGCTCCAATGTCAGATTAACTGCCTGGAATGAGATTGGCGAACCGCAAGGAGGAGCGTCTATTGGGGTAACATTATCTTTGTCCAGAGGAGTTTTGACACTTACAACTACCAGTGCAGGTCGTGGAGCATATATTAAAGTGAAAAATGGTATTACGGGAAAAGAGGCAATTCCGGAGATACCAGGAACAAAGATAAATTATGAGGCGGTTAATGCCTTGGATACAAGTTCGGTATCCCTTACCTCAGGTGGTATTCCGAAAGGAGAAGTGGAGACTTTACCAGGTAAGGAAGCAACCTATACGATGGATTTAACTGCCTATGATACTACTGAACAGGATAAGCTAACTGAATTTGTTGATGCTTTGGTAGGAAAAGCTTTAAAAGCTCCTGGGGGCAAGTATTACGGTTTCATTGACACAACTGACCCGCATTCCATGGAAGCGGTTCAGCAAAATAAACCAGGGCAATATGGCACAGTGTGTGATGTTGATTTGAAAGTCCTGCGGCAAAGTGTAGAAAGTGGAACTACCATAGCGGATGCCTTTATAGATTTGATGACATCGATGGATAAAAGGCATTTCACTGATGGAAGCAGTACGACCTCAGGAACAAAGGCGTTGATTGCCAAGGCTGGTTATGTAGGTGAAAATGGGAATGATGAACAATTGGAAGTCATTGAAAATAAGCTGGCTCAATACACCATAGATTTTAAAAAGGTATTTGATGAAAAAAATCCAAAACTTCCAGATGATTTGGTAGGTAAGGGGTTTCGGGTTTATTGTTCCACATGTCCGGAGCAATGGGTAAATTTTTATTTTTATGATGGCAGTGATGAGTCGGAAGAATTTCGCCCTGCAAGTGGATCATCAGGTGCAGATATCATGACTGTAAGAGTGGATGTTATAAATCTTGCACAGGTAAATGATGTGAAATCTTTTGTGGAAGCTGTCCGAACTCAGGCAGGAGAAGCTATTCGTACCATACGAAATGGGCATTCCCATATGTTGGCTGTGGCTGGCAATGTGGACAAGGGGACTGTAACTATTTATGATACAAGACCGTTTGATGTTCTGTCATATCCGTATAATACGATGTATCCGGATTTGCGGGAACAGGGAGCCAAGCTGGCTGATCAAACGATGGATGATGTTATAAAAATCGATAAGGATATTTATGTAAATGACCTTGTGATTCACCATACTGACCGTTCCAGTCAAAATATCCATATCAAAATTCCCCAGACATCCCTGGATCATCTCTTTAATTATGTGGAGGAATATGGTGGTATAGAGGATTATAATGTCATGACAAAAGAGAGCCGGGAGCTTCTTTTGGGAAATATTACCACTAAAACGGAAAATGGTACGACTGTAACTAAAGCCACAAAAGGCTATTTGGATAGGGCTATTGATTATCTGACGGGGGCAAATACTTTGGTAGGGGCACAGATTATGCGACTGGAAATGACTGAGGAAAATATTGTCACTCAAGAGGAAAATACCCAGGCCAGTGAAAGTACAATTCGTGACTCTGATATGGCCAAGAGCGCAATGAGTTATGCAACAGCACAGATATTGGCACAAGCCGGCGAGGCAATGCTTAGCCAGTCCAATAAGAACAGCTCGATGGTGTTAAGTTTATTGCAATAAAACTATTATTTAAAACTGCCGAGGTAAGGAAATCCCTGTAAATAAATCTTTATCCAGAATAAAAAATTATGTGAGAGCTGGTGGCATAAAAACTGTTGCCAGTTATTTCGTCACATCAAGTACAGCGTAATGACAGTAGGATGGTACTGGAAAGCAGAAGCTGGTACTTTGGGGGCAGGGGTGATAAAATCTATTATGAGGGGTATTCGGAGAATATTAACAGTGAATTTTCAAGATATAGGACCTATGGTGCAACAAATAGGTGCATTTATGTGTTAAAATTAAATAATATTGTCCGAATATTTAACAAGACTGAATTGGATGGTCAGAATTGAGAGTATTTACAGTTTTTATAATAGTTTTTACAATGGTAGCCTTTGGCAGCTGTTGTGGATTTTTGCTTGCTTCAGCCAATATCCCTGATGATTTGCCGGATATTCAGCCTGCCTTTACCTCCCATATTTATGATATAAAAGGTAATGAAATAGCAGTTGTACATGCTGAAGAAGACAGAGAACCAGTCACAGACGATAAAATCCCTGCAAATTTAAAAAAAGCATTTTTGGCAACGGAAGATGTGCGTTTTTATGAGCATATTGGCATCGATTATCGTGGCGTTATGCGGGCCATATGGGAAAATATTACCCATCATACAGTCGCTGAAGGTGGATCAACTATTACCCAGCAATTGGCCAGGAATGCATATTTAACCCAGGACCGTACATTTAAACGAAAAATTCAGGAAATGTTTTTGGCCCTGAAAATTGAACATCGGCATACAAAGGATGAAATTCTGGTGATGTATCTCAACCAGATTTATTTTGGGCGCGGTGTTTATGGAGTTCAGGCAGCAGCAAAATACTATTTCAATAAAAATGTTGAAGACCTGAATTTAAATGAATGTGCCATGTTGGCAGGGATTCCAAAGAGTCCCAATGAATATTCTCCACTCAATAACCTGGAAGAGTCACAGAAAAGGAAAGGCGTAGTTTTACATCAGATGGCAAAATATGGGTATATCACCTTATCTACTGCCCAAAAGACAGCGAATGAGGAAATTCATCTGGTACAACCGGTGGCAAAAAAAGTTGGTGGAGAACATTATTTTATAGATTATGTAAAGCAGATAATCATAGAGAAATATGGAGATGAAGGCTTGTATAAGGGCGGGCTGAAAATCTATACCACCATTGATATGGATATGCAGCAGGCTGCCGAAAGGGCTATGCAGGAGCTTCCGGAAATGAACGAAGTAAATGGGGTGAAACAGCCTCAGGGAGCATTGGTAGCCATTGATCCACAGACCGGGTATATAAAGGCCATGGTAGGTGGCAGGGGCACTGATATGTTTAATCGTGCTGCATTGGCAGAGAGACAACCTGGTTCTGCCTTTAAACCCTTTGTTTTCGCGGCGGCCCTTGAGTCCGGGTATACACCGGATACCACAGTTGCCGATACTCCCTTGAAGGGCTATGCCTGGTCCCCACAAAATTATGACCGTAGTTATAATGGCAATGTCCCTCTGCGCTATGTATGTGAGCAGTCCCTAAATGTAGCAACTGTCAAGGTAGCAGAGGATGTAGGGATGGATAAGGTGCTGAAATATGCCAGGGATATGGGGATATCAACCTTAGTCATGGAAGGTGATAAAAATGATAATAACCTTGCAGCTGCCCTGGGGGGCATAACCCGGGGAGTTACACCTTTGGAGCTTACAGGTGCATATTGTACTTTTGCCAATAAGGGGCTTTATGTGAAGCAGACTCCGGTGGTAAAAGTGATGGATCGTGATGGGAATGTTTTGGAGGAGTACCCAAATCCAAATGCCTCGAAAAGGTTGTTAAAGGAGGAAACTGCATCCCAGCTGGATAGTATGCTGCAGGGGGTAGTCAGCCGTGGTACTGGTACCAGGGCAAATATTGGCGGTCATGTGGCCGGTAAAACCGGTACTACCAGTGATTACCATGATGCCTGGTTTGTGGGATATGTACCTGACCTGGTTGTGGGAGTATGGGTAGGATGTGATAATAATCAGACTATGGGGACTATGACCGGTGGTACATTACCCGCTGATATATGGCGAATTTTTATGAAGGGTACAGGACATTGATGTGCTGAGTTGAACATGTAATTTGTAGAAACGGGTTAATTATGAGGCGTATATTCAAAATGATGTCAGCTGTTTTGAGTATTGTCTTCATTTGTACTATTTTTTTTGGGGACATCTTAAGCTCGTTATACTGGGGAATAAAATATCCTCTTCCACAGCAGGAAGGGGATATTTTGCGTTCAGGGATATCCAGTCTGTGAATTGCGCTGTATCTGGTGATCAGTAAAATTTTGATGAAGATGAAAACCAATAATAGAAAATTTTGTTGTAAAAATAACATACATGATAAGGAAAATCAATATAACTCGGTGTAAGATGTCCCCTTCCTCAATAGGTGGGGGGACAATCTTTAACAGGTGGTGAGCATATCTACCACCTCGTTGAAACGCTAATTGGAGGATTTTTCTTTTTTAAAAGAAAAATTTGAACGATGGCGTTATAATATTACTATGCGATAATTGTAGAGGAGGCGTTTTTTTTTGACAGATAAAACATACACTGGAAAAGCTGGTTATAAACAAAGGGATGACAACAGACAAAGGGTTCAGGAGGCATTACAAAAACAGGAGCAGTATCCGAAGCGTGATTATAGCAATAAACTGGAAAAGGCACAGGCACTTGAAGCAGTTTTGGGGCATCCGCTACACACTTTTTCCCAGGAAAATGCAGAGTTGAATACCATTCTTGCCAGGGCAAAATCCTGTAATAGGGATCAGGGTTCCTTGAAGGGCAGCATATCAGAATTGCGCCAGGTAGCTGTCCATTATGCAAAAAAAGGTGACCTGCTATATCCATTGCTTAAAGTAAAATACGGTGTAACGGGGCCATCGGATGTTATGTGGACCCATGATGATGAAATCCGCGATGAACTTGCTTTTTTGGAGAGAGCGCAACAAATAGACAATGACTGGACTGACAGATTTGAAAATGTGTTAAAGCGTATTGGGGATATGAAATATAAGGAACAGAATATTCTGTTCCCAATTTGTGCGGTGAATTTTACAAAAGAAGAGTGGTATGGTATTTATCATGACTCCAAGGATTATCAGGAGTGCTTTGGAGTGGAAAATTTATTTTGGCAGGAAGCTGTGGAACGAGGAGCTGATGTTCCGGAAACGAAGGATAATGAGGTGGTTATGCCGGGAGGGCATATGACCGTGGACCAAATAACGGCACTTTTGAATACTGTCCCTATGGAAATCAGCTTTGTGGATGCTGACAATATAAACAGATTTTTTAATGAAGGGCCCAAGGTGTTTAAACGGCCTTCCATGGCTATAGACCGCGATGTATTTTCCTGTCATCCTCCCAAGATTGAGCCTATGGTCCGGAAGATTATAGAGGATTTTCGTGAAGGCCGACGGGACAGTGTACCAGTATGGATGGAAAAAAACGGCAAAACAATGTTGGTGACATATATGGCTGTACGGAACAATGATGGTCAATACATTGGAACGGCTGAATTTGTTCAGGATATGGAATTTGCCAAAGCACATTTTGCGGGGAAGCGCCGTTAGGATAAATTATTTGAAATGTTGTTTTTCAAACATACTTGTTATGAAACATGATGTATATTAAAGCTGTAATATATGAATTATTTATAGCAGGAGGTAATTAAAAATGGAAAACACATATGTCAATGAATCCACCCTGATTGGTGAAATTGTGAACAATTATCCGGATGCTGCAGAGCTCCTTATGGAGATGGGGATGCACTGTCTTGGCTGCCCGGCGTCCCAGGCCGAATCCCTGGCAGATGCTTGTGCGGTTCACGGTATGGATGCACAGCCGGTTATTGACAGACTCAATCACAAAATCGCTGCAATGGAGGCATAAATACATGAGTATGTTTTTGGGACCTATTCATTTTTGGTTATATAATAAGATTGACAACCAGGAAAAACTTACTAAACGGGTTGCCGATCTTGCAGTAAACAATGGTTGGCTTAGCGATGGGGATAAGTATACCTATGATTTGCCGGAGCTGGCTGATGCTATTGACGCCAGTAATATTCATGGCTGGCTGCAGGCTAAAATCGTTGATGCTGAATCAAGGTTTGCGCAAATGATTACAGATATTTTATCTGCCGATGGTACCCGTATCGATTCAATATGTGCTGCAGCTGTTGATTTTGGTAAAGGTGCAGCTATAGTGATGGAAAGTTCAGCTATGGAAGCATATAAAGCCTTTGAGGATTTCTTTTTAAATGGTATGCCCTGTGACAGGGTCAATGTCTTGACTGACCAGACTGAATCCTCGGTTTCCTGGGAAATGGCCGAGGATATTCATGCTGCTTCCTGGCCAAAGGGCGATACCTCAGTGTATTACCATCTCAAGAAGGCTGTCATGGATGGAATGCTTTCGGATACGGGGCTGAAAATCACAATGAAGGATATATTTCATTACGAAATAAGCAAACGCTGACAAACAAATTGAATAATGGCGATTTATTTTTAGGTGCAACTACACTCAAATAACTCGGTGTAAGACGGCCCCTTCCTCTACAGGTGGGGGAAACATACTTTTATAGGTGATGAGCATATCTCCCGGCTCGTGCGATGCAAAGCTAGTGGCCTTGGGTAAAACGCTAATAGGAAGATTTTTCTTCTGGGGAAGAAAAATTTGAACAATGGCGTTATAATTGTCAGGAGCTGCCGCATTATTGTGGCAGTTCTTTTGTATTTCATTCGTTTGCCACTTAAAATACCATTGTTTTAGATTACCAGTTGCGGTAAAATAAAACGGAATATCGGATATGCACTGTATGAGTGATGATCTCGTGCAGGAACTAATGATGGAATAAATCATAATTGTCAAATTTGCAGTGAACTATAAAATTGCCAGATAATAGAAGAGTCGTTGCATTGTAGCGACTCCTTTTTTATTGGGAAATTGGACTCAGAGTACAACATTTTTAAATGTATATTTGCTAAAGTAGTTTTAAGATAATCGGAGCATTGCGCGTAGGGGGAGTAGTTATGGCTCTTGTAGTTGCCTCGAATATGGCTGCTTTAAACACATATAATACATTGAAGAAAAATGACAAAAAGATGGCTAATAATCTGGAAAAAGTGGCTTCTGGCATGAAAATCAATAGTGCAAAGGATGACGCTTCCGGGTATGCTATTTCTGAGAAAATGCGGGTGCAAATTCGCTCATTAGAGCAGGATATTACCAATTCACAGAACGGTATTAGTTTAATGAAAGTAGCCGAGGGGGCAGTATCCTCCACTGTAGATATTTTGCGAACTTTCAAAGAAAAAGCCTTGGATGCAGCCAATGATACTAATACAGATATTGATAGGGCCACTATACAGAAAGAATTGGACGAACTCATTGACCAAGTGGATGATAATGCCAATGTTACATATAACGGTAAATATTTGATTAACGGCAGCATGGAGGTAAAAATTGAGACTGATAGAGAGCAGATAATTGCAGCTCTAAACACGGAGTGGATTGAAAATAGCTTAGATCGCATTGAAGAAGCCTATGGGTTAACATTTCGTGGATCTGATGCGTCGGTTAGGGAAATGAACATCGAATTTGAAGATAAGCCTGGGGCTTTTGAGGCCGCATTATGTTCGTGGACTGTAAATAGTAATGGTAAGGCTGATAGTTTGAAAATGGTAATAAATATGGCCAATGTCAACTGGTATGATAAAACAGACCCGTCCGGAGCTTGGGTCGATCGGCTTGTTCTTCATGAGCTGACCCATGGGATTATGGCATCTAATATTACAAATATGCATACTCTTCCTACATTTATAACAGAGGGTACAGCCTCATATATTCAAGGAAGAGATGATTGGACTACCACACTTGCTAGCCATGACAAGGCATGGTTACAAAATCAGTTATTGGATGATAGTCATTATACGGCCAGTTCCAATGATCCTTATGATGCAGGTTATATATTTTTGCGGTATTTAACAGCACAAAATGCAGGTGATGGTACAGAAATAATGCAACGTTTTATGAATTCGTTAAGTCATTCATCAAAGCGCGGAGTAGAAATGTTGGACGAGGCTATACAGTTTGCTTCTAAAGGTAAGTTTTCCTCTCGTGATGATATGTTGGCTCAAATGCTTGATGATTACGATGTTGTCGGAAATATGATGGCATTTTTAAAGAATTATTGTGATATAGATTTGACAAATGAGGATGTTGGTTCCACATTGGGAAGTGATGCAGGTGGTCCGAAGTCGTTATCAGGGGCAGATGTGGTGCCAGAGGCAGGTTCAACAGAGTTTTGGTACTTGCCAGGTGGTAAATATTCTTCACTAGGAGACCTTTTGGTAGAATGGCCAGACGGTTATCAGGAAAGAATGGGGAAGTTGACTCTGCAGACAGGAACTAAGGCAGGGCAATCTATGAAAGTTAGTTTCAATGATATGCGTGCAGAAGCTATGGGCCTTAAAGATAAGTTTGGTAAAAAAATTAGCGTGAACACTAGGGAAGATGCCAATAATACTATCCGTGTAGTTGATCAAGCACTTCGTAAAGCGTTGGAACAGCAGACCACTATCGGCTCCATGCAAAGTCGCTTGGAATTTACTATTGAAAACCTTATAACGGCTGACGAAAATGTACAAAATGCTGAATCCGCGATACGGGATGCAGATATGGCCAAGGAAATGACGGATTACTCAAAGCACAATGTTTTGCTGCAAGCCGCGCAGTCTATGTTAGCTCAGGCTAATCAAAACAGCAGCAATGTGCTGAATTTACTACAATAATAATTCGGAGCTGTCGTAGATCTTGCGGTAGTTCTTTTATAAATTTGCCATAGAATAGAAGAGTCGTTGCATTGCAACGGCTTTTTTATTGACACTATGGAGACTTACTTAGTATACTTAGTAAAAGACAAATTAGAAAGCTTGGAAAGGAGAATGGATATGGCAGTTTCTAAAACCGTTACCTGTTCTTTTACGTTAGATAGAGAGACTTATGATGCCTTTAAAAGTATTGTTGTTAAAAACCATGAAAACGTTAAGGGTAATTTAATAAGGTATATGAAGGATGTTATCCAGTTCGAAACCTCCAATGCGGCAACTTTGGCAGCAATAAAGGAAGTCGAGGAAATGAAAAAGAACCCGTCTGTTGGCAAATCCTATTCGGATGTTGATAGGATGATGGAGGATTTGTTGGCGTGAAGTATGTAGTAAAGCCTACTAGCCAGTTTAAAAGAGATTTGAAGCGTGCAAAAAAGCGTGGATACAATATTGACCTTATTACGGATGTTATCAAAAAGCTGGCTCAGGGAGAGGAGCTTCCGCCAGAAAATAAGAATCATCAAATAAGTGGTAAGCTGGCAAAGTACCGGGAGTGTCATATTACACCGGATTGGTTATTGATGTATGAGATAGATGATATATATTTATATCTGTATCTGGCAAGAACTGGAACCCATAGTGATTTGTTCTGATGGACAAAGCAATTAAATTTATTACTTTATCATTTTATAAGCGAGGTGAAGACACCGTAGTTGGCAGATTAGACTACGGTGAATAGTTGCAGAATATAGCAGAAGAAATTATTGAATTTGCCGATAGAAGCGAAGCCATGGCTTTGCTGGGAGAAAGAGATGAATATATCCGTGTATTAATGGACAACTTTGAGGCCAGATTTATCAGTCGTGGTGAATCCCTGGAGATTGCAGGGGAGGCTTCGGCAGTTGAGCCTGCTGCCAAGATTATGCGGGAATTGCAGTATTTGTACCGTCAGGGTAATGCCATCACTATGCATGAAGTAAGGTACAGTATAGGACTGGTCAAGGGTGGTAAGGGTGAAGCCCTGCACAGCTTGTTTGGTGACACTATATTGGTTACCTCCAGAGGACGCCATGTTCGTCCTAAAACCCTGGGGCAACGGGTGTATGTGGATGCCATCAAGAAAAATTCCATCACCTTTGGCATGGGGCCGGCGGGAACTGGCAAGACTTATTTGGCTGTAGTGCTGGCCTGTGCTGCGCTGCGTAACCGGGAAGTTGAGAGGATTATTCTTACCCGGCCGGCGGTTGAGGCCGGTGAAAAGCTGGGCTTTTTGCCTGGTGATTTGCAGGAAAAGGTGGATCCCTATCTTCGTCCACTATATGATGCCCTGCAGGATATAATGGGGCAGGATATGTACCAAAAGCTCATGGCTAAGGGCGTTATCGAAATTGCCCCTTTGGCGTATATGCGCGGGCGTACATTGGAAAATGCCTATGTTATCCTGGATGAAGCCCAGAATACTACTTCAAAACAGATGAAGATGTTTTTGACCAGATTGGGGTTTGGCTCCAGAATGGTAGTTACCGGTGATCCGGGGCAGATTGACCTGCCTCGGGGAATAACCTCCGGTTTGTTGGAGGCCGCGGAAGTTCTGAAAAATGTAAGAGGAATAGAAATAGTAAAAATGGAAGCCATGGATGTTATAAGGCATGATGTGGTGGCCAGAATTGTCGAAGCATACGACAGCTATGAACAAAAAATGAGGAAAGAATAAGGAGAAAAGATGAATGGATGTTATTATCAGCTGTGAACCGGAAAATTTGAAAATTGACGATCCTATTGAAGAAATTGTGCGTCATGCTGCTGAGGTTACCGGTCCGTTGTATGGGGTGGAGAATGGTGAGGTAAGTATTACCTTGACCAATAATGAATATATCCATTTATTAAACAACAAATATCGGGGGATTGACAGACCGACGGATGTACTTTCCTTTGCTTTTGCTGATAGCTTTGATGAGGAGCCTGTTGTAGAGGGTGGTTCTGAAACAGAGATGTTGGGAGATATTATTATTTCTGTGGAAAAGGCTCAGGAGCAGGCCAAGGAATATGGACACAGCCTTAAAAGAGAGCTTTCCTTCCTTACCGTTCACGGTATGCTTCATCTTATGGGGTATGACCACATGGATGAGGAAGAGCGACTGGAAATGGAAGAAGAACAGCGTTATGTAATGGGGAAGCTGGGTATCAGTCGTGATGACGGTGATGACAAGGATATGCAGCTGCCATTGGCTCAGGCCCCTGATGTTGTAAAGGGCAAGGGTGTAGAAATTGACATTAACTCTATTCCTAAAAATGAGCCCAAGAAATTGCCAAAGGATTATAAGTCAGGATTTGTGGCAGTTATTGGCCGGCCAAATGTGGGAAAATCCACGCTTATAAACAGTCTTATCGGCCAGAAAATCGCCATTATGTCCGATAAGCCACAGACTACCCGCAACAGAATCATGTGCGTACTTACCAGGCCGGATTTCCAGATGGTATTCCTGGATACGCCTGGGATCCATAAACCGGTGGACAAGCTCGGAGAGTATATGGTAAAGGCCGCTGAGGGAACCTTGCAGGAAGTCGATGCAATTATCTTTGTTGTTGATGCCAACGAGAAATTTGGTCCCGGAGAACGCTATATTCTTGAGCGGCTGCAGGCTACAAAAAAGCCGGTTGTATTGGCCATAAACAAGGTTGATTTACTGGAGGATAAAGAAGCATTACTGCCTATTATTACCAGCTATAATGAAAGGTATGATTTTGCTGCTACGGTGCCTATTTCTGCATTGGAGGAAAACAATTTGGAGGGGCTCATCACTGAAGTGAAGTCTCATTTATCCCAGGGCCCGCAGTATTATCCGGAGGATATGGTCACAGATCAGCCGGAACGCCTGATAATTGCTGAGATGGTTCGGGAGAAAGTTTTACACCTGACTCGCGATGAAGTACCACATTCCATTGCTGTGGATGTGGATGAGATGAAACAGCGAGAGAATGGCGATAATTATGTCCGTGCTACAATTTATGTGGAAAGGGAATCTCAAAAGGGTATTATTATTGGTAAAAAGGGTGCCATGCTCAAGGAGATTGGTGGACTGGCCCGGCAGGATATACAAATGCTTCTTGGAGGCAAGGTTTTTCTGGATTTATGGGTGAAGGTCAAGAAGGACTGGCGCAATCGGGATAATATCCTCAAGGGCTTTGGGTTCGAATAATGGCACAATACCAGACTGATGCCCTTGTACTGGGAGTAAAAAATTGGGGTGAAGCCGATAAAATAGTGACGCTTCTGTCCAGGGAGCAGGGGAAAATAGTAGCAGCTGCCTTTGGCTGTCGGCGTCCTAAAAGCCCCTTGGCCGGGCCTTTGCAGATGTTTAATGAGATCAGTGTTCAGCTTTCCAAGGGAGACAAGCTTGATACAGTACGTCAGTGTTCCATAAAAAGAATCAATCGTGACATGAGCAGAGATTTTTCTGTAATGGCCTATGGTGCTTTTGTGGCTGAGCTGGCTATTAACTTATCGGTGGAGGGGTTTCCGCAGGGCGAAATGTATAACAGGCTGCTGGAAATCTTTGCTGCCTTTGGCCAGCGTAATCCAAGAGTGGCCGCTTTGGGAGCGGCTTTTCAGCTGCTGGAGTTCTCCGGGATGCAGCTGTCATATGAGCGATGTATAAGATGTAATAGGGACATAGAGGGAGACGCCTATTTTTCCATCGAAGCAGGTGGAGCAGTATCACAGGACATGGTACAGGCGGATGATCATGATATTGTGGAGTATCCCGCTGCCATGCGGACCTTTATAGGTCAACTGTTAAGGCTTAATTGGCAGGAAAAGCCGTCTTTTAAGGTGAGTGGTAAAATTATGATACAGGCAGAGGACCTGATTTTAAGATATTTGTACCATGTATTTGGAAAGCCTATGAAATCACTTCAATTTATTCGGCAGTTATGATAACATACTTTATTTGATTAGGAGAAGAGATATATGAGTAAATTTTGCAAAAACTGTGGAACACAATTAAATGATAATGTTGCTTTTTGCCCTAAATGTGGTCAGGCATGTCAACCAACTGCACCCCAGAGAAGCAGCACTATGCCACCTGATAACAAGATGAATAAGGCGGCACCATTCAAACCGCAGGGACAATATATACCAATGGGCAACAATAGTGGTCCTTCCAATTCTGTGGTATATGCTGTGATAGGGGTAGTGGCATTGCTGGCAATTGTAGTAGGGGCTTTCTTTGTTGTTTTTGACGGCGATATTAATGAGGTGAAGGAAACTTTTTCCATTGGGACTACAGAAAAAAAGCCTGCAGCTGAAGCGCCAAAACCAACCGGTAATACTACTAATGCTGCTGAGCAGCAGAAGGATACTCAAAAACCGCATAATCATGGTGTGATTACAGGTACTGAGGTGAGAATGCGTTCAGATGCCAGTACCAGTGCCAATATCCTGGGATATTTTGAAAAGGGTGAGCAGGTGGAAATATTGGATTCCAAGCCGGGCTGGGCCAAGGTTAAACGGACTAATGGTGCTATCGGTTGGGTATCAGATCAGTTCTGTAAATTTTGATTTATTGTAGGGATAAATGGTCTGCATTTATCTAAAAAAAGTCACTAAAAAAGTCTGTGAAAATGGGTTTAAGCATTTTCACAGACTTTTTTTAGCTATGTTTATTTGCCGAAATACCTCTTTAAGAGGCCTTCAAAGCCCTTGCAATGACGAGCCTCGTCCTTGCACATTTCATGTACGGTGTCATGGATGGCATCGAGATTGAGCTTTTTGGCGTGAACGGCAATTTTCTTTTTGCCTGCACAGGCACCAAACTCAGCATCTACGCGCATTTTGAGATTCTTTTCAGTGCTGTCAGTTAAAACCTCGCCCAACAATTCAGCAAATTTTGCTGCGTGCTCAGCCTCTTCAAAGGCATATCTCTTAAATGCCTCGGCAATCTCAGGATAACCCTCGCGATCTGCTACTCTGGACATTGCCAAATACATACCTACTTCGGAACATTCACCGTTAAAGTGCTCCCGGAGTCCTTCAACAATTTCAGAGTCAACGCCCTTGGCAATGCCCAGCTTATGCTCGTCTGCCAGCTGCTGCTGTCCCTCTTCCATCTTATTGAATTTCTCAGGTCCTACCTTACAAATTGGGCACTGCTCAGGTGGAGCATCCCCTTCATGTACATAACCACATACACTACACACATACTTAGCCATAGTAGCCCTCCTTTTTTTTATATATAATACACACTACAACTATAGGTATATTATATATTAAAAATCACAAAAAAAAAATACTTTATTCATGACTTAGTAAATTTTTTTTATCTTATCGGAAGTAAGTCAAAGGAGGAAGGGGAATTCCCTATATGCAGGGAGAGGGTATAGGGCAGCAGCGGGGAAAAATAATGGAAGTTTTGGTGCAGGAAAATCATTGGTATTCAGAGAAAATGTAGACGTATATAAGGCAAATAAGCCACATGAGGAAGAAAACATGACAATGCGGTGTAATCTTTTTTTATGACAGATAATGAAGGAGATGGTGGTACGGTGAACAAAAAACTATATTGGCGGCTGTTGTAGGGGTATTTATTGGTATTGCAGGAACAGTAGCTTTTTTATCTGCATTCATTATAACGCCATTGTTCAAATTTTTCTTCTTTAGAAGAAAAATCTTCCAATTAGCGTTTCAACGAGCTGGGAGATATGCTCGCCAGCTGTTGTAGTTTGTTTTCCCCCACCTAAAGAGGAAGGGGACATCTTAAAG
>NZ_JAILFV010000071.1 GCF_024697385.1 Anaerovibrio sp.
GCTTTAAGATGTCCCCTTCCTCTTTAGGTGGGGGAAAACAAACTACAACAGCTGGCGAGCATATCTCCCAGCTCGTTGAAACGCTAATTGGAAGATTTTTCTTCTAAAGAAGAAAAATTTGAACAATGGCGTTATAACGAGCTTAAGATGTCCCCTTCCTCTTTAGGGGGGGATCAAACTATTATCAGGTTGACACTTGAAGGTATTTTTGATAGAATTCCTATTGCAATGAAAAAGAGGAGTAATCCCGTTTTAGCGAAGCAGGGGCGGTGAAAGCCTGCTGTTGGGATGAATGGCACTTTGGAGCGTAAAGTAAATATCCATTGAGGCGGAATGCGTTGGCATTCAAGCAGGGTGGAACCGCGGGTTATCTCGTCCCTGTAACATTATTAATCGATGTTACAGGGATTTTTTATTTCTGTAACAAACTAGAAGGAGGCAAACTCTTATGAAATATCAGGAAATGATCCTGGCCCTTCAGCAGTTCTGGTCAGAACAGGGCTGTATCCTGGGCGAACCTTATGATGTGGAAAAAGGTGCCGGCACCATGAATCCATTTACCTTTTTGCGTGTTTTGGGACCTGAGCCATGGAATGTGGCTTATGTTGAGCCTTCCCGCCGGCCTGCTGATGGCAGATATGGTGATAATCCTAACCGTCTGTATCAGCATCATCAGTTTCAGGTAATAATGAAGCCTTCACCTGATAATATTCAGGAGCTGTATCTTGCATCTTTGGAGCGTTTGGGGATTAATCCAAAGGAACATGATATCCGTTTTGTTGAGGATAACTGGGAATCCCCTACTCTCGGCGCTTGGGGTCTGGGCTGGGAGGTTTGGCTGGACGGAATGGAAATTACCCAGTTTACTTACTTCCAGCAGGTAGGTAGTCAGGATATCAAGCCTACTGCTGTAGAAATAACCTATGGTCTTGAGCGTTTAGCCATGTATATCCAAGGGGTAGAAAATGTTTATGATATTCAGTGGGTTGGCGACTATACCTACGGTGATGTATTCCACCAGAATGAATTTGAGCAGTCTACCTATGCTTTCGATCTTTCAGACGCTGACCTGCTGTTTGAGCTCTTTGACAAATATGAAAAGGAAGCTGTCCGTGTAATTGAGAAGGGCTATGTTCATCCGGCCTACGATTATGTATTGAAATGCTCTCATACATTTAACATGTTAGATGCCCGGGGAGCTATCTCTGTATCAGAACGCGCTGAGTTCATTGGCCGGGTCCGTAAGCTGGCCCGCCTGTGCGCTGCCTGCTATCTGAAGCAGCGTGAGGACTTGGGTTATCCAATGATGGGAAAGGGGAATAAGGCATAATGAGCAAGACTTTATTATTAGAAATCGGTACTGAGGAAATTCCAGCTTATGCAATGCCTGGCATTATTTCCCAGCTGAAGGAAAATGCTGAGAGGACTTTTGAGGAAATGCGTCTGTCCTTTGCTTCGGTGAGGACAATGGGAACTCCACGCCGGTTGGCTCTTGTTGTGGAAGGCCTGAATGAAAAACAGGCAGACCTTTCCAAAGAAAATCGTGGACCAGCTGTAAATATTGCTTTTGATGCAGATGGCAATCCTACCAAGGCCGCCCAGGGATTTGCCCGTGGGCAGGGCGTTGATGCCAAGGACCTGGTTACCAAGGATGGCTATGTATATGCCATGGTTCACGAAGTAGGCGGTGATACCAAGGAACTCCTAAGTGATACTTTAAAGGGTTTGGTGGATGGCCTGACTTTTCCCAATAATATGCATTGGGCCAATCTTGATTATAAATTCATTCGTCCACTGCGCTGGTTGGTAGGCCTCTATGGTGATGAGGTTATTGAGTTTGAAACTGCCAATGTGAAATCTGGGCGTGTTTCCCGTGGGCATCGTTTCCTGTCAGAGGGAGATTTTGAAATCAAGAGTGCCGATAGTTATGAAAAAGCCTGTGAGGAGCAGTTTATTATCGTTGATCACAATCGCCGTCGGGATATGATTCGTCAGCAGATCATTGATTTGGCAGAGTCAAAGGGCGGCAAGGCCCAGATTGAAGAGGGCCTTCTGGAGGAGGTACTCTACCTGGTAGAATATCCAACTGCCCTTTGTGGAACTATTGATGACAAGTATTTGAAATTACCGGCTGAAGCGGTTATTACCCCGATGCGTGACCATCAGCGCTATTTTCCTGTACTGAAGGACGGAAAGCTGATGCCACTCTTTATCACTATCAGAAATGGTGGCCGCGAGCATCTGGAAATTGTTCAGCATGGTAATGAAAGGGTGCTTCGTGCCCGCTTGGAGGACGCACAATTCTTCTTTGATGAGGACCGGAAGAAGTCTCTGGAGGAGCATGGGGACAAGCTGAAGACAGTAGTATTCCAGGAAGGTCTTGGTTCAATTTACGATAAGGCATTACGCCTTGAGAAGCTGGCTGCTTACATTGCTGATGCGCTTAAGGTATCAGCTCAGGATAAAAAGGATGCCATGAGGGCAGCAAAACTGGCCAAGGCTGATTTGGTAACCGGTATGGTTACTGAATTTACTGAGCTTCAGGGCATTATGGGCCGGGAATATGCACTTTTGGACGGTGAGACTGAGGCTGTTGCTCAGGCTATTGATGAGCACTATATGCCAAGAAGTGCCGGTGATGGTCAGCCAGCATCTGTGGCTGGGCGTATTGTATCCTTGGCAGACAAGATTGATAACTTAGTTGCTACCTTCAGCAGAGGGTTGATTCCTACAGGCTCACAGGATCCGTTTGCCCTGCGCCGTCAGGCCCTTGGAATGGTGAATATGCTGATAGAAGCTGAATATCATATATCTCTTGCCGGGCTGGTGGATCAGTCAATGGACTTGCTGAACATTTCTGGTGTCAAAGACCGTCAGAAGATGCAGTCAGATGTGGCTGATTTTATGAAGTTGCGCCTGAAGAATGTACTTTCAGAGGCAGATATCCGCTATGATGTGGTGGATGCTGTATTCGTAGATATTGACGATATTTATGGTACAACTCTTAGGGCAAAGGCTGTGGATGAAGCTGTTAAGAAGGGGATGGATTCTGTTATCCAGGCATTTAACCGTGCCGGCAATATTTCACGCAAGGTTGATGCTGTTGAAGCCGGGTGTGATGAAAAGCTGTTTGTTGATAATGCTGAAAAGGCTTTGTATGATGCTTTTGTTGATACATCAGCCAAGGTGGATGAACTGATTGCAGCTCAGAACTATGGCGGAGCGATTGCCGGACTTGCAAAATTGTCTGCCCCGATTGATGGATTCTTTGATGCAGTTATGGTCATGGACAAGGATGAAAAGATAAAGAACAACCGCCTTGGTATGCTCAAAGCGGTTGACGGGCTGATATGCAAAATAGCTGATTTCAGTAAAATTGTTTTGGCATAAACAGGATGCTTATGACTGAAGTGCTGCCTTGGCAGCACTTCAGGTTTTTAAGGGGCGAATGTCCGTATCACCTGGGCCGATTTGGGTGAAGGCAGCATAAGCAGATGTCTTCAATTGGATGGTCCGGATTGTATTTTTTGAGGAGGATCAGATGACAACTGCTGATATAAACAACATTTATAAATTAGATGGGCGGGTGCCGTTTTTTAAGGCACTGCCATATGGTATTCAGCATATACTGGCAATGTTTGTAGCCAATATTACTCCCATAGTAATCGTTGCAGGGGCAGCACAATTGGGCAGGGATAACACGGCCATGCTCATCCAGAATGCAATGGTGATAGCGGGTATTGCAACGCTGATTCAATTATATCCGGTATGGAGGATAGGCTCCAGGCTGCCTATTGTAATGGGGGTGAGCTTTACCTTTGTATCTGCCCTGTGCATGGTGGTAACTGTGTATGGATATAATGCTGCTATTGGTGCCATATTGGTAGGTGGTATCTGCGAGGGATTTTTAGGCCTTTTTGCCAAATATTGGCGGCGACTGATTACTCCAATAGTAGCGTCCACAGTTGTTACAGCCATAGGATATTCCCTGTTGACCGTAGGTATTCGTTCTTTCGGAGGAGGATATAATGACTCTTTTGGTAATCCGGATAATCTGATTGTGGGTACCATTACCCTGGTAGTGTGCCTGCTTTTCAACATTATTGCCAAGGGACCTCTCAAGCAGCTTTCGGTGTTGGCGGGACTGATAGTGGGGTATGTGGCGGCTATAGCTTATGGCATGGTGGATATCTCCAGCATATTTTCGGGTGGGGTGATTTCCATACCGGTATTTATTCCCTTTGCCCCGGAATTTAATATACATGCTATTCTGACGATGGTTACTATCTTTATGGTGTCAGCAGCTGAAACCATAGGTGATACCTCTGCAATGACGGCTACCGGACTTGGCAGACCCATAAAGGAGCGTGAGATTTCAGGCTCGTTGGCCTGTGATGGTTTCGCCAGTTCACTGTCTTCTCTGTTTGGCTGTCCTCCGGTAACATCCTTCAGCCAAAATGTTGGTCTGATTGCCATGACTAAGGTGGTAAACCGCTTCACAATAATGACTGGAGCGTTATGCATGATTATGGCGGGACTGTTTCCCCCAATTGGAGCGATCTTTGCCTCATTACCTGATCCTGTATTGGGTGGTTGTACTATCATCATGTTTGGTTCTATCATGGTCAGTGGAATCAATATGATGTCAGAATCCGGTTTTAATCAGAGAAATACAATTATTTCTGCACTTTCCTTCTCAATAGGAATTGGTGCGACAGCGCCAAGCGAAATTGCAATATGGCATTCACTGCCGCAGTTTGTTCAGGATATTTTTGCCGGCAACTGTGTCGCTGTGGTGTTTATAGTTGCAGTAATTCTCAATCTGGTATTGCCTAAAGAAATGGATAAATAACAAAATAAAAAGGAACCGTTCAGCAACGTCATAGGTTGCACCAACGGTTCCTTTTAGATTATACGGTGATCATATGAATAATGCTGGAAGCAATGTCATAACATCACAAAACAAGATTAATCCTTTATGATTTCAGACAGAGCTCCTGCTAATGATTTGCTCATGATATCCAAAGCAGTATCAACAGCCTGGATATAAAGTAAACCTGCATCAGCTACACCGCGGCCGTTTGAAACTGCATTGAGGTCAATATATTCATGAGTTGGCAGTTTACTACGCTCTACGGCAATTTTCTCCTTAAGAATAGCTTCGATGGCTTCCTTGGTCATTCATAACTCTCCCCTCTAAAACATAATTTAGTATATTATATCATAATCATGTAAAATATGTATACTGTTTTTCGTGGGAATCCGCCCCTTGACATGAATTAAGCAAAATGATAGGTTTGTTGTATAACGAGCTTTAAGATGTCCCCTTCCTCTTTAGGTGGGGGAAAACAAACTACAACAGCTGGCTAGCATATCTCCCAGCTCGTTGAAACGCTAATTGGAAGATTTTTCTTCTAAAGAAGAAAAATTTGAACAATGGCGTTATAATTAATATGTGCATAAATCTGATGATATATGTTGTAAAGGTGGTGCTTTGAATGAATGTGAGGGAACGCATTGAAAAAAACGAATATGTGCTTTTGGCTCCTGAGGCTGCAAAAAGCCAGGAGGCGGAGCGTGAATATCCGGAGCCGGATTGCGATTATCGCAGCAGATTTCAGCGTGACAGGGACAGAATTATACATTCAAAGGCTTTTCGCCGTCTTAAGCATAAAACTCAGGTATACATCAGCTCGGGAGATCATTACAGAACCAGGATGACCCATAGTCTTGAGGTTGCGCAGATTGGCAGAACAATTGCCAGGAGTCTTCGACTGAATGAGGATCTGACAGAGGCCATTGCCTTGGGCCATGATGTTGGCCATACGGCCTTTGGTCACGCAGGGGAAGCAATACTTAACACCCTGACAGGGCATTTTGCCCATAATGAGCAAAGTCTGCGGGTAGTTAAATATCTTGAAAAGGGTGGCAAGGGACTGAATCTCACCCGGGAAACAATGGATGGGATAGTGCATCATAGCGGGAAAATACAGCCTTTTACCCTGGAGGGGAAAATTGTGCACTGGGCTGACCGCATTGCATATTTATGCCATGATTTTGATGACAGCATGCGGGCTGATTTCCTGAAGCCTGCCAGCTTGCCCAAACTGGTTATGGACAGGATAGGTGTAGATACATCAAAAATGATTACGGCAATGGTTTCAGATGTAATTGTTACCTCTGAAGGGACCAAGGACATTTCCTTTTCCAAGGAAATGAGTGAGGCAATGGATGTTTTTCGGGATTTTATGTTTGAGAATATTTATCATTCCGACCGGCTGGCGAAAGAGCGTGAGCAGGCTGTATTTGTCCTGGAGCAGCTTTATCGTCATTTTTCCAAAAATCCTGACCATATGCCACTGGAATTTCAGCAGAGGCAAAGTGAATGGGGGCTTGAACAGACAGTGGTGGATTATGTTGCAGGCATTACTGACAGCTATGCTGTCCACCTGTTTAATGAAATATATATACCACCAATAGGAGCTATGTAAAATAGCTTATAGGGTATTTGTCAAGATAAATTTTACAAAAAAAAGGATATTTTATTTTTTTATTGAATATAAACAGTGCAAAAGGGGTTTAAATGGCGTGGCTGTTGATTCTGAATTTCAGCTGTTGATTGTTGGTAGTTCGGCATCAATATTCTATGCAGTAAGAAATCTTTTTGCACTGTTTTATTGCGTTGAGTAAAGGATGAGGTAAGAATGGCAATTTGGTTGCCAGAGGAATTCGTGGAACGGGTCCGAAGTGAATCGGACATTGTTTCTGTAGTCTCTACCTATGTGCAGCTCAAACGCAGGGGAAACCGATATTGGGGATGCTGTCCGTTCCATCAGGAGGACACACCATCATTTTCAGTGAAACCTGATGATGGTTTTTTCTACTGCTTTGGCTGTCATGCGGGTGGCAACATTTTTAAGTTTATATCCCTTATAGAAAATGTGTCATATTATGATGCAATAGTTCTTCAGGCTGAGCGATTGAATATTCCATTGCCTGAGCGGGAAAAATCTCCTCAGGAGCTGGCCAGGGAGAAAAAAGTATCCGAGCTGCGTGAAGTTCATGAGATGGCGGTCAATTTCTTTCATAATTGTCTGGTTATGACAAATTATGGCGTTGCCGGACTGGAATATTTTCACCGGCGCGGGATAGATGATGAAACCATCAAGGAGTTTAAACTGGGCTTTGCACCAGATGCTTGGGACAAGCTGAGCAGTGCCTTTGCCAAAAGAAACATTAGTAACAGCCTGTTGCTGGAAAGTGGACTGGCTGTCAAGAGGCAGCAGGGCAATGGTGAATATGATCGCTTCCGTAACCGTGTGATGATACCTATTATGGATGAAAGGGGTCGTGTATGCGGTTTTGGTGGTCGAATTATCGGCGAAGGTCAGCCCAAATATCTTAATTCACCGGAAACGGTTCTGTTTAATAAACGCAGACTGTTGTTTGGTCTGGATAAGGCCCATAGATATATTTCCCAGGCGGGTTTTTCAGTTGTAGTTGAAGGCTACATGGATGTTATTTCGGTAGTTGCTGCTGGAATCCGGAATGTTGTGGCGTCTCTGGGAACGGCTTTTACGGTTGAGCAGTGCAAAAAGCTGTTGCGTTATGCACCAGCAATTTATTTTTGCTATGACAGTGATAATGCCGGGCAGGAAGCTATCGCAAGAGCTGTTACTATTGCCGCTGAGACCAATGCCGAGGTGAAGGTGGTACAGCTTCCTGATGGAAAGGATCCGGATGAATTTATTCAGAAGCATGGTGCAGAAGAGTTCAAAAAGGTTATTGCAAAGGCTGTCCCGGTAGTGGAATTTCAGCTGAAGCATATTATATCCCATAGTGATATTAATGGTTTGGAGGGACGCCTTAGGACACTGACTGAAATGTTGCCTGTTTTGGGTGGGATAAAAAATACGGCTGAAAGATCGGCTTATGTTTCCAAGGTTGCACAATTGCTAAGTGTGTCAGAAAATGATATACTAGCAGAGTTGACCAAAAAAGGCCATGCGGTGGTTAACATGCAAAAAACTGCCAAGGATGTGAGAAAGGCCGTTCGTAAGGTGGAAAATGCTACCAATCGGTCAGGACGGGTCATAATTCGCATGATTTGGGAAGAACCGGCAGTTATAGACCATTTTGTCAGCATGGTACCAATAGAATCTCTTCCAAATGAGCTGCATCGGCAGATTTTAAACGAATTGGCTGATAAGTACACAAAGGGAGAAACAGTTAAGGATATAATCAATCTTCCACAATTAGGTGAGGAAGCGATGGCTGAGTTATCAAGAGCTTTAGTGGAGGACCTGGGAGAGGAAGATAATTCTATATTATATGAAGCCTGTGTGCGACAGTTGCGCAGGCACTATCTGGCTGGACAGTATGAAGTTCATTCTATGGCTGCAGACAATCTGTATCGCCAGGGAGATGAAAAATATCATGATGAACTGGCACTCAGTCAGAAAATTAAGCATGAAATGGATGAATTACAAGGTGTTAATGAGTAATGGACCAGCATTATTATAGAGAAAGGAGGTTTATCAATGGCGGGGAGAAGAAAAAAGGTTGAGGAAGCTGATTTGACAGAAGAAGTAGCCGTGGCTAAACAGGGAACAGTCAAAAAGAATACTACATCTGCTGAGATGGAGCAGGAAAAGAAGCCTAAGAAGACTACAGCTAAAAAGACTGCCAAAACAGCTGCAAAAAGTGAATCCACTGCAAAAAGTGCTACAGGTCAATCCAAGAAAACTAAGGCCACAAAGGACACTAAGACAAGTGCAAAAAATGCAAAAACAAGTGCAAAAAACACAAAAACAAGTGAAAAAGACACAAAAACAAGTGCAAAAGATGCAAAGTCGATAAGTGCAAAGGATGCAAAAACCACAAGCGCAAAAAAGAGCAAGAAGACATCTGATACTGGTGATGCAGTCAATTCTGCAGAAAATGAGGCTACTAATTTTGCTGAACTGGTTGAGCAGGCAAGGATTAATGGTAACAGGATTACTGCAGGGGAAATTATAGAAGCTTTGCATAAGCAGGATATTTCTCCGGAAGAGTTGGATGAGATTATAGTTGATAAGTTCAGCAAAAATGGTGTAGAAGTTTCTTTTGATGATAATGTGTCAGAAGATGATGTTGATAAACCTGAGGATGAGGATGATGTCGATGTAGAGGTCGGCATTAATATACCTGATGGAGTAAGCATAGATGATCCGGTTAGAATGTATCTTAAGGAGATAGGCCGGGTTCCTCTTTTAACAGGCCCTGAGGAAAAAGAGTTGGCACGGCGCATGGAGGCAGGCGTTTCTGCTGAATTGTGCATTGCAGCTGATGCTGTTGTCAAGGAGGATGGTAATGCCGGCCGTGACAGCCTGCGACCGATATCTGAATGGACCAGGCTTTTAAATCTTGATAATAACAATATTGCCCGTAAATATCTGCATCTGAAAAACAAAATGATTTCTTCACTGGTTGAGCAGTACAAGGAAAATATCACTGAGGATACAGATTTTGACAACGAATTATTTGAAAAATATGATGAGAAGCTGGGCAATGTAGAGATTGAGATTGAACCGCTGTCTGAAACTGAAATCAGTGATTTGTATGCAGCCAAAGCCTATGGTGAGGATGCTCAGAAGCGGCTTGCTGAAGCTAATTTGAGACTGGTGGTAAGTATAGCCAAAAGATATGTAGGCCGTGGAATGCTGTTCCTGGATTTGATTCAGGAAGGCAATCTTGGACTTATAAAGGCTGTGGAAAAGTTTGATCATACCAAGGGCTATAAATTTAGTACCTATGCTACATGGTGGATCAGACAGGCCATTACCAGGGCGATAGCCGATCAGGCGCGAACTATCCGTATTCCTGTCCACATGGTGGAGACCATTAACAAGCTGATTCGTGTCACCAGACAGCTGGTGCAGGATTTGGGGCGTGATCCAAAGCCAAATGAAATTGCGAAAAAGATGGATATAAGCGTAGACCGTGTGAGGGAGATCATGAAGATAGCCCAGGAACCGGTTTCGTTGGAGACTCCAATAGGTGAGGAGGAAGATTCTCATCTTGGTGATTTCATTGAGGATCATGATGCTCCGGCGCCTGCAGAACAGGCATCCTTTATGATGCTCAAGGAGCAACTGACAGAAGTCCTTGAGACCCTCACAGAGCGTGAGAAAAGGGTATTGGTACTCAGATTTGGTATAGAAGATGGCAGAGCCCGTACTTTGGAAGAAGTGGGGCAAAGCTTTGGTGTTACCAGGGAGCGTATCCGTCAGATTGAGGCCAAGGCATTGCGGAAGCTGCGCAATCCAACACGCAGCAGAAAATTAAAGGATTTTCTGGACTGAGTAATATTTGTCTATAGAAGGGGGCTGGTGGTAACAGTCCCCTTTTTAGTGTATGATGTATAGCCCCCGGTATACATAGGATTACTATCGTTATTATGGATGAACAACCTGGGAACCGGCGGTATTGGATGAATTGATTTGTGCTTGAGGTGGGAAATGTTAGATGAGCGATTAAGGGCTGTGGCGGATTTAGTCCCTATAGGCAGCAGTGCTGCTGATATTGGTACAGATCACGCCTATCTGGCTATTGAATTGTACAGGTTGAACAGTGGGCGAAGAGTTATAGCTGCAGACCTTAATGCCGGACCGTGTGCTGCTGCGAGGCATACCATTGCCGAGGCAGGGTGTGATGGCCTTATAGAGGTGCGGCAGGGGGATGGGCTGACCGTACTCAGCCCTGGTGAGGTAGATGCTATATGCATTGCAGGTATGGGCGGTAAGCTTGAAGCCGATATTCTTGAAGCTGGCCGGGAGATTGTACAGTCATTAAGCTTTATGGTGCTGCAGCCACAAAATGGCTGTGATTATCTTCGGGGCTGGCTGTATAAAAACGGGTGGAAAATAGAGGCTGAAAAACTGGCAAAGGTGGATTCAAGACTGTATCAAATTATTAAGGCTGTCCCGGGAACCTGTGATATGCCAAGTGAAGCAGGGCTGATTTTGGGGCCGGTCTTATTAAAGGAACGGCCACCATTGTTTCACGAACACCTGATTAATAATCTGAACACCCTTAAAAAAATTTTTGCGGGACTGCAGAAGGGTGGAAGCAACACTGCAGGTAAGATAGCAGATATTCAGCATAAAATAAATGTTTTGGAGGAATACCTATAATGAAATGCCAGACAGTAATGGGACTCATAGAGAAAATAGCACCAAAAAAATTGGCTGAAAACTGGGACAATCCCGGGCTGCAGGTAGGTAATCCGGAACAGCAGGTCAAAAAAATCATGGTATGCCTGGATGTCAGTCTGCCAGTGGTACAAAAAGCCATTGAAAAAGGCGCGGATATGATAATAAGTCATCATCCTGTAGTAATGTTCAAGGGCCTTATGAGTATACGCACGGATGCCTGGGTGGGTAAGTTGATTCAGGCACTTTTGACGCACAATATTGCGGTGTATTCTGCCCATACCAACCTGGATATTGCCCAAGGAGGGTGCAATGATATTTTGGCCAGGATGTGCGGATTGGAAAACATCGATGGATTTGTACCCTGCCAGGATTATCCTGAGGAAAGTATGGGACGGATAGGGTACCTTTCACAGGAAATTCTGCTGGAGGACTATGCAAAAAATATATGTCACAGTTTGGAAACGGATTGTGTCCGCATAGTAAAAGGTGGCAGGGATATGGTAAAAAAAGTCGCTCTTTGCAGTGGTGCCGGCGGTGACTTCATAAGCAAGGCAGCTTTTTGTGGAGCCGATGTATATATCACCGGTGATATTAAATATCATGAGGCTCAGCAGGCCATGCGTCAGGGAATTAACCTTATAGATGCCGGGCATTTTGCTACGGAATTTCCGGTTGTGAGGGCTTTGGCCGAATATTTAAGGACCGAAATACGGAAGCTTGATCAAGCTGTGGAGGTTATAGAGGATGATATATCCAAGGATTATTTCAGTATTGTCCTTAAGTGAGGCAAGAATCCGACTAAGGATGTTCTTTTATTTATGTTAGTTGAATGGTGGTGGCAATAATGACGCGCAGTGAAACAATGGAATTATTCAAAACATTTCCAATCTATGGGATTACAGCTGAAAAAGCATCCCTGGGACGCAATAACTATGAGGTTGTACATGCTATGCTCAGGGCAGGGATACGCTTTATACAATACAGGGAAAAGGAGAAAGCAGGACTGGACCGATATGAAGAGTGCGTGAAGCTGAGAGGGCTCACCCGTGAATATGGGGCTGCTTTTATAATTGACGATTTTGTCGATCTGGCACTGGCTGTGGATGCAGATGGCGTGCATATCGGTCAGGAGGATTTACCTCCGGCAGTGGTGAGGAAACTGGTGGGAGAGAATATGGTAATAGGGCTGTCAACACATTCTCCGGAGCAACTTGACCGCGCCAACAGTCTTAAAGGTGTTATTGACTATGTTGGTGTGGGACCGGTTTTTCCTACCATGACAAAGGCATCTGCCGTTCCGGTGGGATTCAGTTATGTTGAATATGCTGCAAATAGCTCTGAATTACCCTTTGTTGCCATTGGTGGAATAAAAGAGGAAAATATTTCTGAAGTTTGGGAACATGGGGCACGAAATATAGCTGTAGTTACTGATATCACTCAGTCAGAGAATATCGAACAAAAAATCCAAAACCTAACAAATAACATCAGAAAATAATCATTATATCATCATGATATGCTCAAAAAAGCGACCGGCGGTTTGACAGGGTGTATATACAGTGATATAATGACATTGTTGTGAGTGTGAAAGACAATCGCTGACGATTTATTCGTTTGAGGAAAGTCCGGGCTCCATAGGGCAGTGTGCTGGATAACGTCCAGCGGGGGCAACCCCAGGGAAAGTGTCATAGAAAAGGAAACCGCCTGTTTTCAGGTAAGGGTGGAAAGGTGCGGTAAGAGCGCACCAGCAGTCAGGTGACTGGCTGGCTTGATAAACCCCACATGGAGCAAGACCGAATAGGGAAGAATATGAGGTGGCCCGCCGATCTTCCGGGTGTGTCGCTAGAATTGTCAGGTAACTGGCAATCCAGATAAATGATTGTCACCGCCTTGGCGGTACAGAACTCGGCTTATTGATCACTCATGACCATATATGATGAGCTATATATATAGAAGGCCTAATCCAGCTCACGGAGCGGGGGAACCAAATTCTTGGGGTGAATGAACATCAGATGTAAATTAAGCTTCTGATCTTAAAGGGTAGTCTTCTCTGCCCTAACCCGACAGCTAACCTCGTAGGCATAGAGAGAGGAGTGTCTTTTTGGGTAAGATTGTGCGTATTTTTGCGCTATCCATGCTTTTGATGTGTTGTCTTTCTGTATGTAGTGCTTCGGCGTTTCGTATGGGAGACCAGGGAAATGATGTTGCTGAGATTCAGGGTCAGCTCGCCAGCTTGGGCTATGATGTAGCTGCAGATGGTGATTTTGGACCGGCTACTGTAGAAGCTGTTAAAATGTTTCAGCGGGCTCAGGGCTTAAATGCTGATGGGTTGGTAGGCCCATCTACATACTCCGCATTAATGGGGAGAGAGATGCCACAGGTAAGCCGTAGCTACAATTCAGTTTCCCGTCGTGTAATTGCCAACTCCATGAATTATATTGGTGTCCCTTATGTATTTGGCGGCACCAGTCCTAGTGGCTTTGACTGCTCAGGATATGTGCGTTATGTATTTGCCAGTGCTGGTATTTATTTACCTCGTACTGCTGATGCACAATATGAGGTTGGTATGCCGGTATCCAGAAGTGAATTGATACCTGGTGATCTGGTGTTCTTTTCAACATATGATTATGGGGCATCCCATGTAGGTATTTATTTGGGCGATGGCTCATTTATCAATGCTTCATCCAGTCGCGGTGTTGCCATTGATTCCTTGTATAGCTCTTATTGGGGCTCATGCTATATCGGTGCACGCAGAGTATATTAATTTTTCCTGGCGGAGATATTTATCTCCGTCATTTTTTTTGCAAACATCACTTAAGGACAGCAGAAGAAAGGAGCAGTTCACATTCATTTTTGAACAGAACTGCTCCTTGTTTATGTGTGCTTTGCCAAGCCGTTTTTTACCCGGTGTTAGTGGATAATTATGTCTGTAATCATTGAGCTTTTCGTACAATCTCAATCTGTACATAATCCAACGGACCGGATATAGGTACATTTGGTTTCCTGATAGTTACTTTTACTTCCGCAATAACAGAATACTGAGCCAGGAGCTTGTCTCCGATATGACCGCCCAATGCCTGTAGCAGACGGAAACGCTTATTGGCGACAGCGTCCTTTACCACGGCATAAATAGCGCCTGAATCGATGGTGTCATCAAGGTTATCGGTTTCAACAACCTTGTCATTTTTTGTAGTAACCTCCACATCAAAATAAAACTTTTGCCCCTGTTCCCGCTCATATTCGTACAGACCATTAAATCCATAGAACATCATATTGACAATTTTGATTTTTGCCACTAAAATCCACTCCTTTTGGTATAATATCATAATCAGCCTTAAATATCCGCATCCTTCTGAAGCATAGAGCTGTTTCGGAAGAACACAGAAAAGCCGATTTGATTGATAATGTTAATTTATCTATTCGCCAATTATGTGGTTTTTCCTGCTGGCATTTTGTCCTATATTAAAAACTGTTTTTCAAGCTCCAGTGCAATGGCCCGCAAACCCCAAGGCTGTTCCTTGAGTCTGGTTATACCGAGCCTTAATTGCTGCACGGTGGCGCCGATTATCACATCCGTATGGGAGTCCCGGAGATTTATAGTTCCTGAGGATACTGCCGCTTCGGCTCCCTGACTAAGCATGGTCTGTTTTATGATATTGGCAGCACGGGTATCAACCTTTTCTATTTTTATGACATGAAAAAGCATTTTTTCCTTCATTAATTCAATGCCTCTGGCAGAAACACCTATGGCAGATAATTCTGCACTGATATCGGAAATGGATGACGGGGATATTGCTATTATATTGCTTTCCATGGGAAATTCTCCTTTTTCTATTGCGTTTGTCTGTGCTTTCATTGTATCATAATAACATGTCATATGACATAACATGGAGCTTGCTTTATGATTATCCTCCGATAATATCCAGCGCTTCAGGATATCATTGGAGGGCACTGGTTCGTTGTTGTATGTATAAAATCGAATTTTTGTGAATGCTAATCAGAATGGAAGCTTATTTTTAGGAGGCGTCATTTTTTATGGCTAAGAGGCTTAGTCCAGAAAGCTTTGACTTTCCGGTAGACGAAATCAAGAGTGGTTTGTATAGCGATATTTATTTTTTGCGCACTCAGGAAATCCTTAATCAGGCTAATTATCATCCAACTGTTACGATGCAGATTTTCCAGCGTGATTATGCTACCCTGTGTGGGATAGATGAGGCAATTGCATTAATAAAAAAATGCTCATACCATCCTGAGAAAATTAAAATTCGTGCACTGCATGATGGTGATAAGATTGAGCCTTGGGAAACTGTTATGACCATCGAGGGCGATTTGGCGGATTTTAGCCATTTGGAGACAGTTTATCTTGGCATCATTGCCCGTCAGACAAAGGTAGCAACCAACTGTGCCAAGGCGGTGGAAGCTGCCAATGGCAAGCCGGTATTATTCTTCCCGTCGAGATTTGATCATTATGCGGTTCAGAAGGGGGATGGATATGCAGCAAAGATTGGCGGAATGGCCAATGTTTCTACTCCGGCCAATGCAATAACCTGGGGGATTGAGGCTGCCGGTACTATTCCACATGCACTGATTGCAGCTTGTGGTGGTGATACCTTAAAGGCTACACAAATGTTTGATGAGTATATTGACCCTAAAATCAGTCGTGTGGCATTAGTTGATTTCAATAATGATTGCGTGGGCACCAGCCTGAAGGTGGCACGGGAATTGGGCGATAAGCTGTATGGAGTTCGTCTGGATACCTCTGAAAAAATGGTGGATGTATCCTTGATTGGACAGATGGGACACTTTAAGCCGACTGGTGTTAACGAGCAGCTTGTGCGGAATGTTCGCGAAGCCTTGGATAATGAAGGCTTTAACCATGTAAAGATAATGGTTTCCGGTGGATTTAACCCGGAGAGAATCAGACTCTTTGAAACCAATCATGTGCCTGTTGATGTTTATGCAGTTGGCAGCAATATCTTTGCCACTAATGCTGATTTTACAGCCGATATAGTTTTGGTTGATGGTAAGCCTTGTGCAAAGGCCGGTCGTGCCTATAGTGACAATCCGCGCCTTGAGGATGTATGATATGGGTGATCTGGCAGTATTTGTTCTGGTATTCCTGATGGTGTTATACGCCTTCTGGGATGAACTGTTCACAAATTAAAATAGAATCTGCAGCAATGTGTTTTTGCTGCAGATTTTTTATGTAACGACTTTATGCCCGGTGATAAATCAAAAGCTATATATCCTAAAAAAAACATTTGCATATACTACTAAAATTAATAAAATTAAGATATATAATTATATTTATTAGTAGGAGCAGCATATGGAAAAATATTATTTAGGCATATTGCAAAATTCTCCGGGCTTGAATAGTGCAAAGCTGAGGAGATTATTGAATTTATGGGGGACTGCTGAGGCTGTTTGGAAGGCCCGGGTAGCTGATATTACCAAGGCGTGTATTTTGGATGACAGCAGTAAAGAAGCTTTTTTGGCTTTCAGGAAAACCAATGAGGACCTGCCATACAGTCTTGCAGAAAAATGTGAATCTCAGCATATAAGTATCTGCGATATCAATGATGATGTGTATCCAAAAAACTTAAAGGAAATATTTGATCCCCCATACGTTTTGTTTTATCGTGGAACTCTTCAAAATGATAAGCTTCGCATTGCCATTGTGGGGTCCAGGAAAATCTCACCCTATGGACGGGCAGCAGCCAAACAGTTCAGCGTTGATTTGGCGTCCTTAGGGGTGTCAGTTGTAAGTGGAGCTGCCTATGGAGTCGATACAGAAAGTCATAAGGGAGCACTGAGTGCAGGCACGACAGAGGCTGTGCTGGGATGTGGAATCGATGTGGTGTATCCCACCTCCAACAAAAAACTGTTGGCGGACATTGCTGAAAAAGGAGCAGTAATTTCTGAGTATTTACCCGGCACTCCACCGCTGAAGCATAATTTTCCTGCTCGTAACAGGATAATAAGCGGAATGGCCCGTGGAGTACTGGTGGTAGAAGCCGCCGAGCGAAGTGGCTCCCTGATAACAGCAGAATTGGCATTAAGTGTCGGCAGGGATATTTTTGCTGTACCCGGAAGCATTTTTGCTCCCGGAAGCCTGGGCTGTAACAAGCTGATTCAGCAGGGGGCCAAGCTGGTACTTGACACCAGGGATATAATGTCAGAGTATAGTGATATAATAAAAGTGAAGACTTTATCAGAAAAAAATGGTAATATGGAAAGGAATTTTTCATTGTCAGGTGATGAGGAACGAGTTTATTCCCTTTTATCACCTGATATACCTATGTCCATAGATGAAATAATTTATAAATTACATGGTTCAGATCCGGCTAATGTAGCTTTTTTGCTTCTACAGATGGAGTTCAAGGGATTGATACAAAGCGATGAATCCAATCTGTATGTAAAAAAATAAAAAGGGGGACATTTTGTGAGTGTGACGCAAAATGAAAAAAAAATAACTGCAGCTAAAACAGGTAAATCGTCTGGAAAGGGAAGAACAACCAAGAAAACTGTAAGGAGCTCTTCCAAGACAAACAAGAGCATATTGGTTCTTGTTGAGTCTCCTACCAAGGCAAAAACCATTGAGCGATATCTTGGTAAAGGATATGTAGTCAAGGCATCCATGGGACATTTGCGCGATTTGCCCAAGAGTCAGTTTGCTATAGATGTTGATAATGATTTTGCACCTAAATACATCAATATTCGGGGCAAGGGCGATCTTATAAGGGAATTAAAAAAAGAAGCCAAGAAAGCGGATAAGGTTTACCTGGCCTCTGACCCGGACCGTGAGGGTGAGGCTATAGCATGGCATTTGGCATATCTTTTTGATATAGACAGCAAATCAGATTGTCGTATTGTATTCAATGAAATAACCAAACCGGCTATTCAGGCTGCTGTAAAAGAGCCACATGCCATTAATTTGGATATGGTGGATGCTCAGCAGGCCAGGCGTATGCTTGACCGTATTGTGGGGTACAAGCTCAGTCCGCTCCTTTGGCGCAAGGTCAGGAAGGGGCTGAGTGCAGGTCGTGTCCAGTCCGTAACAGTCAAGCTGATTTGTGATCGGGAAAAGGAAATCATGGATTTTGTCTCCGTTGAATACTGGACGGTAGGCACCAAATTAAAAAAAGGTACTTCATCACAATTTGAGGGTGAGCTGACACTTATTGACGGTAAAAAGCTCAAGATCGATAACGGTGATGAGGCAAACGCTGTCAAGGAGGCCATGGCAAACTGCAAATGGCTGGTGGATGACATCAAGCAACGCCAGCGCGTACGCAAGGCAGCCGCGCCTTTTACCACCAGTAGCATGCAGCAGGATGCTGCCAGAAAGCTGGGTTTTACCTCCAAGCGGACAATGATGGTAGCCCAGCAGCTTTATGAAGGTATTGACCTGGGGCGTAAGGGGCCTGTGGGTCTTATAACATATATGCGTACAGACTCTACCCGTATATCTGAGCAGGCTGTGCAGGAGGCCAAGGATTACATTTTATCTGAATATGGTGGGGAATATTATCCTGCCAAGGCAAATGTATATCAGGCCGGCAAAAAGGCACAGGATGCACACGAGGCTATCAGGCCAACAAGTGCGGCTTTGACACCGTCCTCCATCGAAAAGTATCTGAGCAAGGAACAGTTTAAGCTCTATCAGCTGATATGGCAGAGATTTATAGCAAGCCAGATGGTGCCTGCAGTATTTGACATGCTTGCAGTGCAGATTAAAAACAATGCTTCCGTGTATAAGGACAGGGAATTTGTTCTGAAGGCAAATGGCTCAAAAATGAAATTCCCGGGCTTTATGAAGGTTTATACCATGGCTGATTCCAAGGAAAAGGATGTTGTATTGCCTGAAATGTCAGTGGGAGATGAAATCAGGCTGATGAAGGTTGAGCCTGTGCAGCATTTTACGGAACCACCTCCACGGTATAACGATGCTTCACTGGTAAAGACCCTTGAGGAAGCAGGCATTGGGCGTCCGAGTACCTATGCACCAATTATTGAAACTATTTTGGCCAGAGGATACGTACAGCGGGTAAGCAAGAATTTCCAGCCTACGGAGCTGGGTATCATTGTCGTGGACATGCTGCAGGAGTACTTTAAGGATATAGTTGATGTCAAATTTACGGCAGGCCTTGAGGGTGAGCTGGACAGTATTGCAGAAGGGACAGTGGACAAGCTGACACTTTTGCGGAAATTTTATGGAGCTTTTTCAGAAACCTTGGAAAAGGCAGATGCGGCAATTGGCCATGTGGAGCTGCCTGTTGAGGTATCAGATGTTCCCTGTGAATTATGTGGCAGAATGATGGTGGTAAAGCAGGGTAGATTTGGTAAGTTTTTGGCTTGTCCGGGATTTCCGGAGTGTCGAAACACCAAACCTATTTTGAAGGAAACAGGGGCTATATGCCCTAAATGTGGCGGTAATATCGTAGGTAGGAAAACCCGTAGGGGTAAGACCTTTTTCGGTTGCAGCAGATATCCGGAATGCGATTTTGCCACCTGGGATACTCCTCAAAAGGAGACCTGCCCAAAATGTGGCTCTCTGCAGCTTAAGCATTATTACCGCAATGGCCGGGGAGTATTGTACTGCTATAACGATAAGTGCGAGACCAGAATAGACAATCCTATCAATAAAGAACTTTTAAAGCAAAAGAAAAAATCTGAAAAAGCAAAAGAGGAAAAAGATGGATAAAATTATAGTTGTTGGGGCAGGCCTGGCCGGCAGTGAGGCAGCCTGGCAGTGTGCCCGGCAAGGGGTTCATGTTGATCTTTATGAGATGCGTCCAATCAAGAAGACGCCTGCGCACAAAACGGATTTATTTGCGGAGCTGGTTTGCAGCAATTCTCTTAGGGGAGCCGGACTGGAAAATGCAGTCGGTGTCCTGAAGGAGGAGATGCGTCGCCTGGGCTCCATAGTTATAGAAGCTGCAGATGCTACAAGGGTACCTGCTGGCGGAGCTCTGGCAGTTGATCGTACAGGTTTTAGCCGATACATCACAGACAAGGTCACAGGGCATCCTATGATCAAGGTGATTCATAAAGAGCTTGAGGATATACCTTTTGAGGATGATGCAGTCACCATTATAGCTACAGGACCCCTGACGGATGGCAAAATGGCCGAGTCAATAGGGCGTCTTATGGGGCAGGATTATTTTTATTTTTATGATGCCGCAGCTCCTATTGTTACCTTGGACTCCATAGACATGACCAAGGCATGGAAGGCCTCCAGGTATGATAAAGGCGAGGCGGCTTATATTAATTGCCCCATGAACAAGGAGGAATATTCCAGCTTCTGGAAGGAATTGATCAATTCAGAAAAGGCTGAAACCCATAATTTTGAAAAAGAGATTTTTTTTGAAGGGTGTATGCCGGTGGAAGAGATGGCATCCAGGGGCGAGGATACTTTGCTTTTCGGCCCATTGAAACCGGTTGGATTGGTAAATCCTGCCGATGGTAAATTGCCATACGCTGTGGTACAGCTCAGACAGGATAATGCAGATGGGACATTATACAATATGGTGGGGTTTCAGACTCATTTAAGATGGCCTGAGCAACGCAGGGTATTCGGTATGATTCCCGGGTTGGAAAATGCTGAATTCGTAAGATATGGTGTCATGCACCGTAATACTTTTATCAATTCACCTGAGAAGCTGGTTCCCACCATGCAGTTCAAGGAAAATGAGAGATTGTTTTTTGCCGGGCAGATGACCGGGGTGGAGGGGTATGTAGAATCTGCTGCCTCCGGGCTTGTGGCAGGACTTAATGCAGCAAGAATATGTCAGGGCCGATCACCGGTTGTATTCCCACAGGAGACAGCCCATGGCTCCCTTTGCCATTACATTACTACTGCGCCGGCCAAGCATTTTCAGCCTATGAATGTTAATTTTGGTATTATGAGCCCCATTAAGGAAAAGATTCGCGATAAAAAATTAAAAAAACAACGAATTGCTGAGCGGGCACTTTCGATATTGGAGAAATTCAGGCAACATCTGTGAGGAAGCGGGGAGATTTTATGGATACACAGTTTCATGCCACTACAATAGTGGCAGTTAAGCATAATGGTAAAACAGCAATAGCTGGTGATGGGCAGGTTACCTTTGGACAGAATACCATCATGAAGGCTAATGCCCGCAAGGTACGGCGCCTTTATCATGGCAAGGTTCTGGCCGGTTTTGCCGGGTCTGTAGCGGATGCGTTTACCCTCTTTGAAAAATTTGAGGCCACCCTTGAAGCCTATAACGGAAATCTTCCCCGGGCATCTGTGGAGCTTGCCAAGGAATGGCGTACAGATAAGGTCTTAAGGAAGCTGGAAGCGTTGCTGCTGGTGGCTGATAAAGAAAATTTGTTGATGATATCCGGTAATGGTGAGGTCATTGAGCCGGATGGTGCTGTAGGGGCCATTGGGTCCGGAGGCTTTTATGCACTGTCGGCAGCCAGGGCATTGGTCAAACATACCGATATGTCAGCGGCGGACATTGCCAAGGAGGCACTTACTATTGCAGCTGATATATGCGTATATACAAATCACAACATAAAGGTTGAGGAATTGGATTAGTTGTTGGGGGAACATTAATATGAATGAACAGACACCTAGACAGATTGTTGAAGCGTTGGACAAATATATTGTGGGGCAGCGTGAAGCCAAACGCTCAGTGGCTATAGCCCTTCGCAATCGTTGGCGCAGCCGGCAGCTTGACAGTGAAAGCATGAAAGACGATATTGTGCCCAAGAATATTTTGATGATTGGGTCTACCGGAGTGGGTAAGACCGAAATTGCCCGTAGATTGGCCAAGCTGGTTCAGGCACCCTTTATAAAGGTTGAGGCCACTAAATTTACTGAAGTAGGCTATGTAGGACGGGATGTAGAGTCCATCATCAGGGATTTGGCTGAGACGGCAGTCCGCATGGTGCGTGCCTCCAGGTTAGAGGAGGTACAGGAAAAAGCGGCAGAGCTGGCCGAGGAAAGGATTTTGGATGTAATGGTTCCTGAACCAAAAAAATCTGTGGTAAATCCTTTTGGACAATTATTTGGCGGCACAGAAGAAGCTGGTGATGAGGATACAGAAAATGAACCTAAACAGTATCAGGCCGGTCGTGAATGGTGCCGCAAAAAGCTGTTGGCCGGTGAATACGAAGATAAGTTGATTGAAATTGATGTAGAGGATACCAACAAGCCGATTGTAGGAATGTTTGCGGGGTCATCCCTGGAAGGCATGGGGGACAATCTCCAGGATATGTTGGGAAGCATGATGCCGAAAAAACACCGTAAGCGTAAGGTTACAGTGGAGAATGCCCGCAAGCTGTTCAAGCAGGAAGAGGCCATGAAGCTTGTTGATATGGAAGAGGTAACTGAAGCAGCAATCAGTCTGGCTGAAAACAGTGGTATTGTCTTCCTGGATGAAATAGACAAGGTAGCATCCAGCGGTAATCACGGTGGGGCTGATGTTTCCCGTGAAGGCGTGCAGAGAGATATACTGCCAATCGTTGAAGGTTCTACGGTTATGACCAAATATGGACCGGTCAAAACAGATCATATTCTCTTTATTGCTGCCGGTGCTTTTCATATTGCCAAACCATCTGACCTTATACCGGAGCTGCAGGGGCGTTTTCCGATAAGAGTGGAGCTTACTGCCCTGGATAAGGATGATTTCAAACGGATATTGACTGAACCGCAAAATGCTTTGATTAAACAGTACAAGGCTCTTATGGGAACTGAGGGGATAGACCTCGAGTTTACTGACGGAGCTGTGGAACGGGTGGCCAAGCTGGCTTGTGATGTTAACAATCAAAATGAGAATATTGGAGCCCGGCGTCTGCATACAATTTTGGAAAAGCTGTTGGAGAATCTGTCCTTCGAGGCCCCTGATATGGAAGAAAAGCATGTGGTTGTCGATGAAAAATATGTGGATGAAGCCTTGGCGGAAATTGTTGTTAACCAGGATGTGAGTCAGTTCATTCTTTAAGACCGTTTAAATTTTGTTAAAATAAATAAAAAATTAAAAATAATCACAAATTTTGTGATTATTTTTAATTTTTATGATAGAATATACACCATGAGAACAAATGACTTGTGGGAGGATAAACAATGGCAACACTTTTGGAGAAAACGAGAAAAATAAATAGAGTGCTGCAACGGTTTCACAATGTGCAATACAAGGAGATAGCAACTGTCCTGAGTAATGTTATCGATGCCAATACATATATTGTAAACATTGAAGGAGAAATTCAGGGATATGCATTCCAGGACGATTTCGAATGCAGTCTGATGGTGGATAATGTAGTGGCTGTAAAAAAATTTCCGCGGCATTATGTCAACTGGCTTAATAAAATAGATGAAACCTCGGCAAATCTCAGGTCAAAATCAGGCCTGTGTGCTTTTGTGGATGATTCGGAGACACCATGTAAATTCCATGGAAAAAATACCACTATTGTGCCGATATACGGTGTGGGTGAGCGCATTGGGACATTGATAGTGGCCAGATATAATGAAGACTTTACCAATGATGATTTGTTGCTTGTTGAATACGGTGCTGCAGTTGTTGGAATGGAAATGCTCCATGACCAGGCACGCAAGAATCAGGAAGAAAATCAGCAGCGGGCTCATGTAAAAATGGCCCTTCGCACATTGTCATTTTCTGAGGCTGTGGCAACGGTCAACATCTTTGCTGAACTGGATGGTAAGGTGGGTGTAGTAAACGCATCAAAGATTGCCGATAAGCTGGGCATAACCAGGTCGGTAATTGTCAATGCCCTTCGTAAGCTGGCATCGGCCGGGGTGGTATTTCCTGAATCCCAGGGAATGAAGGGGACGCATATAAGTATTTTGAATGATTACCTGATAGAAGGTATAGCAGAAATGGCCAAGGAAAAATTAATCCTGGATCCAGGAAAAAATTAGGCCAAAGGGTAAGTTATTTTCGCTTTTATCGCATGATTTTGTTTGGGATAGGGTGTCCTTGATAAAAGAATTATGTAAATGAAAAAAGTTAATAATTTTTAGGTATATTGGATTTTAAGTTTAAAACATATGGATTTTTTCAATGCAGGGAGCTTTATAAGAGATTGCCCTGCTTTTTTTTAACAAAAATTGTGACAAAAGTAATGGATAATTAATCCTTGTCGGTAGGCAAAAAGTCATAACATTCATTTTTTTTTTTAAAAAATGTTAATATTTCTTCTTAAAATGCTATAATGATGATAAAATGAGTATAAAAGGATATTGTCATTTAAAATGGTCGTTTTGTGTGCAAATGAATAAAATTTTGATAGATTTCTACAGAGAGGGTCATGCTGATGTTAGAGCATATTGTTAACTCATCTACCATGGATTATTTGTCGCGGGGAATGGCTGCGGCAAATCTCAGACAAGAGGTTATAAGCAATAATATAGCAAATGTAAATACACCTCGCTTCAAAAAAAGCGATGTGGTTTTTGAAAGCCTTTTAGCCAAAGAGCTTGGCTATGGTGAAAACGATAATAAGCTGAAGATGGTCAGGACTAATGACAGGCATTTGCCTCAGCCTGTAGGTGGCAAGGCTGCTCCGGTCGTGGAAATGCAGGATACAACTTCCATGAGAGTCGATAAGAACAATGTTGACATCGACAAGGAAATGGCTAACCTGGCCAAGAATCAGATTTACTTTAATGCGATGGCCAAGGAAATGGGTGGCTACATACAAAAGATTAAGACTACAATTACCAGTAAGTGATAATTCTGGTTGAAAAGATATGGCTGATGTATAAGATTCATAAGCATATATAGATTGGAGAACGATTATTATGAGTATGTTTGGTGGTATAGATGCTGCTGCTTCGGGACTGACGGCGGAGCGTCTCAGAATGGATGTTATATCCAATAATATAGCTAATGTCAACACTACCAGAACCGAGAAGGGAACGCCTTACAAGCGTAAGTTTGTAGTATTTGAACCAAGGGAAATGCACAATAAGAATTTTGCCAGGGTCCTCGCCGGGGAGATATCCAAGAGCGAGTTCGGCAAAAAGAGCGGTGACGGTGTAAGGGCAGTTGGCATTATGGAAGACAACAGCATGGGGAAAATGGTTTATGATCCGGCGCATCCTGATGCCAATGCAGATGGTTATGTGGAATTGCCAAATGTGAATATTGTCAACGAGATGGTTGATATGATCACGGCATCCCGTGCTTATGAAGCCAATGTAACCACAATTAATGCAGCAAAGAGTATGGCCTCACAGGCCTTGAATATAAGTAAATAAATGAGGTGACATGATGCAGATAGAGACATTACAAATGACACCGGTGTCTATGCATGCTGAGAGCCATTTGGGAGAAAGTAAGGAACCTCCTGTAGTCAAGAGCTTCGGAGAATATCTTGGAGATGCTCTTGGCAATGTCAATGCGTTGGAAAAAGAATCAGAAAAAATGAATGCAGCTTTGGCAGCCGGACAGGTTGAAGATATATCACAGGTTGTTGTTGCTGCTGAAAAAGCTGATATTGCTTTACAGCTCACCCTTCAGGTTAGAAACCGTGCCGTGGAAGCTTATCAGGAAATTATGCGCATGCAGGTCTAATTTCTTGAATTTATAAGCAAACCATGGTGAAGGGATTGAGATGATGGGCGAGTGGAAAGAAAAATACCTTCAGCTTTGGAATAAGCTTACCAAGAGACAGCATTACATGGCTATTGGCGGTGTAGTACTTATACTTATTCTTATTTTAGCTGGTAGCTTTATGTATGGTGGCAAGCCTGATATGGTGCCGTTGTTTACCAATATGGAAACAAAGGATGCTGGTGAGGTCGCTGCAAAGCTGAAGGAAAATAAGGTTTCTTACGAGGTTCAGGAAACAAAGCAGGGGACAACTATTCTGGTCCCGGCTGCAGATGTCCATGAAGCTCGGTTGAACCTTGCGACTGAGGGCCTGCCACATGGCAATAAGGGCTTTGAGATATTTGATGATAGCAAACTGGGAGTTACCGAGTTTCAGAACCGGGTTAATTACCTGCAGGCACTTCAGGGAGAACTGACAAGAACAATTGAACAGATTGAGGCCGTTGAAAAGGCCAGGGTTCACATTGTCCTTCCGGAAGACAGCCTTTATAAGAAAAATGAAAAGCCGGCGACAGCTTCTATAATGTTGAAGCTGAAACCTAATACCCAGTTAAATAAAAAAGAGATTAAGGGAATTGTAAACCTTGCCTCAAGGAGTATCCAGGGATTGTTACCGGAGAATATCACCGTTGTGGATGAGACCGGTAAGATTCTTAATGACCCTGATGACGATGAAGAAAATAATGTAAGTATGCAGACATTGACACAGCTGGAGATGACCCGTAAGGTTCAGGACCGGATGCAGAAGAATGTTCAGACCTTGCTTGATCAGGCTTTAGGCGAGGGGCGTTCTTATGTGCGCGTTAATGTCGAATTGGATTTTGATCAGCGTCAGACTGATAAGCAGACATTTACTCCTGTAGTAGATGAATCAGGTATTATCCGCAGCGAGCAGACTGTAAATGAGTCCTATAACGGAACATCAAATGCTCCTGGTGGTCCGGCAGGAACCCAGTCAAATGTTCCAGGGTATGTGGCTGTTGATAATAATACCAATGCCAATTATTCAAAGAAGGAAACTACCAAAAATTATGAGATAAATGAAGCAAAGGAGAAGACAGTTGCTTCTCCTGGGTCTATCCGTCGTGTCAACATAGCTGTATTGGTTAATGACGATATCACTCCGGCACAGCAGGAAAGCATTATGCGTTCTGTTTCCTCGGCCGTTGGCATTGACCAGGAGCGTGGTGATACCGTATCGGTTGAGCCGTTGCCATTTAGTACTGAGCTTGCTGACAAGCGTGCAGCTGAGGAACAGGCAGAAAAGGATCGCCAGGCCAGGAATATGTATATTGCCATAGCTTTGGTAGTATTGATTATCGCATTGATCGTTGGCTTCATAATTATGAGAAAGCGCAAGATGGAACGCTTGGCAAGAGAAGCTGCAGAAGAGCAGGCAAGACTGGAAGAGGAAGAGAGACAGCGTTTGATGGAGGAGCGTGCTGCTGCTATTGAGTCCGGTGAGGTTGAGCCGGAAGAGCTCACAGAGGAGGAGCAGGAACACCTCAACGAGCGTCAGGTCATCGAAGAACTCATTCGCAACAAGCCTGCAGAGGTTGCTTTGCTTGTTAAGACTTGGCTGTCGGAGGAATGATGACAATGGATATGTATGGTGATAAAGAACCAGAATTGACAAATCAACAAAAGGCAGCTGTGCTTTTTATAACGCTCGGTCCTGAATATTCTGCTATGCTGTTTAAGCATATGAATGATGAGGAAATTGAGAAACTGACATTGGAAATTGCCAATCAGAAGCAGGTTTCCCATGAACAGAAAAAGGCTGTTATCAAAGAGTTTTATCAGATGGCTATGGCGAAGGATTATCTGTCATCTGGTGGTCTGGAATATGCACAGAATGTTTTGGAAAAGGCATTGGGTGCGGAGAAGGCTTCTATGATAATCAGCCGTCTGACCACGAGCTTGCAGGTCAGACCATTTGATTTCCTTCATAAAACCGATCCGAGCCAGCTCCTTAACTTTATACAGAATGAGCATCCTCAGACTATAGCACTGATAATGGCTTATCTTGATCCTGATCAGGCAGCTACGATTTTGACATCCCTGCCACAGGACAGACAGGCTGAGGTTGCCAAGAGAATAGCAATTATGGACCGTACATCCCCGGATGTTTTGCGTGAAGTTGAGAGGGTGTTGGAGCGTAAACTGTCAGCACTTGTTACTCAGGACTTTACAGATGCCGGCGGTGTCAAGGCTATTGTTGAAGTCCTCAACCGCGTTGACCGTACCACTGAAAAGGGCATTGTTGAGCAGTTAGAGGTTGATAATCCAGAGCTTACCGAGGAAATCAAGAAGCTCATGTTTGTATTTGAGGACATCGTAATGATCGACGATCGTTCCTTGCAGATGGTACTCCGCGAGGTGGACACCAAGGATCTTTCCTTGGCACTCAAGGCGACCAATCAGGATGTTCAGGGCAAGGTATTCAAGAATATGTCCAAACGAGCAGGTGATATGCTGCGTGAGGAAATTGAATACATGGGACCTGTTAAAATCCGCGATGTTGAGGAAGCTCAGCAGAGGATTGTAAATGTCATCCGCCGGTTGGAAGAGAAGGGTGAAATTGTTATTTCCCGTGGAAAGGGTGACGAAATGATTGTCTAGGGTTCTGAAAGGCGTAGTTTGGCAGGAGGATCCGCGTATCGTTGATACTCCAAAGTTTGAGAAGCCTGAAGTTGAAGTTGTGGAAATGGATGATGAGACCCGTGATAATATCATGCGAAACATCCGGAAGAAGGAAGAACAGGCAGCACAACAGTTAAAGGATGCTCAGATTGCCAGCGAAATCATAAAACAGGAAGCTAAAGCTGAAGCTGAAAAAATATTGGAGGAAGCAAAGCAGGAAGCTGATAAAATAAAAGAAGAGGCCAGGGAAGCCGGACATCAGGAAGGCTTCGAGGCAGGCAAGGCTGAAGGCTTTGAAAAAATCCAGCAGGAGCAGCATCAGATTATTTTGGATGCAAACGACAAGGCAGAGCGCACAATAAAAGCCGCTCAGGAAGAAGCCTTGGAATATGTTACCAAAGCAGAAAATACCATAGCTGAAATGGTAATGAGTATCGCTGATAAGGTGATACCGCAGCATTTTATAGATATGCCACAGATGGTTTTGCCCCTGGTGCAAAATGCCATACAGAAGGTCAAGGATCAGCCGCAGGTTGAAATCAGGGTGGCTCCTGATGTGTATGAACTTGTTATCATGGCCCGGTCTGAATATTTGGCCAGTATGGAAGGGAAGGCTGAACTGTCCATAGTATCTGATGAAACCTTAAAGGTCGGTGACTGTGTGATTGAGTCGCCTAATGGTACAGTAGATGCCAAGCTGTCCACGCAGCTTGAGTTAATAAAACAGTCAATTAGGGATGTTATGAAGTAATGGATATCAACCTGAAAAAATTTACTGATGCGATTGAAAACTGCAAATCAATGAAAATGATTGGCAAGGTTGTGCAGATGGTAGGTCTGGTAATTGAATGTCAGGGACCAAATGTCAGCATGGGAGAGCTGTGCTATGTTAAATCGCATTTTGAGGGTGTGGAACCTGTTCCTTCTGAGGTCGTTGGCTTTAGAGATGGGTTTGTGCTGTTGATGCCCCTGGGGGACTCAAAGGGCATAGGTCCGGGCTGTGAAGTAGTTTCGGCGCAAAAGGTGCTTCAGGTTAAGGTTGGGCCAGAGCTTTTGGGCAGGGTCATTGATGGTTTGGGAAATCCCATAGATGGCAAGGGCCCAATCCTCTGCCGTGAGGAGTATCCGTTACAGGCTGATCCGCCTGCACCGTTGGACCGACCTGTTATTCAGGAGTCCCTTTATGTTGGAGTCAGGGCAATTGACGGCCTGATTACCATGGGTCAGGGACAGCGTATTGGAATCATGGCAGGAAGTGGTGTTGGCAAATCCACTTTGCTGAGTATGATAGCCCGTAATACTGAAGCTGATATAAGTGTTATTTCCCTGGTGGGAGAGCGTGGCCGTGAGGTCAAGGAATTTATTGAACGAGATCTTGGAGAAGAGGGCCTTAAGCGTTCTGTTGTTGTTGTTGCTACCTCTGATAAGCCTGCATTAGTGCGTATCAAAGGGGCCATGACTGCCACTGCAATTGCTGAATACTTCCGGGATCAGGGCCGTAAGGTTATTTTGATGATGGATTCTGTTACGCGTTTTGCAATGGCCCAGCGTGAGGTTGGTTTGACAGTCGGTGAACCACCGGCAACAAGAGGCTATACACCATCAGTTTTTGCTCTGCTCCCTAGGCTTTTGGAGCGGGCAGGTACTAGTGAAAAGGGTTCAATAACCGGAATATACACGGTTTTGGTTGATGGTGATGACATGAATGAACCTATAGCTGATGCTGTGCGCAGTATTCTTGACGGGCACATTGTTTTATCGAGAAACATCGCCGCACAAAATCATTTTCCTGCGATTGATGTGCTTAGCAGTGTCAGTCGTGTTATGTCAGCTGTAGTTCCTGATGAGCATATGAATGCCAACAGAAATCTTAGGGCTCTGATGGCAGTTTATAAAGAGGCTGAGGATTTGATTCATATAGGTGCGTATGTTAAGGGCTCCAGTGCAAAAATCGATGAGGCCGTAGAAAAGATAGATAAAATAAATGAATTTTTGTGCCAGGGTGTATTTGAAGTTGAGAGCTTTGATGATACAATAAAGCGCCTTGAAGCTATTTGAGGTAAAGCCCCATGAAAAAGTTTAAGTTTCAGCTGGAAACCTTATTGAAGGTTACTAAAATGAATAAGGAACAGGCCCAGGTGGAACTTGCTGCAGCGACCAAAAAGCTGGAAGAGGCCAGAGCTCACCTGGTGGAGCTATTGGAACAGATGGCTCAGGGACATAAGGATTATGATGCCCTGACGAGCAAGGGTACAATCACTCTGGGAACATTGATGACATACAACAGCTTCTTTAATTGGAAGCGTGAACAGATTGAACACCAGCAGCATTACATTATGGAGTGTCAGTCAGAACGAACAAAACGGATGCAGGAACTGGTGAAAATAATGAATAAGCTTAAGAGCATTGAACAGCTGAAGGAAAAGAGATATCAGCAGTATATGGCTGAGGTGCTTTTTGAGGAACAGAAATTATTGGATGAAATAGGCGGACAGCTTTATTTCAGGAATATGGGATAACAGCTGTTATTGAAGTTTTGGTGGTGATTTATCATGATGCGAATAGAAGGGCTGGAGAGTGTAGTCCAGCGTATTAATGAACTGAATGACCGTTTTGGCATTGCCAAGAAGGCGTATAATGCCAATTCAGCCGGAAACAACACTTTTGCTGCTGAACTGAAGGCCGCAGAGGGAAAGCTGAATCCTGCAAAAGCTGACAGCCCAGTTAACGCCTCATCAGGTCTGGATGGTGATATAGGCAGTATAATCAATACTGCTGCAGCAAAGTATAATGTTGATCCAAGGCTTGTAGCAGCGGTAGCTCAAACGGAATCCGGGGGCAGGCAGTCAGCTGTTTCTTCGGCGGGAGCAATAGGAATTATGCAGCTTATGCCTGATACCGCCGCTTCCTTGGGAGTTGATCCATATAACAGGCAGCAGAATATTGAAGGCGGCACCAAATATATAAAGCAGATGCTGGATACCTTCAATGGAGATGTCAAAAAGGCTGTGGCAGCATACAATGCAGGTCCGAAGGCTGTTAAGGATTATGATGGAGTTCCACCTTATCAGGAGACCCAAAATTATGTTAATAAGGTGCTGGACATTTATCGATAATATTTATATAGGGTGAATTTGATGGACGAGAACGAAGAGCTTGAGGATTCTGGCAAAAAGCCGGGAAAATTCAAAAAAATATTGAAAATTCTCATCATGTTAATTGTATTGATTATATTGGTAATTGCCGGGTTCTTTATAGGGATTTATTTTAAGCTGATTGATTCCAATGACATAAATGAGAAGTATGAATTATATAACATGCCGATAATTGGCGAATATTTTGTTAAGCCGGCAGGGCAGGAATCCTCCTCAGTTGATGAGGCGGTGTCCAAAACTGAACCAAAGGCTGAGGACAAGAAAAAAAGCAAAAATTCAAAGCCGGTAGTGCTTTCCAAGGAGGAAATTGAAAAACAGACCAAGGAAAGACAGGCAGCTGAACGAAAGCGTGTGTCCAAGCTGGCCAGATTATATAATGAGATGAAGCCGGAGGATGCAGCAAAAATTCTGGAGGGTATGGATGATGATATTGTAATATCCATACTTCAGAGAATGGATGAATCCCAGGTTTCTCAGGTGCTTACCAAATTTGATACTGACAGGGCAGCCAATATTACCAAGGTGATGTATAATGGACTGCCGAAGAGGGTAATGCAGAATCCTGCTATTAACGATCAAAATCAGAATAAAGAACCTTAATGATGCTTTAATAATTTTATGCTAGGATAATCTTGCTAATAGTTGATTTGCCACCTACCAGGTGGATAATCATATATTATTATTTTAAAAGGAGGTGAATATATGGGAACTAATGTAAGTGCAAACCTTTTTACAACAGCACCGGCTGTTGCAGGACCAGGAGCTAAACCAGTCAACGCGTCGTCAGTGGATGGTCGCAGCAATGTTGGGGGGCATTCCGACAAGAATTTTTCTTCTGAATTAAAGAATGCTGTCGCCGATGATAAGACATCTGCAGCTGTGCAGCCTGAAGAAAATGCTGTTGCTACGAATGAAGCCGTGCCTGCCGAAAGCAAAGCTGAAGTAAAAGGGGATTCCTCCGCAGAGGTGGTTGAGACAGCCAAAACTGATGCTGACAGCGATATGACTGAGGTTGATGTAAAAGATGCTGAACCGTCAGATATTACTGATATTGAAGCAGAGAATGTTTTGGTACAAATGCCAATGGCCGAACTGACAACATATTTTGCACCGGTAACTGACAATGCCAAGAGTATTGAGGTAACCGGGGAAGTGAATATCAGTGATAAGGTTGAGGCAGTCACCCTTTCCGGTCAGGTTGAAAGCGCAGTGAACGAAGCGGTCAATGTGTTAAATGCTGATAATGTTGCATCTGCTGAAAAGGTAGTGACAATGACTGCTGAAAAGGTAGTGACAATGACTGCTGAAAAGGCAGGAAGTGTTTCTTTGAAGCAGGTTCAACCGGAAGCTGGCGAAACCAGTCAGATGCCGGAGATGCAGCAGGCAGATCCAGCAAACAGACAGGGTGAGCCTGGTGTGGCAACAAGTGTACAGCAGAATGCTGCCAGAGCTAATGCTGATCAGATTGATGTACAGCAAACTGTTCAGACTGCTCTGAAAGGAACGCTTGAAAATCCACAGCCTAAAACTATCGAAGCCTTGTTGAATCCGACAGTACAGGTTGCCAAGGAATCAGGAAGTGTTAATGAGACCCAGGCACAGCAATCTGCAGCTATGACAAATGAGCAGCAAATGCTGGCAGTATTGGCTGGTAAGCGGTTTGTAAACCGTACACCTCAGGACAATAGTTCTCAACCGGTACAGACTGATGGCACTGAATATCAGTTGCAGGACCAGGCTGTAGTGGGACAGGCAGCCGCCCGCACAATGGCTACTGTTAATCAGAAAGTGGGGAATACCTCTGTTATTGAGGAGATGAATACTCTCCTTGGACAAGAAGTAACCATGACTGTTGACAGTACTGCCAGGGATTTATCAGGATTTGGAGACCAGGGGGCTTCACAGGGACAACCACAAAATTTCCAGCAGGCAGTAGCCCAGACTTTGCCGGATGGGCAGATAGGGCAGGTAGATGAACCGGTGGCATTTAACCAACAGATTGATTCAGCACAGATGGCGAATCCATCAGTTGCCGGAAACATAGTGTTGGAAAATAATGCGCAGGTAGAATCACCACAGGCAGTTAATCAGCCACGAGCCGATTACAACATCAATGAACAGATTGTTCAGCAGGCCAGATTACTGAGAACTGCAGAGAACACAGAAATGGTAATCAAGCTCAATCCTAGACATCTTGGAGATCTTACTCTCAAGGTCGCAGTAAACAGCAATGGCGGTGTTACCGCAACCTTCCATACCGATAATGTTCAGGTAAGGGCGTTGCTTGAAACTTCCATGATTCAGCTGCAAAAAGACCTTAACGAGCAGGGAATCAAGGTCGACAGTGTTGAGGTCCAGACGGGATTAGCCGATGGACAGCTTCCGGAGGGACAAAGTCAGGGCTATTACCAGCAGCAGGAACAGCAAAAAATCAGAACTCAGAAAATTGACCTGAAGGATTTTGAGGATGATGTGGAAAGCCTGGCAGCTGAGCCGGTAAATAACGCGGTCGAGGTAATTCGTGACAGCGAAGGCAATAAGATTTCTGACGGTGTTGATTACACAGTATAATTTTAGAAAGGAGATTAAACTATGGGAAGTTCTTTAAATACCATTACAGTAGATGGTGTTACCTATGATTACGATGAATACCAGAAGAAGATGGGAGTTTCCTCATCTGAAGTGGGGAAGAAAAGTGAATTGGATAAGGATGCATTCCTTTCTCTGCTGGTAACCCAGATGCAATATCAGGATCCACTTTCACCTATGGATAATACCGAGTATCTTGCTCAGTTGGCACAGTATTCCTCATTGGAGCAGATGACCAATGTTGCCAGCAAGCTGGAGGATGTGTACACTTTGGTGGAAAACATCGATTCATCTACTTTGGTAGGTCAGCTTAGCGGGATGATTGGCAAGAATGCACAGTGGCAGGTTGATGGTATCAAATATGAGGGAACCATTACCGGTGTCAGCATTTCTGACGGTTCACCATCCATAATTGCTTCTGTTAAGGATGCAAGTGGTACTGAATACGCCACCAAGGTTGACATTTCAAATCTGACCAGGGTTGGCGATAGTGTATAAGTTTTTTTGGAGGCAAATATGAGTGACTCAAGAATACTTTTTCCGTCACAACAGATTTTGCCCGTGGGAAATTCCAGTCACAGCCAGGCTACAGGCAGGACTAATACAACTGCCGTAACAGGTGCTTCCTTTGCTGATATATTGCAGAAAACCTCAAATAAGGTGATATTTTCCAATCACGCCATGCAGCGTTTGGAAAACCGCAATTTAAATTTCAGTGAACAGGATTTAAAAAAGCTGGATGATACTGTAGCAAGGATGGCACAAAAGGGCGCCAGGGAATCACTCATTTACATGAACGATACCGCATTGGTTGTCAGTGTTGCCAATAGGACTGTAATTACTGCCATGGATGGATCTAGTGCAAGGGAAAATATATTTACAAATATTGACAGTGCGGCGATAATATAACGGACAAAAGCCCGTTAAAACACAATAGCGTGAACAGCTTGGACCTTTTTAGGAGAGCTTGAAAGACTGACTGACTGATGTCTTTTCACAATAGCCGCATCAGACAAAGAAAAGGAGATTGATTCATTATGATGCGTTCACTTTTTTCCGGTGTATCCGGACTCAAAAATCATCAGACTCGTATGGATGTTATCGGTAACAATATTTCCAATGTAAATACCACCGGCTTTAAATCCAGCCGTGTAAATTTTGCTGACTCCCTGAGCCAGACTCTGACCTCGGCTTCCGCAGCCAATGGTACATTGGCCGGTACAAACCCAAAGCAGATTGGTCTTGGATCAGTAATGTCAAGCATTGATGTAAACTTTAAGGATGGTTCGGTACAGAGCACCGGCCTGAACACAGATTTGTGCTTGTCCGGTAATGCATTGTTTATAGTTCAGCAGGGCAACCAGACCTACTATACCCGTAATGGTGCGTTCTTGTTTGATGCAGATGGTAATTTCGTAAATTCTGATGGACTATATGTCCAGGGATTTATGAACAATTCTGTAACTGAGCATGATGCTATTAATACCAATGGAGGTATATCAAATATTACTGTTCGTGCCGGCAAGTCCATGCCTTCGGCTCAGACGGAGTCTATCGATTACATAAACAATTTAAATGCATCTACGCCAACTATTGAGAGTATGACAGTAACTGCAAGTGATGGAAGTACATCCTCGCCTACTGAGGCCACTATTGATGGTACCAATAATGTATCTGCAGTGCTGACCCTTTCTGATGGCACTAATCTGACTGTAACATCAGGTACATATACTGTTGGGCATAGCGTACCAATTTCGACAACAGTGAATGTTTATGATTCCTTGGGGGCAAAGCATGTTGTTCCGGTGACTGTTGAAAAAACAGGTGCTGATAAATGGTTGGCAAAGCTCAGTGGTGCTACTTATCCTACTTCCGGTGATCCTTATTTGAAAATAACTGAAGATGATGGTACTACCACTACAATAACCATGACTGATACTACTATTCCGTTTACATCAGAAGGAGCATTTGATACCAGTACCGGCGGTACAGGTACCATGAAACTAACATATACCAATGGAGCAGCTGATCAGAGCGTGACCGTAACTTATGCAAATCTTACCCAGTACGCAAATTCCAGCACCATTAATGCTGAGGCTGATGGGTATGCTGCCGGTACCTTGGAGAGTGTAAGCATTGATAAGTCAGGTATTGTTTATGGTACCTATACCAATGGTGTGCTTCGCCAGGAGGCTCAGATTGCTGTTGCACAGTTTACTAATGCTTCAGGTCTCACCAAGAATGGTAATTCCCTCTATTTGGAGTCCCAAAACTCCGGAACTCCTAATGTGGGAACCTCCAGTGGCTTTGGTGTAACCATTACTGCCTCTGCCTTGGAAATGTCTAATGTTGATGTAGCCAATGAGTTCAGTGACATGATTATTACCCAGCGTGGATTCCAGTCAAACTCCAAGATCATCACAGTATCAGATGAGCTGCTGGAAACACTGATTAACATGAAGAGATAATTGAAATTTTAAATGCTGTTTGTTGGTGGGTGCCCACTGGCACCTGCCAATAAATGGCAGAATTTGAATGAGGGGGAGCTTATGATGATTAAGCTTACAAAGTTTAACTCTGATAAGAGTAAAAAAGGGGAATTTATCCTAAACGCAGAAATTATAGAAACAATTGAGGAAACTCCAGATACTGTAATCACTCTTACTAATGGCAAAAAGCTTATTGTTGAGGAAGATATGGAAGATGTGGTGCGCATGGTGATGAAATATAAGCGTGCCATTTTTAAATGATTATTTAAGGACATAGTCTAATAGTCTAATGTTATATATTATTTGCTATAAATAGTTGTATTTTGGTCTAATATTGTTACAATAAAGATATTGAATATATTTTGATAAACTTTCCTTTATCAATGATATAGATAAAAACAAAGGAGTGACATACAATGGCTGATGAAGAGAAGACTGAAGAGCAGGCACCTGAAGCAGGGAAGTCAAAAAAACTTTCTCCTATACTGATAGTTGTTGTCCTTATAGTTATTGGATTCTTGTTATCAGGCACTATAGCCTACTTTATTACGACACAGCTTGTTAATACAGGTGGCAGTGTTTCTGGTGGAGAAGTGAAAAATCATGATCCTGGCGTGTTTGTAAAGCTGGGTGACCCTAAAGAGGGCCTGATTGTAAATGTTGGCGGAATAAAAGCCAGCAGGTTCCTCAAGATTGGTATTGTAATGGAATTAAATCCTGAGAAAGAAGAAATTGTTAAGGAAGGAAAGCTTGTTCCAATGGCTGAAACCAAAATTATGGATTCAACCCTACAGATTCTTCGCACAATAAAGATTGAAGAGTTGGATGCCAACAAGCAGGATGACCTCAAGGCGAAGCTAAAGGCAGAGGTCAATAAGGCGTTGGGTGAAGGCAGTGTTTTTGATGTATATATCACCAGCTTTATGCTTCAATAAATGATATACATTACTATATATACTTTTGAATATGAGAAGGAAAGGGGGATGAAGCTTGGCAGATGATGTATTATCGCAATCTGAAATAGATAAACTACTGGCGCAGTTTGCTTCCGGTGAAGCAGATGCTGAAGAGATGCAAAAGGAAGAAAACCAAAAAAAGGTTAAATCTTACGACTTTAAGCGCCCGGATAAGTTCTCTAAGGATCAGATCAGAACATTAAATATGCTGCATGACAACTTTGCGCGGTTATTCAACACATATTTGTCCACATACCTGCGTGCACTTGTTTCTGTTGAAGTTGCGTCAGTTGAGCAGTTGACATATCAAGAGTTTGTTCAATCGCTTTCAAACCCTAGTGTTATTGGAATTTTGGCAGTACCACCTTTAAAGGGAAATATCATCATGGAGATGAATTCCGGTATTGCGTTTTCTATTATAGACCGTGTTTTCGGTGGGCAGGGAGAGAATACCATCAAGTCACGGGTTTTGACGGAAATAGAGGAGGCTGTTATCAGGAGGATTTTTGATAAAGCCTTGGGACATTTGCGGGAAGCTTGGTTTAATGTTGTTCAGTTCAATCCAAAGATGGAAGCAATGGAGTCAAACCCGCAGTTTGCCCAGATAGTTCCACCTAGTGATATGGTTGTTATCATTACGCTTCAAACTAAAATTGGTTCTGTGGAAGGCTTTATGAATATATGTATTCCATATTTGGTTCTTGAACCGATTATGTCAAAGCTGACTACCACTTTCTGGGTTGCGGCTAACCTTTCCAAGGAAGAGCACCCGGAACATGAAGAAATGATTCAAAAGAAGCTTAGAAAGACAAAGGTCCCTGTTATCATACAAATGGGACAATTTGACATTTCAGTTCGTGAGTTCCTGTCGCTGAGTTATGGAGATGTATTACAGCTTGATACGAAGGTTGATGATGAACTGAAATGTATAATCGGCAATAATACTAAATTCTATTGCCGACCAGGTACAGCCGGCAAAAAAGCGGCTGTCCAAATTACACGATTGATTACGGAAGGAGATGAAGGCACTAATGGGTGATGCACTTACACAGGAGGAGATTGATGCGCTGATGAACGGTGGTGGAGCTCCTTCTAGCAGTGATCCAGAGCCTACTGAGGCTGCACCGGCTTCTTCCGATGCTGAAGCAGGGAGTATGCTTTCAGATATAGAGAAAGATGCTTTAGGAGAGATTGGTAATATTTCAATGGGGAGTGCGGCAACAACATTGTCCGTACTTTTGGGTCATAAGGTTAATATTACCACACCGACTGTTAAGCTAGATACCATTGCGACCATCAAGGATGAATATCCAATGCCATATTTGGTGGTTGAAGTTGGTTATGTTATTGGTATTAATGGTAACAACATTCTGGCCATACAGGCACAGGATGCTTCAATCATTGCCGATTTGATGATGGGTAATGATGGTCTTAATCCGCCACAGGAGCTCAATGAAATACATATGAGTGCCGTTGGCGAGTCCATGAATCAGATGATGGGGACAGTGGCAACGTCATTGTCTACCATGTTCAACAAGAAAATTGATATTTCACCTCCGAAGGTAAATCTTGTTGACTTCGGGACTGGGGAAAACAATGAAGTTGATTCTATCCTGGGAGAAAATGCTCCGGTTGCAAAGATATCATTCCGCATGGAAGTTGACGGTCTTATTGATAGTGAGATCATGCAGATTCTTCCGTTGGATGTAGCCAAGGAAATGGTTGAGTTCCTGATTAATGGTGGGGCACAGCCTGAAGAAGAACCAGAACCGGCACCAGCACCAGCTGCCCCGGCTCCGGCACCGGCACCTGCCCCGGCTGCAGCACCAGCTCCGGCTCCTGCACCAGCTCCGGCTCCGCCACCTCAGGCTCCACCAATGATGGCACCTCCTCCTGGAGGCCAGCCAATATATGCTCCACCTGCACAATATGCACAATCTGCAGTGGTTGGGGCAGGCGTTCCGGTTCAGAGTGCGCAGTTTGCACCGCTTACTAATGAACCGGTTGAGGCCAATACAGCCAACATAAGTCTCATTCAGGATGTACCGCTGCAAGTTACTGTAGAACTTGGACGGGCCCGGAAATCAATTAAGGAGATTCTGGAATTCTCCACTGGTTCAATCATTGAACTGGATAAATTGGCTGGTGAGCCTGTAGACATTCATGTCAATGGTCAGTTGACTGCAAAGGGTGAAGTCGTAGTAATTGACGAAAACTTCGGCGTTCGTATTACTGAGATTGTAAGTCCTTTGGAAAGAGTACAAAGCCTGTGATTTAGTTGGGCGCTGCCTGACAATTTTACGATATGGGTTATGGCTCGACATTTCATGAGTACAGCCTGTGGCTTAATGCCTGCGTTGTTGGATAGAAGCTTTGATGGGCTTGGTAGTACTTGTTAAATCGAAATGTTTAATATATAATATAATAAGAGTAGTATAAGTAGATAATATTTCAATTCAGGATATGAGAATATTAATGAGGAGAGATGACAAATGGCAGTAAGAGTATTAGTAGTAGATGATGCGGCATTCATGAGAATGATGGTAAAGGACATTTTATCAAAGAATGGTTATGAAGTCGTTGGAGAGGCTGAGAATGGTATGAAGGCTCTGGAGAAGTATCAGGAGCTGAAGCCAGATCTTACTACTATGGATATTACCATGCCTGAGATGGATGGTATCAGCGCCGTAAAAGAAATAAGGAAAATAGATCCAAATGCAAAAATTGTTATGTGTTCTGCAATGGGTCAGCAGGCTATGGTTATTGAAGCAATTCAGGCCGGAGCCCGTGATTTTATTGTAAAGCCATTCCAGGCAGATCGTGTTCTTGAAGCCGTTCGCAAAGCAGTTGGCTGATGAAGAACTGGAGTCATTTCTGCTCCATGGCATCTGTCCTATGTATATTTATATTGGTGTTATCAGTGCTGTCGCCGGATTGTCTGGCGGCAGCTGATTCGGCTAATAATGGTGGATATCTAGCTGGTTATGAGAATACCGATCCACAACCTTCTCAAATGTCATGGTGGTCAACATTGGCATATTTAATCAGTCTTTTGGCTGTGTTTGCCTTTGTGGTTGTCATGGCATATTTTGCGTCTAAATTTTTAGGCGGGAGGTTTGCCAATGCTACCGGTCAAAGTGGTGGCAAGATTTTGGAGCATTTGCCATTGGGACCAAATAAATCGGTTTGTGTTGTGGAATTAGGCGGTAAAACCCTGATGTTGGGAGTTACGGATCATCAGGTGACATTATTGGGTGAAGTGACTGATCCTGAGGAGATTGAACGGCTGCGAAGGCAGTCCATAATTCAGCCAATAGACGATAGTATATTTGCCAGCCAGCTGTCGACACTGGACCAGATGACAAAAAGGATACCTTCCTTTATTAAGGACAGTATAAAACGGAGAAGATAGGGGTTGTGAAGCTTGACCAGGCCACAGCGGCTGCTTTTTTTGGGAGTAAGCCTGCTTTTATTTTTTTGTTTTATAGGTGATGCTTCTGCGGCACCTATTATACCAAATGTCAATATTGATGTAGGATCGTCGGATAAGCCCCAGGATGTTGCAGTTACCCTGCAGCTTATGGCGGTGCTGACCATCCTTTCTATCGCACCATCTATTTTGATAATGACTACGGCCTTTATCAGAATTGTTGTGGTGCTTGGTTTTTTGCGTAATGCATTATCCACGCAGACCAGTCCACCAAACATGGTGATTATTGGATTGTCGCTATTTTTAACATTTTATATCATGGCACCATATTGGAGTCAGGCCAATGAATATGGACTACAGCCATATTTAGCCGGAGAGATAACCCAGGAGGAGGCAATAGACAATACTATTGCACCAATACGGGAATTTATGTTTAAACAGACAAGGGAAGCCGATTTGGCAATGTTTGTAAACCTTGCTGATGCACCGCGCCCTGCAGGGCCGGAGGAGGTCTCCACCTTTACTCTTATTCCGGCATATATGATAAGCGAATTAAAGACAGCTTTTCAGCTGGGCTTTATGATATATATTCCATTTATCGTAATAGATATGATAGTGGCCAGTACCCTTATGTCAATGGGTATGATGATGTTGCCACCGGTAATGATTTCGTTACCTTTTAAGATTTTGCTGTTTGTCCTGGTAGACGGATGGCATTTGTTGATTAAGTCATTGATAGTCAGCTTTAAATAGGGGATGGTTTGATGTCGGGAGATTTGGTTATACAGCTGGCGCAGGAGGCTTTGCGTGTTGTATTGCTGGTGTCTGCACCAATGCTGGGGCTGGGTCTGATGGTAGGTCTGATGGTCAGTGTGTTCCAGGCTACCACATCTATTCAGGAACAGACATTGGCGTTTATTCCGAAAATTGTGGCAGTTTTTGTGGCAATTTTGATTTTCGGGCCATGGATGCTTAGAATTATGGTGGAATACTTTACGAATGTTTTCGTGAATCTGCCGCTATATGTGAAATGATGAGGTAAAGTAAGTGGATTTTTATGATTTACTGCAAAATCATGCTGCTGTGTTCCTGTTGATGATGACCCGGATAAGTGGGATTTTCCTGATAGCACCTTTTTTTGGAAGTCAGAATATTCCAGTGTATTTTCGAGCAGGTATCGCTTTTGCCATTTCACTTGTGATGTTTCCGGTCATAGACCAGAAGATGGCCATAGAAGCACCCATGTCCATTCCGGGGTATTCACTTGCTGTACTGGCAGAATTGGTCATAGGCTGGACAATAGGTTTTGTTTCATATGTCACATTACAGGCCGTTAATTTTGGCGGTAAAATGATGGATATGCAGGCAGGCTTTTCAGTGGTCAGTGAGATAGACCCTACCTCCGGGCAGCAGAACCCACTTATCGGCAGCTTTTTATACTATTTGACATTGATGGTATTTTTGGCTACCAATGGCCATCATGTTTTATTGGCATCCCTCATACGGAGTTTTGATGCCATTCCAATTATGGGGATGAATTATAACAGCTCCATAGCTGAACTCATGGTTGATTTTACGGCAGGTATTTTCCTTACAGGGGTAAAAATTGCCATGCCCATTACTTTTGCAATATTGCTTACCAATGTGTCCTTGGGCATATTGGCCCGTACAATGCCACAGCTGAATATCTTTGTTGTAGGTATTCCGATGCAGATTATTATTGGCTTGTTTGTACTGGGAATAACAATCCCGTTTTATATACTGTTTTTGGATGTGCTGTTTAATGAAATGTATGGAAACATTGGAATTGTCTTACGGGCATTACAATAATAACCATAGCTTCAAACCCTTCAGGTTTGATTTACAACTTTTTGCAGGGGAAAAGACTGAGGAACCAACTGCCAAGCGTAAGGCCGATGCCAAGAAAAAAGGTCAGGTCGGGCGCAGTCAGGAGGTAAATGCAGCCTTTGTTTTGTTGGTTGGTTTTATGATATTGCGTTTTTTAGGTGGAAATGCAGTAGAGGAGATCATGAATTATTCCACCTATGTTTTTGGCAATCTAAATGCAGATATAAATGAAGAATCCATAATGCAGATGTTTATAGCCATAATAATTCTTTTGGCGAAAACCTCCATGCCCCTTATGGTGTTCATAATGATTATTGGCCTGGCCATGAATATCGCACAGGTAGGATTCAATTTCTCCACTGAGCAGATATCCTTTAATCCGGGGAAAATGAGTCCCATAAGCGGAATAAAAAGGATGTTTTCCAAGCGATCGTTGGTGGAACTGGTTAAATCCCTGTTTAAAATAGCAATCATAGGATATTTTGTGTTTTCATATCTTTCGGATGAAATCTTTCAGATTCCCAAGCTGATTTATATGGACCTGCTTGGTGGGCTGCATAAGATGTCAGATACGATTTTCGGTTTGGCCTTTAAGATTATTGGTGTTTTTATCGTAATGGCTGCCATGGATTTTGCATATCAGAAATGGCAGAACACCCAGGATTTGAAAATGTCCAAGCAGGAAGTCAAGGAGGAATTCAAGCAACAGGAAGGAGATCCAAAGATCAAGGGTAAAATTCGTCAGAAACAGCGTCAGATGGCTATGGCCAGGATGATGCAGGAGGTTCCTAAGGCGGATGTTATTATTACAAACCCTACACATTTTGCTGTTGCGTTAAAATATGAGAGTGGTATGTCTGCTCCGGTAGTTATAGCCAAAGGGCAGGACCTGGTTGCTCAAAAAATAAAAAGTCTTGCCAGGGACAGCAAGGTGCCGATTGTGGAGAACAAGCCACTGGCCAGGGCACTCTTTGCTGCTGTTGAGGTAGGGGGACTGGTCCCTCACGAGCTGTATAAGGCTGTTGCTGAAGTTTTGGCATATGTATACAGATTGAAAAGAAGAACCAGATATGCATGATACGATAGGGCTGAATTTTCATTTCCCAAAAGGAGAGCTAAAGTCTCAACAAATGGTGAGCAGAGTTCTCACCTCGTATGATGAAATGCTGGAGCCTTTAGAAAAAGCGCTGATAGGAATATATTCTTCAATATAAGGATATTGGAAAACAGGCGTCATAATGATATAGGAGAAAGACAATGGCTGCTTCAGATATGTCTGCTGAGAAGGGCAGTTTTATAACAAAATATAGTGATGTCATGGTGGCGGTGGGTATCGTTACTATCGTTGTCATGATGATAATTCCGTTACCAACCATGCTGCTTGACTTGTTGCTTTGCATGAATATAACCCTGGCTTTGGTGGTTGTCATGGCTGCAATATATAATGTTGAGGCACTGGATTTGTCCGTGTTCCCATCATTGCTGCTGATAACAACCTTGTTCCGGCTGGCACTTAATGTGTCCTCTACCCGTCTTATACTGTTGGAGGGATATGCCGGTGAGGTTATTATGTCCTTTGGTAATTTCGTTGTCGGTGGTAATGCTGTAGTAGGATTTATTATATTCATAATTCTTATAATAATTCAGTTTATTGTTATTACAAAGGGTGCGGAGCGTGTTGCAGAGGTATCCGCAAGATTTACCCTGGATGCAATGCCTGGTAAACAGATGTCTATTGATGCTGACCTGAACCAGGGGGCCATTACAGACGCTGAGGCCAGTGAGCGCAGATTGAAAATTCAGCGCGAGGCGGATTTTTATGGAGCCATGGATGGTGCCAGTAAGTTCGTCAAGGGAGACGCTATTGCGGCTATAATAATCATTTTGATTAATATTACCGGTGGCTTTATCATTGGTATGGTTCAGCGGAATCTTACCGTTACCCAGGCCCTGTCCAACTATACTCTTTTAACAGTCGGTGAGGGACTTGTTAATCAGATTCCCGCACTGCTTATTTCTACAGCTACCGGTATCATAGTTACCCGCGCTGCCTCAGACAGCAATTTGGGGCATGATTTGGTTACGCAGTTGGGGCGTAATGACAGGGTATTCCTGATAGTAGCCGGGGTTCTTTTGGCCTTGGCACTTGTTCCTGGCTTGCCAGGTTTGCCGTTCAGTATTTTGGCAGCGATATGTGCTTTTATCGGTTACAGGAAAATGCAGGGCAAGAAACGCATAGAAGAGCCATCCGCAGTGGAGAAAAAGGAAAAGAGCAAGGCTGAGGCTACAAAGCCGGAAAACATAGTTTCACTGCTCCAGGTGGATCCAATGGAATTGGAAATAGGCTACAGCCTTATTCCGTTAGTCGATACCGGGCAGGGTGGTGACCTTCTTGACCGAATAGTTATGATCAGGCGCCAGTGCGCATTGGAACTGGGTTTGGTTGTACCGACCATTCGTATACGAGATAACATTCAGATAAAACCTAATGCATATATTATAAAATTAAAAGGAATTGAGATAGCAAAAGGCGAATTATTATTAGACCACTTTTTGGCCATGAATTCCGGAACAGTATTTGAGGAGATTCAGGGAATTGAAACTCAGGAGCCGGCTTTTGGCCTGCCTGCATTGTGGATACCCGAGGCATCTAGGGAGCAGGCAGAGCTCAATGGCTATACAGTTGTTGATGCGGTTTCTGTTTTGGCAACTCATCTTACTGAGGTTATTAAGGCTCATGCGGATGAAATTTTGGGCCGTCAGGAAACACAGAATTTGGTTGATAATGCCCGCAAGACAAATTCCTCCCTTGTGGATGAAATAATACCTGATCTCATGAATGTTGGTGAGATTCAGAAGGTATTGGCAAATCTTTTGAGAGAACGCGTATCTATCAGGGATATGGCGACTATTCTGGAGGTCCTGGCAGATTATGCCCGTGCCACCAAGGATACTGAGATATTGACAGAATATGTAAGACATGCTTTATCCAGGCAGATAACACAGCAATATACACAGAATAACCAGCTCACCTGTATTACCCTGGATCCTACCATTGAAAACAGGATTGCCGGGGCTGTTCAGCGTACTGACCGTGGTTCCTATGTGAGCATGGATCCTGACAGTATGCAAAGGATTTTGACATCCTTGGGAACTGAGCTGCAAAAGCTCACAGATATGGGCTATCAGCCTATAGCGCTTACCAGTCCGACCGTGCGGTTGTATTTCCGTAAGCTGGTTGAACGCTCTGTGCCTGGAATCATAGTTCTGTCACATGCTGAGATAGAACAAACTGTAGAGATACAGATTATTGGGGTGGTGAAGATTTAAGTGAGAATAAAAACATTTAAGGCACCTACGCTTAAGGAAGCCATGGCAAATGTAAAGGCTGAATTAGGAATTGATGCTGTAATATTACATACATCCCGCTCCCGCAAGGGAGGGCTTTTGGGGTTCGGCAGCAAGGAAGTAGTTGAGGTGATTGCTGCAGTTGAGGAGGCTCAGACTCCACAGAGATCAACAACGCCATTGGGCAGAAAACCGGTGGCCAGGGAAAATTCCCAGAGCAGCACCTCCGACAGGTTATCTGCCAAGCAACCTGTGGCAACCGGTGAATTATCATCGCAGCCGATTGTTTCAAAGCGTAAAGTCGCTGAGCAATACCAAACTGCAGGAACAAAACAGAGTGTGGATAATGCCCAGGAAAGGGCTGATCGCTACGATGCAGGTATACATGAAAATTCCTTTGGGGATATACTGTCCTCATTGGATCATATCCGCAATATCAATACGGGAGCCTCTGATGCTGATACAGACAGTGCAGAGGGATTTTCTGTTCCCACAAATAATAAAGAGCAGAATAGCATAAAGGTCAACAGAATAATTAAACCAATGGAGAAGAAAGAACCAGAAGGAATGCTTTCTTCTGATTTTGGTTCTGGGGAAAATACTGAAAACGATGTCTTGGCACCAGAGAAGGAGCAGGCAAAAAAAGAAGCTGAGTCATTGATGCAGGCTGAAAAGCAGGTTGAAGATGATCAGGAAACAATCAGATCCCTGCAGAACGAGCTGGATGAAATGAAGGAAATGCTTGCCAAGATGGGCCAGGGCGCCCCTGGGGAGGTAGAGCTTACTTTACAGCAGGCCATGCGTAACTGCGATGTGGACGACAGGGTCATACAGGATATGATCCGGAAGCTGTCCGGTTCAGAAATTATGGAAAACAAGGATACGGACAAGGCCCATAGGATTTTGGAGAAGTATCTAAAGAAAACAGTAAGGGTGGCATCGGGTATTACCCTGTATTCAGACCGTCCTAAAATTGTGGCGTTAGTTGGGCCTACAGGTGTTGGCAAAACAACCACCTTGGCAAAAATTGCCGCAAAATTTGTTTTGGACAATTCTGTGAGCACTGCGCTGATTACTGCAGATACTTATCGTATTTCTGCTGTGGAGCAGCTAAAAACATATTCGGATATTTTGGGCCTGCCTTTGGAGATCGTGTATTCTTCTGATGCATTGCAGCAGGCCATAGAAAAACATTCAGATAAAAAGTTGATTCTTATAGATACTGCAGGCAGAAGTCAGTATAATGATTATCAGATGAAGGAAATCTGTGACTTGCTGTCAGTGGATGCTGAGATTGAAAAGCATCTTGTAATCAGTTCCACAACCAAGAACAGGGATGCTGAAGAAATCTTGGCGAGATTTTCAGCGTGTCAGCCGGACCGCATAATCTTCACCAAGACAGATGAGACCAGCTCATTGGGATTGCTGTTAAATATTTTGTATAAAAGGAAGGTTGCGTTGTCTTATGTTACTGATGGGCAAAGCGTTCCTGATGATATTACACCTGCCAGCTACACTAAACTGGCAGAGATGCTGCTGAGGTAATTGCTATGGATGATCAGGCAGCAAGACTGCGTTTATTGGTTGGTGACAAGAAGCCCGGTTCAGGGGTGACCAAACTGGGCAAGTCTGTCAGCGACCAGAATGGACAACAGGAAGAACACTTCAGCCCTAGGACAATTGCAATTACCAGTGGTAAAGGTGGCGTAGGCAAAACAAACCTTACGGTTAATCTGGCGATTGCCCTTGGCAATATGGGGAAAAGGGTTATAGTGATAGATGCTGATATGGGCATGGCCAATGTGGATATCCTGCTGGGGACCACATCCAGGGTCAATCTCATGTCATTGCTGGACCCGGATGTCGAGCTGGAAAATGTGTTACTGAGAGGCCCTTATGGCGTAAGCTATATATCCGGTGGCTCCGGAATGGAGCATGCCATGGAAATGACTGTGGCTGAGCGGGAGATATTGTTCAGAAAGCTGGCAGGCTGTGAGGAGTGGGCAGATATTATTTTGATTGATACAGGAGCAGGCATTGGCAACAATGTGTTGGATTTTCTGGCTTCGGCGGATGAAGTGCTCCTGATAACTACTCCGGAACCTACAGCTTTGACAGATGCTTATGCCGTAATGAAGGGATATAGCAACATAACGGCGAATCCTAATTTAAAGCTCATAGTTAATAGAGTTATTGATGAGCCGGAAATCAGGGAGGTAGTAGGTACACTTTCCCGTACAGCAGCCAGATTCTTAAAGCTGCCTGTGGAGTGTCTGGGCTATATATATGATGACAAGCTGATGATTAAGTCTGTTAGGCAACAGGTTCCCATTATGGCAGGGTACCCGGATGCCATATCTGCCAAATGTATATCATCTATTGCCAGTGGATTGGTAAATGGACGCCAGGAAAAAGTTAAATTGGGGTGGCGTGGATTTCTCAAGAAAATATTTAAATCATAATACTGATGCGCTGCAGTTAGTATGGAGAGGTAAATCATGGTTAAACCAACTTATGTAAAGGCGAGTAATGTTTTAAAATTGGGTCAGCGGATAGAGGTCCTTTTATCTGATGATACCCGCGGTTATTCCAGCAGAATAGAGGATATCACAGATTCGTCACTTATTTTGGCCATGCCGGTAGACGAGCGTATGATACCACTGATTATATCTCCTGGATCGCGAGTTATATGCAAGGCTTTCGGGGGCAGGTGCTATTATCTGTTCCGCGTTGAATTTCAAAAAAAGGGGATAGCGAACATTCCGGTTTGGTATGTTACCAAACCGACCAGGGCCGAGAAACTGCAGTATAGGGAATTTGTACGTGTCAAAACCACCCGGCCGTTGGTTGTCAGACCTGTAGGCGAAGATGGTGCCCTGGAGGATATGATTCTTACCAGCACTATTGATATCAGTGGTGGTGGTATCAGCTTTGCCCTGCACAAACCACTAAAGGTGGACAGCATGGTTACCATTGAATTGGATAATATCCCGGGAATTGGCCTGATGCAGCTGATGAGCCGTGTGGCCAGATGCAGTGAGGTTGATTCAAATGGGGAAAAAATATATCAGATAGGGGCTCAATTCTTATCGATAGATAAGGTCGTCCAAAATAGGCTGGTGAAGTTTATTTTTGGAATCCAGCGTGATGGATTGGCTAAAGGTATTGATGAGCTTTAAGGGAGGGAGATTTTATGATTCGTGTTGTTATAGCAGATGATTCTTCATTTATGCGTAAGGTCTTATCAGATTTGTTTACAGAAGCTCCTGACTTTGAGGTGGTTGGCACTGCGTCAAATGGTAAGGAGGTAGTTTCCCTTGTACTTCGGCTAAAACCGGATCTTGTTACCATGGATGTGAATATGCCTGTTATGGATGGCCTTAAGGCGTTGGAGTTCATTATGTCAGATTGCCCAACTCCGGTGGTCATGTTCAGCAGTCTTACCAAAAAAGGAGCAGACGAAACCATTAAGGCCTTGTCCCTGGGAGCTGTTGATTTCCTATGCAAGGCGGGTGGATCCATCTCTAAAATTGATTCTATCGCAGATGAAATTTTGGAAAAGTGTCGCAACGCAGCCTCTGCTAATGTGAAGAAAATTACAATAAATAATAATATTCTTCAAAAAAAGCAGGAAGCAGGGAATTTAAAGCGAATAAATATACTAGAGCGAAAAGGTATCAGCACATCTGATAAAGGTAGTGGCACAGCAGGTATTCTTTCGAGACACATGGGAAGTTCTGCAGCAAAGACAGGTCATCACCTGCCGGAGCACTCCAGTGCGGCTGACAGAATAACCAAGAAAGAAAATCCTTTGATAAAGATGCGTGATGCCAAAGCTCATGGGGCTTCCGGCGGAAGTGGCAACAAGCTGATTGTGCTGGGAACATCGACTGGTGGCCCTAAGGCGTTACAATATGTGATCCCAAAGCTGCCGGCGAATATGCCGTGCGGTATGGTCATAGTACAACATATGCCGGCTGGTTTTACAAAATCATTGGCAGAGCGGCTGGATGCTTCATCCAAGGTGCATGTCAAGGAGGCTGAGGATAAGGAACCAATTTTGCCGGGGTATGTATATATAGCTCCAGGTGATTATCATTTGGAGATTGAAGGCAGCAGTTCTCAAAGAGTGATTTCATTGAATCAAAAGCCCCCTTTGGCGGCACACCGTCCTGCAGTAGATATCATGTTTGATTCTGCAGTGCAGTATGGTAAGGACGTGGTATCAGTTATTCTGACTGGTATGGGGTGTGATGGGGCCGCTGGAATGAAAAAAATCAAGAAGGCCGGAGGATACATCATAGCAGAGTCATCTGAAACGACGGTGGTGTATGGAATGCCAAAGGCCGTTGCTGATGCTGGTATAGCTGATGAGATACTACCCGTTCAGTGTATAGCGGACGCAATAATGAATGCAGTAATAAAATAAGCTAATCAGGGGGAATAGAAATGGAAACAAATCAGTACATGGAAATGTTTTTGGACGAGTCACGGGAACATTTACAGTCTCTGAATGATGGCCTGCTGAGTCTGGAAAATGATCCAGAGGATTTGTCTGTACTAAACGAAATATTCCGTAATGCTCATACCTTGAAAGGTATGTCCGCAACCATGGGTTATACAAAAACTGCTGAGCTTACCCACGATATGGAAAACTTGCTGGATATGCTCCGTAAGGAACAGCTGAAGGTAAGTGAAGAGATTATAGATGTTATCTTCAAGTGCGTTGACTCCCTGCAGGAGATGGTAGAAAACATTGGCAGTGGTGAATCTGAGGATTTGGTTGATGTATCCGGTTTGGTGCGTCAGGTTAATGCTATTGCCAACGGGAAGTCACCTGCAGCTGAGGAAGCTGCAGCTCCAGTAGCAGAAGCTGCTTCCGGTGAGGGCAGTGCTCCTGTATTTGAACTCAGCGATACTGAGAGAAGCGTTATTAAAGAGGCAAAAAACAGTGGTCTTGTACCGTACATTATCCATGTGGAAATTGCCGAAAGCTGTCTTTTGAAGTCAGCCCGTTCATATATGGTCATGAACGCATTGGATGAACTTGGGGATGTACTCAAGTCCGTTCCTCCTGCAGAGGACCTTGAACAGGAAAAATTTGACCACAGCTTCGAGGTTGCCATCGTTACAGATGCTGATGCAAAAACATTGGAAAGTGCAGTTTCAGCAATTTCTGAAATTTCCAATGTAGTGGTCACTGAGATCACCGATATTGATAAGGCTCCAGCTGCTCCTGCTGCAGTCAGTGAAGCACCGGCTGCCAAGGCGGCTGCACCAAAACCAGCTGATACCAAGAAGCCTGATGCCAAGGCACCTGAGAAGAAGGATGCCAAGAAAGCTCATGTAGGTGGACAGTCAGTCCGTGTAGATATTGAAAAGCTGGATACCTTGATGAACCTGGTAGGAGAGCTTGTTACCAATAAGGTTCGTTTGGAACAGATTGGCATGACCCATAGATTGACCGAGCTTACTGAAACCCTGGAACAGATGGACAGAGTAACTACTGATTTGCAGTCTGTAGTTATGAAGGTTCGAATGGTTCCTGTAAGTCAGGTGTTCAACAGATTCCCTCGTATGGTTCGTGACCTTGCGAAGGAGCTGGACAAGGATATCAATCTCACCATAGAGGGTGAAGATACAGAGCTCGACCGTACAGTTATTGATGAAATCGGCGATCCGCTGATGCATTTATTGCGTAATTCACTTGACCATGGTGTCGAGCATCCTGATGAGCGTGAAGCAAAGGGTAAGCCTCGTACCGGTGAGGTTGGGCTCATAGCTCGCCATGAAGGTAACAATGTTGTTATCATGGTTACTGATGATGGTAGTGGTATCAATGCTGATAAAATCAGGAACAAGGCAGTGGAAAAGGGAATGGTAAGCAGAGAAGAGGCAGATGCTTTGCCGGATGCTGATGCTGTTCGTTTGATTTTCCTGCCTGGTTTCTCAACAGCTGAAACAATTACTGATGTTTCCGGTCGTGGCGTAGGCATGGATGTTGTTAGGAGCAAGATTGAATCCCTTGGTGGACATGTAGATGTTGAAACCAAGATTGATGAAGGCTCTGTATTCAAGATTAAGCTGCCATTGACCTTGGCAATTATTCAGGCGATGCTGGTTAAGGTTCAGGATGAAATGTATGCTATTCCTCTTGGATCTATTGACAGTACTATCAATATCACGCCTGATGATATTAAGACAGTTCAGAACAAAGAAGTTATTGTATTGCGTGGTCAGATTATACCGATTGCCCGTCTTGGTGAGGTGCTTAGCGTTCCTAAGGGCGAAGAGAATGACGACGGCGATATCTTTGTAGTGGTTGTCCATGTGGGTGACCATAAGATTGGTATAGTGGTTGATAATCTTATTGGCCAGCAGGAAATAGTTATCAAGACCCTTGGTAAGCTCCTGTCAGGCCTGAAGATGTTGGCTGGTGCTACCGTTCTTGGTGATGGCCATGTTGCTATGATCTTGGATGTAAGTGCATTGATGTAATCAAAGGGGGGTTGGAAGATGGCTAACACAGACGAACAGGTAGTATCTGATGGTGATGTTCAGGTCGTTGCCTTTAAGCTGAGAAATGAAGAATATGGATTTAGTATTTTAAATGTTCAGGAAATAAAGGGCCTGACAGATATTACCAGAGTACCATTTGCTCCTGAGTTTATAAAAGGTGTAATCAATCTTCGTGGTAGTGTTTTACCTGTAATTGATTTGAAACGCCGGTTGGGCTTGGAGGATACTCCGTATACAGCAAATACAAGAATTGTAATTGTGCAGTTTGATGAGGTATCAGTAGGTATGCTGGTTGACGCAGTAACTGAGGTTAGAACCATTGATGCCAATGATATTGATTCTACGCGCGCTGTAACTGGCAGTGATGCTAATGCAAGATTTATTTCTGGTATTGGCAAGGTTGATGGCCGGTTGATTATTCAGCTGAATATCAGCGAAATCATTGGTTTAACTGGTGAAGAATAATTTCTGGATGGGGTGAAGATATGTCAGATGATGTTGCAAGCTTGTCTGCAACCCAGATGGATGCGCTGCGTGAAATAGGAAATGTTGGTGCCGGTAATTCCGCTACTGCATTGTCTCAGATTATTAATAAGCGTATTGATATGAATGTCCCAAGAGTTTCTATCGTTCCACTTGGTGATGTTCCGGATCTGGTTGGTGGACCTGACGTGATGGTTGTTGGAGTTTTCCTTAGGGTATATGGTAAGGCTCCAAGTAATATATTGTTTTTGTTGCCAAAAGAAAGTGCCTTTTATCTTGTCGATATGCTCATGGGCAAAAAACATGGTGATACACAGAAGCTTGATTTTATGGATGAATCAGCTTTGATGGAAATAGGTAATATTCTTTCAGGTGCTTATCTGAACGCTTTGTTTAATTTTACAAATATATCATTGTTGCCGTCTATCCCAGCATTGGCTATGGATATGGCAGGTGCAATTTTGAGTGTAGTATTGATTCAGCTTGGTCAGATGGGTGACCATGCAATGGTAATAGAGACTGAATTTAAGACTGATGATGAGGGAATCAAGGGACACTTCTTCCTGGTACCTGATCCAGGGTCTTTGGAAACGATACTAGCAGCGGTAGGAGTTGAATGATATGCCAGAATTGGTTAAGGTTGGAATGGCTGACCTTAAGGTCGGCTCTGCTCCATCAACATTAATTAGTTATGGACTTGGTTCTTGTATTGGCATATCACTTTATGATCCGCAGAAGAAGGTAGGCGGATTGTTGCATATAATGTTGCCAGACAGTACTCAGTCAAGGGCTAATGAAAATAGGGCTAAGTTTGCGGATACTGGTATTCCGGATATGCTGGATGAAGTGCTTAAACTTGGTGCTTCCCGCAGCAGATTGGTAGCTAAGATTGCCGGCGGTGCTCAGATGTTTGCGTTCGCTAATGCTACAGATATAATGCGTGTTGGACAGCGTAATGCATCGGCTGCAAAAGAAATTCTTTCCAATTTGGGTATTCCGATTGTTGGAGAGGATACCGGTGGAAATTATGGTCGTACAGTATCCATTGATTTGACAAATGGTGTTTATATAGTTAAGACCATTGATAAGGGTGAAAAAGAGATTTAGTGGTGATTTGTGTGTTTAAGCTAGGTGTAGCTTTGGTTTTTGCGGTCATAGCAGCTTTGACTGCTATGGTCGCGGGACTATTATCAGATGCTCGGTTGTGGATAGTCCTAGGCCGGGCATTTTGTAGCTTTATTGTTTCTGGTGTTGTTGTATATATCGGTATGGTGCTGTTCGATAAATTGGGATATGCATCAGCTATTCATGAAATAGAGGAATCGATTGAAGAGATAGATAAGGAAGAAGCGGCTGAAGCAAAACAGCAGGAGTCGCAGGCGAATGAAGCAGGGGATACTCCTGCTGAAGATGGTGAGTCTGTTGAGGATGAAAACTTTACGCCTTTGCAGGCTGATTCCTTGCGTCATGTTGAGACAGACCAGGGTTAATAACGAGCTTTAAGATGTCCCCTTCCTCTTTAGGTGGGGGAAAACAAACTACAACAGCTGGCGAGCATATCTCCCAGCTCGTTGAAACGCTAATTGGAAGATTTTTCTTCTAAAGAAGAAAAATTTGAACAATGGCGTTATAA
>NZ_JAILFV010000103.1 GCF_024697385.1 Anaerovibrio sp.
GCCAATATTGCACCTTCTGCTGAATATCAAAGCGGTGCTTTTGCCAAGGGTATTCTGGAGGGCTACAACACAATGGATGCCATGGCCGGGCTGGCTTTTGGTATCATTGTGGTCAACAGTCTGAAAAACCTCGGACTGAAAAGCAATGAGGCCATAGCTTCATCTACTATCAAAGCTGGTGTTCTCAGTGGTATAATCATGTCGGTTATCTACCTGATGATTATTCTCATGGGTACCATGAGTATGGGAATTTTCCCTATGGCTGAAAATGGTGGAATTGCCCTGTCTGATATTTCCGGTTTTTACTTCGGTGCTGCAGGGATATTTGTCCTGGCTGGCATTGCGACCTTTGCCTGCCTGAAAACGGCTATCGGGCTGGTAACCAGCTGTTCAGAAACCTTCTGTCAGATGTTTCCCGGTGGACCAGGCTATCGTACCTGGGCATGCATTTTTGGTGCTGTTTCCCTGTTGATTTCCAATGTCGGTCTTACGGCTATTATTATTTATGCCATACCTGTATTGATGTTCCTTTATCCGCTGACCATTACCCTGACTTTGTTGGGGCTGGTGGGCAGATGGTTTGACCAGTCCAAGTGGGTTTATGGGATGGTCACCCTGTTTACTGCGGTAGCGGCTTTCTTCGATTTGTTGAAGGCCCTGCCTGAAAGTCTGGGCAGCTCCGGACTGGTGTCTTCGCTGGTAGGGTGTGCTTCGTCATATCTGCCATTCTTTGGTCATGGCTTTGGCTGGCTGGTGCCTGCTTTTGTGGGACTGGTTCTGGGACTGGTTATGTATAAAATTAAAGGTGAATGAAGGTCTGTATAGTTGCAGTGAATTAGCTGATGTGCTACAATAATTCCTGGAAATACAGATACAGTCTTTGGGGCAGGGTGCAATTCCTTACCGGCGGTACAGCCCGCGAGCCTTATGGGCATGACTTGGTGAGATTCCAGGGCCGACAGTATAGTCTGGATGAGAAAAGACTTGTATGTACATTTTTGTGTGCATTTTAGGCTGTTGAAGAGTTTCTTCAACAGCCTTTTTTAGTATAGGCTGTTCTGTGTATCGCATTTTCTGAGGAAAGAGGTGATAGATGTGCAGGATGAGCTGTTTATGCGGGAAGCACTGCGGGTAGCCCGTAATGCTGCAGGCAGGACATCCCCAAATCCCCTGGTGGGTGCTGTGATTGTCAGGGACGGAAGAATCATTGCCCAGGGCTGGCATAGAAAGGCCGGCACTCCCCATGCAGAAATTCATGCCCTGAATATGGCCGGGGAACTAGCCCGCGGGGCAACGGTATATGTTACTCTGGAGCCGTGCTCCCATTATGGGCGTACCGGTCCCTGTGCCAAGGCCCTGGTCGAGGCCGGGGTGGCCAGGGTAGTTATTGCCATGACTGATCCCAATCCCAAGGTAGCAGGTAATGGAATAAAAATTCTTGAGGATGCCGGAATTCAGGTGGAAACAGGAGTGCTTCGGGAAGAGGCCGTGAAGCTGAATGAGGTTTTTCTGAAGTGGATTACTGAAAAAATGCCTTTTGTGGTAATGAAGACTGCCATGTCCCTGGATGGAAAAATAGCTACTGCCACGGGACAGTCCCAGTGGATTACCAATGAAAAATCCCGTGAATATACACATCTGCTACGTGATACCTATGATGGTATAATGGTAGGCATCAACACTGCCATCAAGGACAATCCCAGTCTGACCACCAGGCTCAAGGACAGGCCGGGGAAACATCCTGTACGCATTGTGGTGGACAGCAAGGGCAGATTACCACTGGATTCAAAGCTGGTTACTGATGGAGCAGCCAAGACAATAGTAGCTGTTTCCGGATTGGCAAATACCGGTACAGTCCAGGCGCTGGAATCTGCAGGAGTTGAGGTCATTGTTGCCGGTGATGAGCGGGTGGACCTGAGGGAGCTTATGCTCAGATTGGCCCAAAAGGATATATGCTCTGTGTTGGTTGAGGGGGGCGGACAGCTTAATTATTCCCTGTTGGAGCAGGGACTGGTGGATAAGGTTTATGCCTTTATTGCGCCGAAGCTGATTGGTGGCCGTGATGCCCTGACACCAGTGGAGGGTGAAGGCTTTGCCGAGCTTTCCCGGGCTGTCAGCCTGACTGATGTTGAGACTGAGCTTATTGCCGGAGATATTCTGATTACGGCTAAGGTGATTAAATAAGTCGGGTGATTAAATGTTTACTGGAATAATTGAAGAGGTGGGCTCGGTAGCCGGTATCGGTTCCGGAGTATTGACCATAAAGGCAGAAAAGGTGCTCTCTGATGTGCAGCTTGGGGACAGTATAGCTGTCAATGGTGTATGCCTTACGGTGGCCGGATACGATGGAAGCAGCTTTAAGGCTGATGTAATGCCGGAAACAATAAGGAGGACCTCCTTTGCGGAGCTGAAAAAGGGCAGCCCGGTAAATCTGGAAAGGGCATTGACTCTCCAGAGCCGGCTGGGGGGCCATATTGTCAGCGGACATATTGATGGGGTAGGCAGGATTGTTTCCCTGCAGGAGGACAAAAATGCCATACTCATGAAAATTTCAGCTTCCGATGATATATTAAGGCATATAGTAGAAAAGGGGTCGGTGGCCCTTGATGGTATCAGTCTTACGGTGGCGCAGGTCACTGATGGTGATTTTACCGTTTCGCTGATTCCCCATACAAGACAGGTGACCAATCTGTCGGGGAAAAGGGTGGGCTCACTGATCAATATTGAAAATGATGTTATTGGTAAATATGTGGAAAAGCTGTTGGGGCAGTCAAATCAGAATTCCCCCTCCGGCAGTCGCATTACCATGGAATTTTTGAATAATAATGGTTTTTAAGGAGCGAAGCTAATGGCTGATTTTGCAACAGTTGAAGAAGCAATAGAAGAAATACGCAAGGGTAATATGGTAGTCGTGGTAGATGACGAGGACAGGGAAAATGAAGGTGACCTGATCGTAGCTGCTGAGAAGCTTACCCCGGAGCATGTTAATTTTATGGCCACCTATGCCAAGGGGTTGATTTGTACCCCTATGGAGGCTGAGGATCTTGACCGTTTGGAGATTTTCCAGATGGTATCCAATAATACAGACAACCATGAAACTGCCTTTACCGTGTCGGTGGATGCAATAACCACCACTACTGGAATATCGGCATACGAGCGCTGTGAGACGATAAAGCGCCTGATTGATCCGACTTCCAAGCCTGAAACCTTCAGGCGCCCGGGGCATGTTTTCCCTTTGCGCAGTGTAAAGGGCGGCGTGCTGCGCAGAGCAGGTCATACTGAGACCACTACCGACCTGGCCAAGCTGGCCGGCCTTTTCCCGGCAGGTCTCTGCTGTGAGATCATGGATGATGACGGACACATGATGCGTACTCCAAGGCTGATAGAATTTGCCAAGGAGCACAATCTCAAGCTGATTACCGTAAAGGCTCTTATAGAGTACAGGAAGCGCACGGAGTGTTTCGTGGAAAAAATTGCTGAGGCCGATCTGCCAAGCAAATATGGTCATTTCCGCATTCATGCTTATGAAAGCAAGCTGGATGGAAAATGTCATCTGGCCATTGTCAAGGGAGATGTCAAGGGGAAAAAGGATGTGCTGGTGCGTGTCCATTCAGAGTGCCTGACCGGCGATGCCTTGGGCTCCCTGCGCTGTGATTGCGGTGACCAGCTGGCAGTTGCCCTGAAGCGTATTGAAGCTGCCGGGGAAGGTCTGGTGCTTTATATGCGTCAGGAGGGCCGTGGTATTGGTCTTGGAAATAAAATGCGTGCCTATGAGCTTCAGGATGGGGGCAAGGATACAGTAGAGGCCAATGTCCTTTTGGGATTTGCACCTGATGAGCGTGATTACGGCATTGGTGCCCAGATTTTGGCAGATATGGGGCTGACCACCATCAAGCTGATGACCAACAATCCTGCCAAGCGTGCAGGGCTGGAAGGCTATGGTCTGAAAATCGTTGACAGGATTCCTCTGGAGGTGCCTACCAACGAATACAACAGAAAGTATATGCGTGTCAAGAAATCCAAGATGGGACATATTTTGGCTGAATAATTAATATGGAGGGTAATCGTGATGAAAGAGGTAAAGGTTTTGGAGGGAATGCTCAATGCTGAGGGCATGAAGTTTGGTATTGTGGTTTCCCGTTTTAACGAGTTTATGACATCAAAGCTGTTGGGGGGGGCACTGGATACTCTGCACCGTCATGGAGCTGATGAGGATGATATTACTGTAGCATGGGTTCCGGGGGCATATGAGCTTCCATTGGTATCAAAGAAGATGGCTGAGTCCGGCAAATATGATGCTATTATTGCCCTGGGGGTAGTAATTCGTGGTTCGACCAGCCACTACGATTATGTATGCAATGAGGCTGCAAAGGGTATAGCCCAGGCCAGCATGGCTACCGGTGTTCCGGTGACCTTTAGCGTTGTGACCACTGAAAACATTGAGCAGGCTATTGAGCGTGCCGGGACAAAGGCTGGCAATAAGGGCGCCGATGGTGCCATGACTGCCATTGAAATGGCCAATTTGTTAAAGCTTATCTGATATTGTTCTCGGGGGAGAGTCGTAAAATGATCATAAAAAATAAAAAAATCAGATTGTTTGTAATAGCTGCATGTGTAATGTCATTGATGGCTTCAGGGACTGCTTTTGCCGAGGAGACTGTCACTGATACTCCTGCTGCCAGTGGTAAGACCGGTATCGGAGCAAATGCTACCAACCTGCAGACAGCGTATGATTATTGGGAGCGCGGCTGTTTCAAAAAGCTGAAAAAGGATTACGATGGGGCCATTGCTGATTTTACCGTGGCCCTGGATATGCAGAAGGATTATGTGGAAGCCCTGAACAACCGCGGCCTTTGTTATGCGGCCCAGGAAAGGTTTGACCTGGCAATGCAGGATTATGACAAGGCCATCAGTCTGGCACCTGAATATGCGGATGTGTACTTTAACAAGGCGGAGCTTTATGCGGTGAATAACCGCATACCTGAGGCTATATCCGGGTATACTGATTGCCTGAAGGTTAATCCAAAGCATATTGATGCCTACTACAACCGTGGCAACTGTCATGCCATTGCCGGTGATTTTGGAAAGGCTGTAGAGGATTATTCTGCCATTATTGAGCTGGACAGTGAGTATCTGGATGCTTATTACGTGCGGGGGAATGCCTATGGGCGTATGAAGGAGTACGAAAAGGCCCTGGCTGATTACGAATTTATCCTTACAAAGTTCAAGAGCTTTTATAATGCCTACTTCATGAAGGGGCTGGTTTTGGAAAGATTGGGCCGTCATGAGGAAGCACTGCAGGTATTTGAGCTGTTCCTGAAAAAAACTCCTGATATTGATATGTATGCAGACAGAATTGCAGCTGCCAAGGAAATTGTGCAGGAATTAAAGAAGAAATAAGGACTGAAAATGAGCGATACTTTAGTTAAGGCGATTACCAAGGGCATAAGGATATATGCGGCTGTCACCACAGATCTGGTGAATGAGGCTATCCGGCGACATGATTGTTCACCTACTGCTGCCGCCGCGCTGGGCAGGACCATGACAGGAGCTCTTTTACTGGCAGCTAACCTGAAAAATAAAGAGGCCGTTACGGTGAGTTTCCAGGGGGATGGTCCTCTTGGCTACATCACTGCAGATGCGACTCCGGAGGGAGCAGTCCGGGGGTATGTGGGAAATCCCCATTTGGAAATTCCCCTGAAGGAAAACGGCAAGCTGGATGTTGGTGGGGCTGTAGGCAAGGGCCTGGTGCAGGTCACCCGTTTTACCGGTCTGGGGGATCCCATGCGTGGTAGCAGCGAGATAGTTTCCGGGGAAATTGCCGAGGACCTTACAAATTACCTCTTTGTTTCTGAGCAGACGGCTTCCAGTGTAGGGCTGGGAGTCCTGGTGGGCACTGACCGCAGGGCAATAGGTGCCGGCGGATTTATGCTCCAGCTGATGCCTGATGCTGACGAGGAAATAATCCAAAAGGTTGAGGAATCCCTGAAAAAGGTTCGCCCTGTATCCGGCATGATTGCTGATGGGGTAGATGCCAAGGGGATTATTGCTGAATTGATGGAGGGCTTTGATGTGGATTATCTCACATCTACTGAGCTGTCCTTCAGATGCAAGTGCAACCGGGAACGCATAGAGGATGTGCTGTTGAGCCTTAGTCATGATGATATGAAATCCCTGGTGGAGGATGGGCATGCAGAGGTATGCTGTCAATTTTGTGGTGAAAAATACCAGTTTGGCAAGGAAGAACTGGAGCACCTTATGAAGCTGGCAGATGGCGTGCGCTGATCAGGTGAATGTTTAGTATTGAAATGGCAAGGATAATTTCTTGCAATTATTTTTCAAAAATGATAGTATGATTGGGCAGCGGATTGTGGTGCTGTTATGAGATTCTCTCAGATGTAAAATAATTATGATTGAGGGTTGCATTCGTATGAATGCTTGTGCTATAATCAATTTGTTGTGTGTGTAGAACTAAGTACATTAAGTAATTTACCACATGTGCTGTAAAGCCCCTTCCTTTAGACCTGGGGATATAAGGCATGTCTGCCGAATTTTCGCAAGTAATTGAAGGTGGACACATGGGCAGGACATTGTCCATTGTGGAAAGAACTTGTAAGACCTGCTATTTCAGGAGGCAAGGTTCGCTATTATCCCGGAATCCTCTGGCTTCAGCCATGGGGAATATGTCAAATATATGCGATTATGCGCCGATGAAAAGTTAAGGAGGTGTGCTACATGGCAAATGTATGTGAAGTATGCGGTAAAGGTGAGCTTTCTGGTAATAATGTCAGCCATTCCCATTTGAAGACCAAGCGTTCCTGGAAGCCAAATATCCAGCGTGTTCGTGCTGTTGTGGAAGGCGATATCAAGCGTGTAAATGTTTGCACTCGCTGCCTGCGTACCGGTAAGGTTGAAAGAGCCATCTAATTTTGCAAAATATCAAAGATGATATATCATAAGAAAAGCTGATTAATTGTTGATGTTAATCGGCTTTTCTTATTTTTTTGCCTGTAACAGCATTTTAACCAAAAATTTTATAACGCCATTGTTCAAATTTTTCTTTTAAAAAGAAAAATCTTCCAATTAGCGTTTCAACGAGGTGGGAGATATGCTCACCACCTGTTAAAGCTTGTCTCCCCCCACCTATAGAGGAAGGGGACATCTTACACCGAGTTATA
>NZ_JAILFV010000134.1 GCF_024697385.1 Anaerovibrio sp.
AGCTTTAAGATGTCCCCTTCCTCTTTAGGTGGGGGAAAACAAACTACAACAGCTGGCGAGCATATCTCCCAGCTCGTTGAAACGCTAATTGGAAGATTTTTCTTCTAAAGAAGAAAAATTTGAACAATGGCGTTATAATCCTCCTCATATTATGATAGGGGCATTAACAGGGCTTCAGAATAAACCCAGTGTTTTTCCGAGAAAAATCCATCCGAAAATAGTCAGACAGGATAGACCGGATGTCGTAATTATACAGTTACCGGCCAATTCGTAATCGCTGTGCATTTGCTGGGCCATGGTAAAGCCGACCACTGCACAGGGGGATGCGAAGACAGTCATTATTGAGACAAGTTCGATATCACGATAGCCCAGCCATACAGCAATAGGCAAAATTATGGAAGGTACGATTATCAGTCTGGCGGCAGTACACAGGAAGATAGACATTTTATTGCGCAATACGCTGGATACTGTAAAGGATGCACCCAAAAGAATCAAAGCCAACGGGGTGGTAGCACTGCCTATTTGGAAAATCGGCTTCAGTATAGATGCAGGAATGGTTATTTGGCAAAGGTTGAAAATAATGCCAGTGATGCATCCAAGTATCATTGGGTTTTGGGCAATCCCGATTAATACGGGTGCAAAGCGTATTTTATTTCCTCTAAAGGTCTCAAATATCGCCACAGCAAGAATGTTATATAAGGGTATAACTACAGTAATCAGCATGGCTGTAACGGCTATTTTATCATGACCATATATGTTGGCTGCTACAGGAATGCCAATAATAATAAAATTACTGCGATAAATGGCGTGTATCATTGCTCCCCGTTTTTTGTTGTCTTTTACAAAATGACAGACTATAACACAGGCTATAGCAACTGTCACCAATATAGCCGTCAGGGTAAATAGGAGAAGCTGAGGCTGAAATGCTATACTGAAATCAGCCTGATACATGTTTTGGAATAACAGACAAAAAAACAGGACCTTAAAGACCAGCTTGTTTACATGGGCTATTTCATCCATTGACAAAAGCTGCATTCTTTTTACTAAAAGGCCTACACTGATAAGAATAGCAATTGGTAAAACTGCTTCCAGTGCAACAATAAAATTACTGTACATAATTATCCAGCTTTACTTTATCAACGAACCATTAAACCCTGTAAGGGTAGCGAAGTAATCATCGATTGTTTCAGCCCTGCGAATCAGCTCAACACTGCCATCTTCCTTCAAAAGCAGTTCGGCGCTGCGCAGCTTTCCATTGTAGTTGAAGCCCATTGAATGGCCATGAGCTCCCGCATCGTGGATGACAATGCGGTCACCAATATCTATTTTTGGTAATTGACGGTCAATGGCAAATTTATCGTTATTCTCACAAAGAGATCCGGTTACATCGTATACATGATCCTTAGGAGCATGTTCTTTTCCTATTACGGTAATGTGATGATAAGCACCATAAAGTGCAGGACGCATCAGGTTGGCCATGCAGGAGTCAAGTCCAATGTAATTTTTGTAGGTATGTTTTTCGTGAATGGCCGTGGATACCAAATATCCATAAGGACCGGTGATTGCCCGGCCTGATTCAAAGCATATGGCACATTTTCCCAGCCCTGCTGGTTCCATTATTTCCTGATACAGCTTATGTATGGCTTCGCCAACTTCCTCAAGATTTACTTCATCCTGATTGGGTTCATAAGGAATGCCGATTCCTCCGCCGAGGTTGACGAATTCCAGGGTAATGCCGAGTTTTTCCTTGATTTCCTTTGCCAGATTGAACATTATTGATGCAGTGAGCGCAAAGCCTTCTGTCCGCAGTTCGTTGGAGATTACCATACAATGCAAACCAAATCTTTTTACACCGCGGTCCTGGGCCATTTTATAGGCCTTCAGAATCTGTTCATGGGTTAGTCCATATTTTGCTTCCATTGGTTTTCCGATGATATCATTACCGGCAATAAGATTGCCTGGATTGTAGCGGAATGACATGATTTGCGGCATTCCGGCATGTTTTTCGAGATACTCGATATGAGTGATATCATCCAAATTTATTACTGCACCAAGCTCAATAGCCTTTTGAAATTCATCTGCAGGGGTATCATTGGAAGTCAGCATGATTTTTTCACCAGTAATCCCGGCAGCTTGTGATAACAGCAGCTCAGCCAGGGAACTGCAATCTGAACCGGCACCTTCTTCAGCCAGAATCTGCATAAGGCGGGGATTAGGTGTGGCCTTTACGGCAAAATGCTCACGGAATTCCGGCGCCCAGCTAAATGCCTTGAAAAGACGACGGATGTTTGCCCGAATGCTTTTTTCATCATAGATATGAAATGGTGTAGGATATTTTTTTATTATTTCTTCTAGCTTTTCTTGTGAAATAGGAAAGATTTTTTTTGTCATAGCACATCCTCCATAATATGTGGCAGTATAATTAATAAGGAACTGTACCCTTATTGAGGATACATATTGATTATCTTAAGATATTATAACAATGCTATATTAAAAGTGTCAATTATATCTTATTTGTTATAGATTAGCGTTATTGGTTTTGTGTAAAATCTTAAATATGATACAATAATATATTAATGAATTTATTATTAGGTGGAAGCTGGTTCATTGTATGTATTGTCGGGGATGCACCATCATAGGTGGTGAAATATCTCTTGCCGTGCTGCAGGGCAAATATTGTTTCCTGGGGATAATGCAGTCAGGTGTTTTTCTTCCGGAGGAAAATTGAACAACGGCGATATGGGAAGCCGAAGGAGTGTGATATCAAATGAAAAGACTTATTGGTCTATTTAGTCTTTTGCGCAAGGATTTATTGGTCATATTGTTTGCCTTGTTCAACCGTCATACTCCAAAACAGTACAGGATGGCCATATTGGCTATTCTGTTGTATTTTATCAGTCCAATAGATATTGTACCTGATGCAATTCCTTTTATGGGCATAGTGGATGATGTGGTTATTGTACCATCATTGCTGGCAGTTATCCGTAGATTTTTGCCGGAGGAGGTTGTGTCAGATTCAGAATACAGTGCTGAACACTATGGCCGGTATCTGCCGGTTGTTGCTGTTATAGCATCCTTATTGCTGCTGTTGTGGACAGGCATGGTCATCTATGGCATTTATAAATTGATTTTTTCTTAAAACAGGTGAGGTAATATATAGTGCGTTTATATATAGCAGAAAAACCAAGTATGGGTGCAGAAATTGCAAAATGTCTGCCGGGACCTATTAAACGGGGAGATGGGTTTATAGAAACCGGTGGCGGGACTGTCACCTGGGGGTTTGGTCATATTCTGAGGCAGGCAGAGCCACAGGAGTATGATGAAAAATATAAAAGCTGGCGGGCAGAGGATCTGCCAATTGTTCCTAAGCAGTGGAAGCTGCTGGTGGATGCATCCTGTGCAAAACAATTTCATATCGTAAAAAAGCTGATTGAAAAAGCCGATGAAATAGTGCACGCCGGGGACCCTGACCGGGAAGGGCAGCTGCTGATTGATGAGGTCCTTGATTTTGTGGGTAATCACAAGCCGGTAAAGCGTATATTGTTAAATGCCCTGGATGAAAAAAGCATCAAGGAGGCAAATAGTGCATTACGGGAAAACAGTGAATTTTTTAATTTAAAGCAGTCTGCTCTGGCGAGGGCCAGGGCAGATTGGCTGATAGGCATGAATTTATCACGGGCCTATACCCTTGCAGCACAAAGGGCTGGTCACCGCAATCTGGTGTTGCCTGTAGGGCGGGTTAAAACTCCTACCCTGGCTTTGGTAGTAAGACGGGAAAGGGAAATAGAAAATTTTAAGCCTGTAGATTACTACACCATAAAAGTAAAATTTCATCATGCAAATGGCGATTTTTTGGCAGTATGGAATCCAAAGGATATTCAGGCAGGGCTGGATTCAGAAGGACGCCTGGTGGATAGGTCTATTGCTGATGCCAAGCTGGAGGAATTTCAGCAGCAGCCGGTTGTGGGTGTGATTTCAGAATATTCAAAGACCAAGAAACAGGAATCTCAGCGATTGCCATTTTCATTGTCGTCATTACAGGTGCTGGCAGGGAAAAGATTTGGTTATGATCCGCAACAGGTTTTGGATACGGCACAAAAACTCTATGAGAGAAAATTGACTACCTATCCCCGTTCGGATTGTGAATATCTGCCAAGCAACCAGTTTAAGGATGGTCAGGCTATTTTAAATAATTTAAAGGGCTTTGGCGATGAGCGGCTGTCAAAATGGGCCATGGGAGCAGATTGTTCCATAAAAAGCAGGGCCTGGAATGATAAAAAAATATCAGCCCATCATGCAATTATTCCCACTCGTGTACCAACAACTGCAGACAAGCTAAGCTTGGTTGAGAAAAATATATATTTTTTGGTCGCCCAGGCATATATTGCCCAGTTCTATCCTGTTCATGTTTATAATCAGACTAAAATTGGCATAGAATACAAGGATGAGCATTTTTCTGCCAGTGGGCGGGTAGTGCTTGATTTGGGCTGGAAAGAGCTTTATATGGCGCATACCAGGGACAAGGCGGAGGATGATGGGGATAATAATGAGGATGAAAACACAGCCACATTGCCAATTATGAAAAAAAATGATGAGGTTGAATATCTCTCAGGAGAGATGAGCCAGAAGGCAACACGACCTCCATCCAGATTTACCCCGGCGTCGTTATTGGCAGCAATGAAGGATATTCATAAATTTGTAAAGGATCCCGAAGCGAAAAAAAAGCTGAAGGATGTTTATGGAATCGGCACGGAAGCCACCAGGGCAACTATTATTGATGACCTTATTCACCGCAGGTTTATGAATCAGACCGGCAAAAAGAAATATTTACAGCCTACCCAATCGGCATATATGCTTATTGATGCCATGCCTAATGAGCTTTCTTATCCTGACTTTACTGCCATATGGGAGGATCAGCTTCATTCCATGGCGGCCGGAGATGGCTCCTTGGATCAGTTTATAGGTGAACAGGTCAAATTTACGGCTTCACTGTGCAGTAAAGCCTATGGGGCACATTTTGAGGTCGCGGTCAAGGACGAAGCAGGTAATTCCACAGAGCTTTGTCCTCGCTGTAAAAGTGGAGTATTGATAAAAAGACATGGTAAAAATGGTGATTTTTGGGGTTGTTCTGCATTTCCAAAATGTCGCATGACCTGTGATGACAAGGACGGCAAGCCTGATATTGCGGGCTCTGTCCAGCGGCGTCGTGGCAACATATCCGCCAATGGGAATTCTGTAAAAAATGATGGGCAATCCAGGGGATTATCCTTCGGGTACCCTTATATAAGTGAAGAAGAGATGCAGGCTTTTAATCAGCAGTATCAACTGATGCCATCCTTCAGTGCGGCTTTTCCCGGGAGGAGTGCCGAAGATAAGGGGAACCGGGCTAAAAGTAATACTGACGCCCATTCCCGTGCATCAGGCAGAGCCGGAAATACACCGGCCGTATCTGCTGCACCCATGGAAAAAATACGGCCGTCAGACAGGACAGATGACAAATACCTGTGTCCAAAATGCAGGGAGGGAAGCCTGCGGAAGATTAATGGCCGAAACGGAGCCTTTTGGGGATGTACTAATTATCCCAGATGTACTGCTACCTTTGACGATGAAAAAAATGCTCCTGTGTTAAATGTTTAGGAGGTTTATTTTTTGGATATTACTGAAATTATATTCAAGCTGATATTAACAATACTATTGGTGCTTTTGAATGGTTTTTTTGTGGCAGCCGAATTTGCTATTGTAAAAATGCGTGTTTCCAGACTTGATGCCATGATTGAGTCCGGTATCCGCCGGGCTGTTTATGCACGGCGTCTGGTTGAGCATGTTGATGTATCATTATCTGTGACACAGTTGGGAATTACCCTGGCTTCCCTGGCTTTAGGTTGGTTGGGTGAACCTACGGTCAGCATGATTCTCATGCCAATCTTTGAATTGGTTGGTATCGGTGGGACACTGGGGACCACAATATCATTTGTTATTTCCTTTGCCATTATTACAGCCATGCATATCATTGTAGGTGAGCTTATACCGAAGAACCTGGCTATTCAGCAGGTCGAGCGTGTCATGCTGGCCATAGCCTTGCCATTGCTTTTTTTCCATAAGCTCATGTATCCCTCAGTATGGATACTGAATCATGTTGCTGCATGGGTGGCAGGACTTTTTGGTCTCGATATTTCCGTGAACAGTGATGAGGTAGCTCATACCGAGGATGAGATACGCCTCCTGATGGAGGAAAGTCACCGACAGGGGTATATTGATAAAACTGAATTGGATTTTGTGGATAATGTTTTTGATTTTTCCGACAGGAATGTCCGTGAAATAATGATTCCACGCACAGACATGATCTGTCTGTATTTGGAGGATAGCTTTGAGGAAAATATACAGGTGGCCATGGATGAGCACCTGACCAGATATCCGGTATGTGGGGAGGATAAGGATGATATCGTAGGTTTCCTTCACATAAAGGATCTTATGGTTTCATTATATCATCGTCGCCGGCCACAGCTCAGGCAATTGATCAGGCATTCCCTGGTTGTGCCTGAAACAATGAAAATAAGTACTCTGCTCAAGATGATGCAGCGGGAAAGATCCCAGCTGGCTATAGTGGTGGATGAATACGGCGGCACTTCCGGTATGGTAACCATTGAAGATGTCATTGAGGAGATAGTTGGTGAAATTCAGGATGAATTCGATCAGGAGCGCCCAAGTGTTGAAAAGCGTTCAGAGCTGATATACTCCATTGATGCCATGTTGCTGCTGGAGGAAGTCAGTGACATATTTGAAATGGATATAGAAGCAGATAATATTGATACTATTGGCGGCTGGTTATCAAATAATGTACAATCACCACCACAGATCGGTATGAAGGGCTCCTGTGACAGCGTTGATTTTTTTGTTGAGGAAATAGACAATCTGCGTATTACCAGGGTATTGGTCCAGCTCCGGCGTCCTTTACAGGAAGAGCATCCTGAGATTTCCATGCAGGAGGAGCCAGCGGCAGACCAGATATTGGAGGAACAGTAAGTTGGTTTTGACTATTGAGGATCTGGGCAAAAATTATGGTGAAAAGGTTTTGTTCAGTCATGTAAATCTGAATATCAATGAGCATGATAAAATCGGTATTGTAGGTGTCAATGGTACTGGTAAATCTACTTTTCTGAAAACTGTGGCGGGGCAGCTGATTGCGGATACCGGACATATGGTTGCAATGCGTAATCTTAGAATAAGTTTTTTGCAGCAATCCAAGGAGTTCGATGAGAATAATACAGTGCTTATGGAGGTGTTCCAGGGGGACAGCCCCCTTATGCAGGCCTTGCGGAGTTATGAATCTGCCCTGGCCCAGACGGAAAAGGGAAATAACTCTGAGGCAGTACAGAAGGCCTTGGTAGATGCTGCTGCCCAGATTGACAGTGTCAATGGCTGGAGCATGGAAAGTGAAGCAAAAACTATATTGAATCATTTGGGAATTCATGATTTTGATGCTTTGACAGGCAGCTTATCCGCAGGACAGCAGAAGCGTATGGCTTTGGCCACCGCACTGATACAGCCCTGCGATTTGTTGATTTTGGATGAGCCTACGAATCATCTGGATTGTGAAACTATAGGATGGTTGGAGGAGTATTTGGCCAATTGGAAGGGCGCTCTTTTGACAGTAACCCATGACAGATATTTTTTGGATCGGGTGTCCACGGGGATTTTGGAATTTGATAAGGGAAGGACCTACAGTTATGAAGGTAATTATTCACAATTTCTGGAATTAAAGGCTACCCGTATCGAACAGGAAGAAGCAGGAGAAAGAAAACGACAAAACTTTCTGAGAAATGAGTTGGCCTGGATCAGGCGTGGTGCCCAGGCTCGTTCCACAAAACAAAAGGCCCGTATACAACGCTATGAGGAGGTCCGTGACCAAAAGGTGGATCTTGATCATAAGCAGGTTGAAATCGGGCTGGCCGGCAGCAGGCTTGGGCGAAAGGTCATAGAGCTGGATAAGGTATCCTATGAATGGCAGGGTACTACATATTTTAAGGATTTTTCATATACTGTACTCAGAAATGACAGAATTGGTATCCTGGGTTCAAATGGGTCAGGGAAAACCACACTTCTTAATATTATTGCCGGTAGACTTATGCCCTCGGCCGGACAGGTGGATATTGGACAGACTGTAAAAATCGGATATTTTGCCCAGACTAATGTTGAAATGGATGGAAGGCTTAGAGCCAAGGAGTATATACAGGAGGCTGCACATTACATTACTATGGCAGATGGTACCAAGCTGTCTGCAGGACAGCTGATGGAGCGATTCCTGTTTCCTCCGGAGCTTCAGTGGACTGAGATAGCACGCTTGTCAGGTGGGGAAAAGCGCAGGCTTTTTTTGCTTAGGATCCTTATGGAATCTCCTAATGTCCTGCTGCTGGATGAACCTACCAATGATTTGGATCTGGATACTATGGCGGTTTTGGAAAATTTTATTGAGGATTTTAATGGTGCGATAATTTTTGTTTCCCATGACCGTTTTTTTACTGACCGCATGGCTAAAAAGGTTTTTGTGGTAGGTGGTGGAGAGATAAGATCTTTCACAGGGGGATATTCGGATTACAAGCTGAAGGCTGATGAAGAAGCTCTCCGGCAGCAGGCAATAGTTGTTAAACCCCAAAAGGCAGAGGCCGGTCATTCGCAAAAGCGTGAAAGCAAGGGACTTACCTTTGGGGAAAGCAAGGAATATGCTGAAATCGAAGCGGTAATAGCGAGTAAGGAAAGTGAGCTGAAGGTCATTGAAATGCAGATGGCCCAAAATGCTTCAGATTACAATCAATTGAGGGAGCTTGCTGTGGAGCAGCAGCGCCTTACAGCAGAATTGGACAGACTGATGGAACGATGGGCATATCTTGAAGAAAAGGCTAATGAATAGGTGAGCAGATGAAATTTTCAATAGTACATAACAGTTTGACGGTGCAGAACCTGGAGCGTTCGATAGAGTTTTACCAAAAGGCATTGGGGATGAAAGTGAAGGGGCGTAAGGACCTGCCGGAGCTTACTTTGGTTTATATGGGGGATGCTGCTGATTCTCGTCATGAGTTGGAGCTTACCCTTCGCCAGGGGCATGATGGCAGTTATGATTTAGGGGATAATCCGGTGCATCTTGCTTTTGAAGTGGATGACTATGATGCTGCCCTACAACTGCATAGGGCCATGAATTGTGTAGTGCGTGTTGTGGAGGGGAGCAGAATATATTTTATTTCTGACCCTGATGGATATCATAGTGAAATAATGTCCAAAAGCTGATAAATGAGGGAGGTTATACATGGTGGAGCTGAATGAGGTGTTGTATAATGAACTGCTGGTTGAGCTGAGAGTAGACAAGGATTTTATTACTGAGGCCGCCGGAGCCTTCCGATGGGATTTAGAGCAGGGACTGAAGGGCACGGAGTTTTCCTCGTTACAGATGCTGCCATCCTATATTGGATTGCCGGAGGGTAATGAAAAAGGGAAATATCTGGCACTGGATTTTGGCGGGACAAATGTCAGGGCTGCTATTGTGGAGCTGTTGGGCGCAGGACGTTACACAACTGTTCGCAGGGTGGAAAAGCCCCTGATTACAGATTCCTATAATCTTATTGACAGTCATGCTACCCGGGAGGAGTTATTCAGCTTTCTGGCGGGCATTATTGAGGAAGTAATTGATCATGACAGCCAGACAGAATATTTTTTGGGGCATACCTTTTCCTTTGGTACTGAGCAACATGGGATAAATGAAGCGCGGCTTATCAGATGGGCCAAGGAGTTTGCCGTGCCAGGAGTCGAAGGAGAAGATGTCAACAGGCTTTTGTATGCGGCTTTGTCAGCCAGAGGCTTTGGCAATGTAAGACCGGTTGCTATTTTAAATGATACAGTTGCTGTACTGTTGGCAACAGCATACAGTTATCCCGATACCTGCATAGGGTCTATTTATGCTACTGGGCACAATACCTGTTATATGGAAAAAATGCCTGATATAGGTCGCCCGGCCTGTATTTTAAATATGGAATCCGGTGGATTTTCCAAGCTTGTTCCCACGAAATGGGATTTGCAGCTGGATAGTCTGTCAGAAAAGCCTGGTAGGCAGCGGTTGGAAAAAATGGTATCAGGAAGATATATGGGAGAGCTTTTTAGCAGACTTGTTGGCGAGCTGTTAGGGCTGGAAAATGCACCTGTATTATCTGCGGTTGATATGTCATTGCTGATGGCGGATGACAGCAGTGCATATCAATCGCTGAAGGGGCTGCCGGCAGAGATGTCCTTGGAGCAGTATGAAAACTTAGGGGCTTTGGCCAAGGCACTGGCAATTCGTTCTGCGCGCCTGGTTGCCGCTACCTGGGCCGGTACATTGTGGCATTTAGCGTCCAATGACAAGATATTGCCCCAGCATATTGCGGTGGATGGGTCGGTATATCAGCATATGCCATATGTACGGGAAAATGTTATGCGGGCATTGTATGAGCTGTTAGGGGAGGAAGCCGGGGGACTGGAGCCGGTTTTGGTAAAGGATGGCTCTGGGGTTGGAGCGGCAATAGCCGCTGCCGTTGCATGCCGTGATATATAGTGCCAACAAATGCTTTGCATTTATTGGCAATTTTCTTCGGAAAGTGGTAATATATCGTATGTGTTTTTATGGGGATTGATTAGGATTAGTTGGATTAGTTTATGACGGGGGAATAATATTGGTCAATAAAATACCTCATATAGTAGTTGTTGGGGCTGGTTTTGGCGGGGTTGCCACCATAAGGGCCCTGGCTGATGTGAAGGCAAAAATTACCATAGTGGACAGGACAAATTACCATTTGTTTCAACCACTGTTATATCAGCTATCTACAGCTGTTTTGTCCACGGATGATATTTCATTTCCTGTGCGGGCCATGTTTCGTCGGCGGGATAATATTGATTTGTTTATGGCCAAGGCTACAGGGATTGATGGTAAGAACAAGGTGCTTCATACCAATCATGGGGATATTGCCTATGATTATCTGGTGGTATCAGCCGGAACAACAAATAATTTTTTTGGCATGGAAAATGTCCGGAAATATTCCTATGGCATGAAAACCATTCAGGAAGCATTGCATATAAGGAATCATGTTCTTCACATGTTTGAGCGGGCCAATAAACAGATTGACAGTGAACAGGTCCGTCGTCAGATGCTGACCTTTATATGTGTCGGTGGTGGTCCTACCGGTGTGGAAGAGGCTGGTGCCCTGGCTGAGCTTGTAGCAGTACAGAAACTGGATTATCCGAATCTGAATTTTGATGAGGTGAGCATAAAGCTCATTGAGGCAACAGATAAGGTATTACCAATGATGCCGGAAAATTTGAGAAATTATACTCTTAAGGTTTTAAGGAAAAAAGGTGTCGAGGTGATGCTCAACACAGCTGTGGCTGATTGTAGTGAAGAAGGGCTGTTTTTGAAGGATGGTACCTTTATTCCAAGCAAGACCGTGATATGGGCGGCAGGTGTGCGTGCCCATGGACTTGTAGCTACATTGGGGCCTGAGTGTGACCGTTCCGGTCGTATTATTGTCGAGAAAACCTTACAGGTACCGGGATATCCTGAAATTTTTGCCATAGGTGACAATGCCCACTTTGAACAGGATGGACATCCTCTGCCAACTGTGGCACCAGTGGCTAATCAGGAGGCCGTGGTGGCTGCGGCCAACATCAAAAAAATGATAAAGGGGCAGGAGAAGCTTCGGGAATTTTCCTATAAGGATTATGGCAGTATGGCAACTATCGGCCGCTGTCAGGCAGTTGTTTCCTGGGGATATCTGCGAATAGGCGGTTTTTTTGCCTGGTGCATCTGGATGTTCCTGCATTTGTTGAGATTAGAAGGAACTCATGCAGATATTACTGTAGGCACCAAATGGTTGTGGAATTTTATTTCCGGAACGCGTTTGGGGCGCATTATAACAAATATAAAATTCGATGAGGAACAATAACAAGGCTGAGGATAGTTCGTTTCTCCGCAGGTTGGAGAATTCAAGCCTTAACAGGAGGCAGGCATATTTTCGCCTCGTTGCGACACGAAGTTAGTCCCTTTTGGGATAAACGCTGATTGGAATTTTTTCGGAGAAGAATTTGAACGATGGCGTTATAACTATTAACATTCTGGGAGCGGTAGAGTTGAAATTTGTAAAAAAAATATTTACTGCATTATTGGTGCTGACATTACTGATATGCAATGCAGATATATCCTATGGTATGGAAAACCAGGGGCAGGCTGTAAAAATTGTGAGGATAAACTGGAGACCTATGCCTGGTGCTGTGAGCTACAGATTGGAAATCATGAAATCCAATTTTGCTGATATTGGAAACCGTGTGGTGGTGAAAAACCGCATACCATCCAATGGTTATGAATTGGATGTATCAGGTCATCCTGATTGTATGAATTATTATTGGCGGGTGTGTCCAGTGAATTATGATGGTATTCCCATGGCCGGATACAGTGAACTGAAGCCCTTGGCCATGGAGGAATTGAATCCTACAAGCCCGCGTCCTACTACGGAGTTTGAAAAAATGGCATATGCGCCTTTATACCCTGCATATTCCTGGATTCCCACAGCCGGAAGTGGTGGATATGAAATTCGTGTGAGTCGGGTAAAAAAGGGTAATGCAGATAATTATCAGGTCATAAGGGAATTTTCGACGAAGAGCAATATATTCTATGAATATGGTGGTTACACCTGGCCAGGGAAATATATGTGGCAGGTTCGTTCCCTTGACAAGGCCGGTGATCCGGCCACTGAGTGGTCAGTTCCATGCTTCTTTACCGTGACTCCGTCAGCAAAGATTGCAGCTTTTGGGGACAGCATAACCCACGGGGGTGGGGCGTGCAATACTCCTCCCGGATACCTGATGTATACATGGGAATCCTATGCCGGGATACCGATTAAAAATCTTGGCTGCAGTGGAGATACTGTAGAAGCCATGGTAGAACGCTTTAATAGCGATGTAGTTTGTTTTAATCCGAAAATCTTAATCATAATGGGTGGAGTTAATGATTTTCGTGAGGGAAACCCGGCCATAAATATCATTAATGGAATGGAACAAATACGGTATTTATGTGAGGAAAATGGCATTATCCCTGTTTTTGCCACAGCAACTCCCATCAATGAGGAATTGATGCACCGGATAGCAGAAATCGAAGCCCCGGCTGCAGGCTGGCAGGAGCAACAGGCACTGCTTAATCAGTGGATTATGGGTCAACCTTATCATGTGGACGTTACTGCCGGATTAACAGATGAATATGGACAGCTCAGGGCGGATATGACTACGGACGGACTCCATCCTGATCATAATGGAAAACGCATTATTGGAGAAAAGATAGGCAAATATATTCTTTCGGAATTTCCGGAGTACGATGTTTCGGACAAATAATTGAAGGCCCTCCACGAAATATAGCAATGTATTTCGTGGAGGGCCATTTTTAGCAGTATAGCAAAATTCAAGCCTCTGGTTATGATTATTCTATTGCTATTGCCAGATACTTTGGTGGAGAAGCTGTTACAGCAGCATTTCCTGCAGTTAAATCTGTAATTGATGATGTAACCGCTGCTATATTGTCCGGCTCTACAAGAAGCTGAAGGGTCACCTTATCTGTATATACTGTGTCTGAGCTGCGTATGTTATTGTTGCGTACCCAATTTTCTATTGTACCCAATTGTGAATAATCGAGCTGGACCGATAATGTGGAGACAGGTTTTACTTCTACCTGAGGTGTTGCTTCAAGTCCCAGCGAAGCTGAATGATTATAAGCCCGTATGAGACCTCCGGCACCTAATTTTATGCCACCAAAATATCTAGTCACAACCACTACAACATTTGTAAGTTCATGCTGTTTAATTGCTTCCAGGATAGGATTGCCTGCAGTGCCCCCTGGTTCGCCATCGTCATTGGACTTTTGTTGGCTGCTGTCACTGCCAAGTATCCATGCAGAGCAATTGTGACGGGCATCAAAATGCTTTTTCTTGATGCTTTGAATGAATTCCCTGGCAGCCGCTTCATCCTCAACATGGGCAGTATAGGTATAAAACTTTGATTTTTGAATTTCATAGTAAGCCGTGCCAAAGTCGGAGGTGGTTTTGTATGGCTGCATTTAATTTACCTCCGGAATAGTAAGATTTTCTCTCAGGGCTGTTATTTCGTTGGCAGTAAAAAGCATGTCAGGAGCATTTAAAAGCATTGTGTCATTAAGATAACGGACTTGCTCATCGTGAGAAATATCCGGCATTTTTTCCGGGTCTGCAGTCATTTTTGCTGTCCTTATTGTTTGCAGCTGTGCAGCTGAATAAGCCTTGGTCTTCTCCATCAGGGCTATTGTGAGATTATAATTATCGTCGTCGAGACTTATGGGCGGGGCCAATTGGAAAATTTCATTGTGAAGTGCTACAGCATCCGATTCCAGCTGTGAAAACTGCAGATAGGCCTCGTTCAGGGATATTTTTCCCGTTCTAAAATCCTTCATGGTCTTGTGGTACAAGACCCAATAATAATCCATGGTGTCAGTTTTTTTCTTGTAGATGTTATACCACTGGCCAAAAGCCTGCTGCTGGGCTGTTATATGCCGTATGGTGGACTCGTCCGGCTCAGTGTAGCTGCTGGAATTTGAGAAGTATACATACCCAACTATTGAGGCGGCTGTGGCTATGGATATGAAAAAGGCATAGAACACCAACCGATTTCGGATGTTTCTTTCCAATACAAGTATGGCAAGCAATAATATTATGATTGTACCAATTATAAATAAAGTCATGATATAATCCTTTGCTTCAATATTTAGTGTTTCAGTACTGTCTGGTATTTACACGCACTGAATAACGCTGTCTATATGTCAGAGAAATAAGTCATGCTGAATAAGTTGCATTTCATGAGTATTCTACCATTATTTTGTGAATAACACTATAGCAAATTGAGTCAAGCCCCCCGATAATGGTGATTTTATTCTGGACATAGGGGCCGGAGCAATGCGTATAACGAGCTTAAGACGTCCCCTTCCTCTTTAGGTAGGGGTAATCAATCTATAAAAGCATGCAGACAATTAATTTACAGTTTTTTCTTAAGAATAAAAGCAAAAAAAGGATAATTGCGCTATAATAGAAATGATTTTGTAATTCAGGGGGGATGATTAGTGACCAAAAGGGCTATGGCCAAAAATGCATGGATTATGATGCGTTCATATTGGAAATCAGAGGAACGCTGGTGGGCAAGAGGTCTTTTGGCGGTTATTGTTGTACTCAGTCTGGGGCAGGTATATATGCTGGTATTATTAAATCAATGGAACAACGATTTCTATAATGCCCTGCAAAATTATGACTATCCCAGTTTTTGGCCGCTAATAGGGCATTTTACCCTTATTGCATTTATATATATCATAATGGCAGTATATGCAGTATATCTAAGACAGATGCTACAGATAAAATGGCGGACATGGATGACAAGGCATTATCTTCGAAGCTGGATGGCCAAACAGGTATATTATAAGCTGCAGGTATTAAATGCTGATATGGATAATCCGGATCAGCGAATATCTGAAGATATCAATGCCTTTATCGAACTGACATTAAGTCTTGCACTGGGCTTTTTAACCCAGCTGACAACGCTGCTGGCATTCATTTTTGTTTTGTGGAACCTTTCAGGAATACTGAATATTCCTCTGGGGGATACCGTGATTTCCGTGCCCGGGTATATGGTTTTTTTATGTTTGTTCTATTCCATAGTGGGCACATGGCTGGCACATAAGGTCGGGCGTCGCCTGATTTCCCTTAACTATGATCAGCAGCGCTATGAGGCGGATTTCCGTTTTAATATGGTGCGTGTTCGTGAGAATAGCGAAAGTATTGCATTCTATCAAGGTGAATTGCCTGAGCTGGAAGGCTTTGAAGATCGTTTCAAACGGGTTATCAAAAACTTTTGGGGACTGATGAAACGGACCAAGCTGCTTAATTTCTATATTAACGGCTATGGCCAGCTGGCGATTATTTTTCCTGTTTTAATGGCCGCGCCAAAATATTTTGCCGGTGAAATGCAGCTGGGGGGACTGATGCAGACGCTGAGTGCCTTCGGCAGGGTACAGGACGCATTGAGTTATTTTGTCAATGTTTACGATTCGATAGCCAAGTATGTGGCAGTGATTCGTCGACTAAGTAATTTTACGGATCACATGGAAGAGATTGACAGGCTGCAGCCTGGCTTTGCGAGGACACATAGCCAGGAGCACAAAATGGTCCTGAGGAACATGGACATACTCCTCCCTGATGGTAAAAAGCTGTTGGAGGGACTGAATTTTGAGATTCCTGCCGGGGAGTACATCTTGATTTCAGGAAAGTCCGGCACGGGAAAAAGCACTTTGTTGCGGGCCCTGGCGGAGATTTGGCCATATGGGCAGGGTAGTATAGCCATACCGGATGATTGGCGGGTTATGTTCTTGCCACAGAGGCCATACCTTCCATTAGGAACCTTGCGGCAGGCAATTTATTATCCTCAGTCGGTACCAAAGGATGAGGCAGCTGATCTTTCCGCGCTGTTGGCAGAATTGGGGTTGGAGTCCCTGGCGGACAGACTGGATGAGACTGATGATTGGAGCCGTATCCTTTCGTTAGGCGAGCAGCAACGCATTGCCTTTATACGGATTATATTATTTAAACCACAGCTTGTCTTTTTGGATGAATCAACCTCTGCCATGGATGAAGGCTATGAGGCAAAATCCTATGATATGCTTAGGCATATCCTGCCGCAAATGGCTGTGGTCAGTGTGGGACACCGGTCCAGTATTGTTGCAAGGCATGATACAGTATTGCGCCTTGTGGGTAATGGAGCCTGGATGATTGAAAGGAAACTGTAGTATGCCTGGCATGAGATCAAAAATGCCTGTAGAACCATCGGGAAAAAAGAAGAAACCAATATTCAGTAACGGGGAAAAAGCAGGTACTGCATTGTCAGCGGCACTATTCCTGTTTGGACTGGCTGATTGGGATGTCCCACTTTGCTTTTTGACAAGTGCTTTTCTGGTATATGAAGCACATGTATTTTTCAAGGAAAGCCGGGGTGGCAATGATTGGTTTCTGAGCAATTTTTTATGGGGGGTGAGTATAGCACTGTTTTTCGGGTCCATAGTATTGGCAGTATATTAAGCTGCCTGGGTAGTAAAACCGCAAAATATTAATATTTTTTATAACAGATTCACTAAAATTGCAGGATTTTTATTTGCGCTATAGAAGTAATATTAATACAAATATACATTTCATGTTCTGATATATCTCGATGCAAGATACCTCCGGTGTGGGAGCTGGGGGAAACGAGTTTTTATAAGTAAGGCCTTTTTCCGGAGATGATCGTTGACATAATTATTGATATTTATGGCTTGATGCTCCGGTGAAAAGAGCTTCCCGTTCTTATGGACAGGGAGCAATATTGTGAGGCTGAGGATGTCACCATCCCCTCATGGTAGGGACGAAGCAAACTATACCAGGTGATGGGCATATCTGATACCTTATTGCAACGCTGGTTGATAATTTTTCTTTTCAGGGAGAAAAATTTGAACAGTGGTATTATAACTTTTATATTGGGAACAGAGGGTTCCCATCTCGTTGCAACGCTGATGAAGGGGATTTTTCTTTTTGAAAAGTTAAAATTCTCCTTATAGCGTTATAATCTGATTTTCTGATTTGTGGGGAAAGGTCAATTATATTAACGGGTAATTCTTCATAAAAAGGGGCGAGTATTATGAGCAAGACTAAGTGTGTAGCCATGATTTTGGCAGGTGGCCAGGGGAGTCGCCTGGGGGCTTTGACTAAGAATATAGCTAAGCCAGCTGTACCATTTGGTGGGAAATACAGGATTATTGATTTTCCACTTTCTAACTGTGCAAACTCTGGAATTGATAAGGTTGGTGTGCTTACACAGTATCGGCCATTGGAATTGCATTCCTATTTGGGGACAGGAGACACATGGGATTTGGATAAGTCCGATGGAGGTGTTTTTATCCTGCCACCGTATGCCAGGGAAAAGGGCGCCGATTGGTATAAGGGCACTGCTGATGCAATTTATCAGAATCTGAATTTTATTGATATGCTAGATCCTGAGTATGTTCTGGTGCTTTCAGGAGACCATATTTATACCATGAATTATGCGAAAATGCTTATGGCCCACAGGGCCAATAAGGCAGATGCCACTATTGGTGTATTTGAGGTACCATGGGAGGAAGCTCCTCGTTTTGGAATACTGAATACACACAAAAAGACAGGGCGCATTCTGGAATTTGAGGAAAAACCTGCAAAGCCAAAGAATAATTTGGCCTCAATGGGTATTTATATTTTTAACCGGGAATTCCTGGACAAGTATCTTAAGGCAGATGCTGTAGATGAAACTTCAAGCCATGACTTTGGCAAGAATATTATTCCTAGCATGCTGAAAAATCAGGCCAAGCTGTGTTCCTACAAGTTTGAAGGGTACTGGAAGGATGTGGGAACAATTGAAAGCCTGTGGCAGGCCAATATGGACCTGTTGCAGAAGGAACCGCCGTTTTCCTTTAACAGCTCCTGGAGTATATATTCCTCCAATCCATCATTACCACCACATTATATAGGGGAAGATGCTTCTGTCATCAATGCAATGGTTAATGAAGGCTCCATGATTTTAGGCGAGGTTGCGCATTCAGTATTGTCTTCAGGCGTTAAAATTGGTCGAGGTGCCAAGGTGACTAATTCTGTAATCATGCCTTTTGCTTGTGTGGAGGACAATGCTGTAGTGGACCATGCCATTGTAGCACCACATAGTGTTATTTCTGCCGGTGCACATGTTATAGGCGATCAGGGCTCAATAGCAGTAGTACCTGAAGGGGAAACAGTAGTGGCCGAAAAAAGTGGACAACAGGTAAGCTGATGGATATTAATTAGAGAATGGGAGCTGATCGTATTGAGCAATATGATGGGGATTATAAAACTTGATGGTGCTAAGACAATGCTGAAGGAATTAAGTGACCGTCGCCCGGTAGCTGCGTTGCCAATGGCTGGTCGTTACAGACTGGTGGATTTTGCTTTGTCCAGCATGGTTAACTCTGGAATTGATCATGTAGGGGTGTTGCTTCCAAACAAGGCAAGACCGGTATTTGACCATCTCCGTTCAGGTAAGGACTGGGATTTGGCACGACATCGTGAAGGTATGGTATACCTTCCATGCGATACGGATGGTCATAGGGAACCGTCAACTTTGGCAACTATTTATTATAATCTTGATTATATAAAGCATAGTTCTGCTGAGTATGTATTATTTGCCCAGGCTGACACGGTATATAATATAGATTTTCGTTCGGTACTGTTATTCCACCAGAATACAGGGGCGGATATCACCATGGTATACAGTAAGGCTAGTGCGGATCTTCCGGGAGATGCTGTTGCCATGGAAATTGCCGGAAATGGGCGGGTAAACGATATTGCCAAGCATTTGACTGCCACAAAGGGCTCAAATGATTTTATCGGGATATACCTGATGGCCAAGGAGACCTTTATTAATCTGGTATCCATCGCCTTTGAGCGTGGTGGCAATGATTTCTTGTTGGATGGAATCATCAAACATATGGCTGAATACAGTATTTATGCTTATGAACACAAGGGCTTTGTTTCACGGGTAAATTCGACCATGGCATATTTTAATGCCAACAAATCCCTTTTGAATACAGATGTGTGGAATGAGCTGTTTATGGGGGAAAATTCAATTCGTACAAAAACCAAGGACGCAACACCAGTACAGTATAAGGACAATGCTCATGTAGTTAATTCCCTTGTGGCAAACGGGTGTGAAATTGATGGCGAAGTAGAGAATAGTATTTTGTTCCGTGGCGTGAAGATTGGTGAGGGGGTAAAAATAAAGGATTGTATAATTATGGAGCAATGCCAGATTGAAGAAAATGCAATGCTCAGAGATGTAATTTGCGATAAGAATGTTTTTATTTCTGCTGATCAGTGGCTTAAGGGATCGGAAAACTATCCTTTGGTTGTTGCTAAGGGCACTATAATTTAAAGTCTGTCAAGCCATGATGATAGTTGTCTGTCGTTGTGGCTTGATTGCGTGGTGGGAAGAATTCGTTATCGGCTCTGGCAGCCGGTTTGCATGAGCAATATGCTTGTCGTTTATGGGACAAGTAGTCGTTATACTTTAGGAGTGATTTTATGACAGGTAATGTAAAAGATATTGATACCATCAAGGAGGAGCTGAAGTTACGGTTTATAAGCACTTCACAGATGATGTGGGGCAGGGACTTGGAGGAATTATCCCAGAATGAGATATATACCACCGTTGCGGCAGTTGTTAAGCAGTATACTACTGAAAATTGGATTAAGACCAACAAGCAGTATGCACTAAATGATAATAAACAGATATATTATTTTTCCATTGAATTTTTGTTGGGGCGTTTGTTAAATACCAATCTTATAAATCTTGATCTGAAGGAAGCTCTTCAGGGGATGCTCAAGGAACTGAACCTGAAGCTCAGTGATATTTATGCTGAGGAGCCGGATGCAGGCTTGGGTAACGGTGGCCTGGGGCGTCTGGCTGCATGCTTTATTGATTCCATGGCCTCACTGTCATTGCCTGCTCACGGTTGTGGTATACGATATCAGTATGGTCTGTTTGAGCAAAAAATCATCAATGGTACCCAGGTTGAGATTCCTGATAATTGGCTTCGGGATGGCTATGCCTGGGAATTCAGGAAGCCGAATAAGGCTGTAAATGTGCGTATCGGTGGTAATGCCTACATGAAGGAGGTTCCGGGCGAAGATCGTCTGGAGCTGGTTTATGAGGGCTATACCAATATTATGGCAGTTCCTTATGATGTGCCTATTATTGGGTATAAAAATACTACAGTAAATAATCTCCGTTTGTGGAATGCGGAGGTCAATATGGATTTCTCGGATTATGGGACACTTACCCAGGAGCAGATTAATCAGCGTCAGGAGTATCGCCGCTGGGTCAGCAGGATCACTGAATTCCTGTATCCTGATGATAGACTGTCTGATGGTAAAAAACTGCGGTTGGTACAGGAGTATTTCTTTGTATCAGCAGGTGTTCAGAGTATTATCCGTCATTACAAGCTCACTCATGACAGCCTTTATGATATGGCTGACAAGATTGGTATCCACATCAATGATACCCACCCGGCAACTGCAGTAGCTGAAATAATGCGTATTTTGGTTGATGAGGAAGATCTTGATTGGGATGATGCATGGGATATTACTACCCAGGTTTGTGCATATACAAATCACACGATTTTGCCGGAAGCCCTGGAAAAATGGGATATAGGCCTGTTTAAGGAAATTTTACCGCGTATTTACATGATCATCGAGGAGATTAACCGTCGGTTCCTGGCAGGAATCAGGAAAAAGTATCCTGGTGATGACGAGTTGGTGCGTGAGGTTTCCATTATTGAGCATGGACAGGTACATATGGCGCGTTTGGCTGTTGTTGGCTCCCATAGTGTTAATGGTGTTGCAAAAATCCACTCTGAGATTCTGAAGACCAATACCCTGAAGTTCTTCTACAGGATTTATCCTAGGAAATTCAACAACAAGACCAATGGAATTACCCACCGTCGTTGGCTGATAAGTGCCAACCTGGATTTGGCTCATGTTATTGATGAAAAGCTGACCAGGGAATGGCGCCATGACATTCGTCTGTTGAAAAAATTAAATGACTATGTAGATGATCCGGATTTCCTCAAGGAAATCAATAAGGTGAAACGCGCCAGAAAGCGTGCTTTGGCACAGTATGTATGGTCGCATAATAAGATTCGCGTAAAGGTAGATTCACTGTTTGATGTTCAGGTAAAACGCATTCATTCCTACAAGCGCCAGCTGATGAACATATTGCATATTATGTACCAGTATAACCGCCTAAAGAATGACCCTGACTATGATATGCCGGTGCCGGTAGTATATTTCTTCGGTGGAAAGGCAGCTCCTGGATATTATACTGCCAAGGAAACTATCCGTCTTATTAATGCAGTAGCTGATAAGATTAACAATGATGACAGCATCGGAGGAAAAATCAAGGTAGTGTTCCTGGAGAACTTTGGGGTTTCCCTCGGTGAAATGGTATATCCGGCAGCTGATGTCAGCGAACAGATATCTACAGCTTCCAAGGAAGCCTCCGGTACCGGCAACATGAAGTTCATGATGAATGGTGCCATCACCTTGGGAACTATGGATGGTGCCAATGTTGAGATCCATGAGCAGGTTGGCGATGATAACTGTGTAATCTTCGGCTTAAGGGCAGAAGAGGTATTGGCTTATTATGAAAATGGTAATTACAATGCCTGGGATGAGTATAACACCAATCTCAGTGTACGCACAGTTATGAATCAGCTGACTGATGGAACCTATGGTAATTTCCAGAACCTGTTTGATTATCTGATTAACAGTAATGATGAATTCTTCATCATGAAGGATTTTGAATCATATATTTCTGCTCATGAGGAGATAGTTCGTCGCTATCAGGATAAAAATGCATGGCTTAGGTCCTCTGCAGTGAATATTGCCAACTCAGGCATTTTCTCCTCTGATAGAACTATTCGTGAATATGCAGAAGATATTTGGGATATTGAACCTGTTAAGATTAAGTAAGTTATATACAGCAAAGGGGGGATCCAATGAAAACTTCAGAGCTTAGTGAATATGATTTATTTTTGTTCCATCAGGGAACAAATTATCGTGCCTATGAGATGTTGGGGGCACATGTCTTAAATCAGGATGGTGTAAAAGGTGTAAGATTTACAGTTTGGGCACCACACGCCAAGGAAGTATCTGTAGTTGGAGATTTTAACAATTGGGATACACGGGTTAATAAGATGTCTAAGCTGGGGGATGGAGAAATATGGAATTTATTCATTCCTGAGCTTGACAGTGGTATTGTTTACAAATATGCGATACTCCCTCAGCATGAGGGGCCACATATTTTAAAGGCTGACCCATATGGCTTCTTTGCAGAGAAAAAGCCGGAGACAGCTTCTATTGTCTATAATCTGAATAACTATAAGTGGCATGATGACAAATGGTTAAAATTCAAACAGGATAATCCATCCTATAGCCGGCCGATGCTTACCTACGAGGTACATCTGGGTTCCTGGCGCCGTACTTTGGATGGTGATTATTTGTCATATCGCGATATGGCAGATCAGCTTGTTGAGTATGTCAAGAGCATGAATTATACCCATATGGAGTTTATGCCGCTTTGCGAGCATCCATTTGATGGCTCGTGGGGTTATCAGGCAACAGGCTATTATGCTGTGACCAGTCGTTATGGAACGCCGGATGATTTCTGTTATCTGGTGGACAAAGCCCACCAGGCAGGAATAGGCATTATAATGGACTGGGTGCCTGGGCATTTCTGCAAGGATGATCAGGGCCTTAGGGATTTTGATGGACAAAACCTGTATGAGTCTGATAATATTCAGCGGGCTGATAACTCTGGCTGGGGAACCATAAACTTTGATTATGGACGCACAGAAGTACAGAGCTTTTTGATTTCCAATGCACTGTTTTGGATGGACCAGTATCATATTGACGGGTTGCGTATTGATGCCGTAGCCAATATGCTATACCTTAATTATGGCCGTCAGGATGGTGATTGGGTGCCTAACAAGTACGGTGGTGATGGAAATCTGGAAGCAATAGATTTTCTGCATAAGCTGAATGAAGCCGTATTCAAGAATTATCCTCAGGCGTTGATGATTGCAGAAGAATCAACTTCCTGGCCTAACATTTCCAAGCCGGTTTATATGGGCGGCATGGGATTTAATTATAAGTGGAACATGGGCTGGATGAATGATATGCTCCGATATATAAGCCTTGATCCTATTTATCGCAAATGGCACCATGACAAGCTGACATTTTCATTGATGTACGCATTCAGCGAAAATTTTGTTTTGCCATTGTCCCATGATGAAGTGGTTCACGGCAAATGCTCATTGATTAACAAGATGCCTGGTGATTACTGGCAGAAATTTGCCGGATTGCGTGCCTTCTTTGGTTATTGGATGGCTCATCCAGGCAAAAAGCTGTTGTTTATGGGTGGAGAATTTGGACAGTTTATAGAGTGGAATTTTGATGACAGTTTGGATTGGCATCTGGTAGAGCAATATGAAAAACACACCCAGATGCTGGAATATTCCAGGGCCTTAAACAAATTCTACATTGAACATAAAGCACTGTGGGAAGTGGATTTTGACTGGAGCGGATTTGAGTGGATTGATTGCGATAATGCTGATGACAGCCTGGTATCATTTATCCGTAAGGCTGAGGATGGGTCATTTGTTATAGCAATCAGTAATTTTACTCCTGAAGTTCATCAGGGATACAGGTTTGGAGTACCAAAGGCTGGTATTTACAAAGAAGTATTTAACAGTGATGCAGAATGCTTCGGTGGCTCAAATGTCCTGAATGATTATGATATTGAGTCTGAAGATATGCCTTGGCAGAACAAGGAACATTCAATTTTGGTCACTGTACCGCCTCTGGCCACTATTTATCTGGAATATAATGATCAAACTGTTGCCAGTGGAAGTTCTAAAAAAAAGGCTGAATTAAAGGTTGCAGCTGCTGATAAGAAAAGCAAATCTTCAACAGCAAAAAAAGCGGTTGCTGTAAAAGGGAAAACCACCAGAAGTGCCAAAACAGCACAGAAGGAGGAAAACTCCAAGGCGACAAAAACAAAATCTACAGTGGCTTCAAAAACAAAAAAGGTGAAGGCTGAGGTGCCGGAAGAGGCAGAAGCTCCTAAAACTAAAAAGACAAGGGCTACAGCTACCACTAAAACAAAAAAGACTGAGGCCGACATTGCTGCCGAGGATGAAGTGCCAAAGGCCAAAAGGACAAGAAAAACAACTACGGCCAAGACAACACAGACTAGTGATGACAGTGCTGTAGAGGCAGAAGCACCAAAGGCCAAAAGGACGAGGAAAACAACTGCTGCCAAAACAACAAAGACTAGTGATGACAGTGCTGCAGAGACCGAAGCTCCAAAGGCTAAAAGGACAAGGAAAACAGCTGCTGCCAAGACAACAACGAATAGTGATGACAGTGCTGCAGAGACCGAAGCTCCAAAGGCCAAAAAGGCAACAACAGTGAAGCGCAGGACGGTAAAGGCTGATTCGGCAGATGATACAGAGGCAAAACCTAAGACTAAAAGGGCTAAGACAGCTACTGCAACTGCATCAGCCAAAAAGGAAAAAACTGGGACAGCCACGACAAAAAAAGCAACAGCCACAACCAGAAGTAAAAAAACGAAGGCTGAAACAGTAAAAAAAGGGGAAGCATAATTTTCAACTGAACCGCCTAAAATAAAAAGAACCAAGGCGGCAGTCAAAAATTAAAATGTAAGATGCAGTACTTAAGGTGATATATTAAAGACACTGTTAAGATTGCTGCAGAGTAAGGTTCGGAGAGAGGGTAAGAGCATGAAGGTTTTATATGTAGTTTCTGAAGCGGTACCATTTGTTAAAACAGGCGGACTTGCCGATGTAGCTGGTTCCTTGCCTAAAGCATTAGTGGCAGAAGGTATTGATGCCAGGGTAATATTACCAAAATACAGCAATATACCGGAAGAATATCGCAATAAAATGGAGCATGTTGCCGATATAACTATACCTGTTTCATGGCGGCAGAAGTATGCCGGTGTTGAGAAGCTGGTATACGATGGTGTTACATACTATTTTATCGATAATGAGGAGTATTTCCGTCGTGATGGTATGTATGGATATGGCGATGATGCGGAGAGATTTTCGTTTTTCTCCAGGGCAGTGCTCAATCTTTTGCCGGCAATTGATTTCTGGCCGGATATCATTAACAGCAATGATTGGCATGCTGCCCTGGTCAATGTCTTATTGAAGCTGGAACACAATGGCGATTCCAGGTATGAAAATATTAAAACAGTATTCTCAATTCACAATTTGAAATATCAAGGGATATTTGACAAGAATGTTATGGGTGATGTTCTTGGTTTGGATTGGCAATATTTTAACAATGGTGATTTGGAATTCAATGATTCCGTTAATTTCATGAAGGGCGGTATCATTTATGCTGATTATATTACTACAGTCAGCCGTACCTATGCCAAGGAAATACAGTATCCATATTTTGGTGAAAACCTTGATGGCCTGCTGAGAACACGCAGTGATTCTCTGCGGGGGATAGTAAATGGCATAGATACTGATGTCTACAATCCGGCAACGGACAAGTATTTATTTGAAAACTTTGATGAAACATCCTTGGAGAAAAAACTTCTCAACAAGGAAAAATTACAGGCACAGCTGGGCTTGCCGGTGGGAAGAAATATTCCACTGTTGGGTATGGTATCCAGACTGGTCGAGGCCAAAGGGTTGAGCCTCATTATCAGGATTATGGACGAAATATTAGTACATGAAAATTGTCAGTTCGTTCTTTTGGGCACCGGCGATAAGGAATTTGAGGATTGGTTCCGGGATCTCCAGTGGCGTCATCCTACCAAGGTTTCCTCAAATATCTTTTTCTCCAATGAGTTGGCTCAGAAAATATACGGAAGTGCTGATATGTTCCTGATGCCATCAATATATGAGCCTTGTGGAATCGGGCAGCTGATTTCCCTGAGATATGGTACTGTTCCTATCGTGCGTGAGACAGGTGGACTGAAGGACACTGTAAAAGCATTTAACAAGTACGATGGAACCGGTAATGGATATACTTTCTCTGATATCAATGCTCATGATTTGATGTATTCAATTAAACGGGCCTTGACTGAATATGAGAATATGGGGCTCTGGTCGCAGATTAGGCTCAATGCCATTCATTCTGATTATGGCTGGGATAAATCCGCAAAAGAATATATAGATCTGTACAACCAATTGTTAGGTAAATAACCATGTTTTGCCGGAAGCAGTTTGTATAAGTCAAGGAAAACAGCATTTGCTCAGTGCTGTTTATGGAGAGTGGACTGACGAAAGCAGTCCACTTTCTTGTATATTACAATATGATTTGAGGAGGTCATGAGGCAACTATGATTAAGGTGACCCATGATTCACAAAATGAATTTTATCGTTGCCCAATGGGGGCGGCTGAGGCCAAAAGCAAGGTGCATTTTCGCCTTGGCGTACAAACAGATGAGAAGATAGATGTTGTCAAGCTACGCGTATGGCAGGACAGGGCAGGTGAAACCTGCCATAAAATGGAGATGTCAGAGAAGGGAGACTTCTACGAGATTACAATAAAAATGCCAGAGAAGGGGACTCTGCTGTGGTATTATTTTATTCTCGATACAGAGGACAGAACCTATTTTTACTGCAATAATGATGCCCGGCTTGGTGGTTTGGGTATGTTGTGCGATGAACCACGGGCATCCTATCAGATTACGGTGTATAACGAAGGGGCCAAGACTCCGGATTGGTTCAAGCATTCGGTTATGTACCAGATTTTTCCTGATAGATTTTATCGCAAGGGGGATAAAATCATTGAAAAACCCAATGCGATATATCATGCCTCCTGGAAGGATACACCACGGTATTTTAAGGATATAGAAACCGGTGATATCATGGCCTATGATTTTTTTGGCGGAAATTTTGCCGGGATAAAGGAAAAGCTTGGTTATCTGAAAGAGCTGGGAATTTCAGTGGTATATCTTAATCCGATTTTTAAATCGGCCAGCAATCATCACTATGATACTGCTGATTATTTGGAGACAGATCCTATTTTGGGGACCAATGAGGAATTTGCAGAATTATGTGCAGCCGGCAAGGAAATGGGCATAAGGTTTATTCTGGATGGTGTATTTAGTCATACCGGTGCTGACAGTATATATTTCAACAAGTTTGGTACATACGACTCTGTTGGCGCTTGTCAGTCCAAGGATTCTCCTTATTATAGCTGGTATAGTTTTATAGATTATCCGAATGTTTATGAAAGCTGGTGGGGTTTTACCACACTGCCAAATGTAAAGGAAGAAAACCCGGCATATATGGATTTTATTATCCATGGAGACGATAGTGTACTTCATTATTGGAATAAACAAGGGATAAGCGGATGGCGGCTGGATGTTATCGATGAATTGCCTGAACAATTTAGTCAGGCCTTTTATAAGGAACTAAAAGAGACTGATCCTGATGCTGTACTTATAGGTGAAGTATGGGAAGACGCTTCCAATAAAACAGCATATGGAGTAAATCGCCATTATTTGTGCGGTTATGAGATTGATTCAGCCATGAATTATCCATTCCGCCAGATTGTGTTGGATTTTCTTTTGGGTCATGCAGATGCTCATCAGATTTGTCGGCGCATCAGGAGTCTACAGGAAAATTATCCTCCGCAGAATTTCTATGCCATGATGAATCTTTTGGGCAGTCATGATCGTGAGCGCATTATCACCCTGTTGGGAGAAGCACCTCCTGCCAATACCATGTCTGATGGCATGCAGGCTGCCTACAGGCTGGATGAAGATAAACTCGCATTGGGTAAAAAACGTCTAAAGCAGGCTATGGCATGGCAAATGACTTTCCCTGGAGTGCCAAGTATATATTACGGTGATGAAATCAGTATGCAGGGCTATCGTGATCCTTATTGCCGTTGCCCATATGATTGGGAGCAGGGCGATGAGGATATGCGCCAATGGTGCAAAAAACTTATTCATCTCAGAAATGAAAATCCTGCTCTCCAGACAGGTCAATTGATATCGGTGTATGCAGATGGAGATGTGTATGGATATGCCCGCATCATTGAAAATGGTAGGGATGTATTTGATGAACCTGCTGATAACGCCGTTTTTGTTATAATCTTTAACCGCAGTGCTGAAGAACGGGAAATTTCTGTTGATGTCAGGGATTTATGGGGCGGTTGTTTTGCAGATGCACTGGAAAACGGGGAAGGCGTACAGGTTGTCAGGGATAGGATAGATCTTACGCTTCAGCCAAATGGTGTGGAAGTATACAAGGGCGTCAAGGCACAGCCTAAATATACCAGACAATGTGGTGTTTTAATGCATCCAACGAGTTTTCCGTCTAAATATGGCATAGGTGATTTTGGCCCGGAAGCATATAAATTTGTAGATTTTCTGGCTAAGGGCAAGCAAAATATATGGCAGATATTACCCCTGACGCCGGTAGATGATTGTTATTCACCATACGCTTCGCCTTCGGCTTTCGCAGGGAATACCATGCTAATCTCTCCTGATAAGCTGATGGAAATTGGGCTGCTCGAGCCAAGAGACCTTCAAGGCTGTGAAGGCCCTGTTGGCAATAAGGCAGATTATAAACTGGCGAAAACCGTTAAAAGAAAATTAATGGATATTGCTGCTGAAAACTTCTTTAAGGGAAATCAGCCGGAATTACTTCAGAAGTATGAAGAATTCTGTAAAAAGGAGTCTTATTGGCTGGATGAGTATGCCCTGTTTAAGGCCTTGTCTGGGAAGAATAATGATGCAGGCTGGTTTGAGTGGGAGGATGAAATTAAGCGGCATTGGGATGTTTCTCTGATCGAAGTGAGGGAATCCCTGGCTGAAGAAATCAAAAAAGAATGTTTTGCTCAGTTTATGTTTGCGATTCAGTGGCATGAATTGAAGCAGTATTCCAACGATAAGGGCATACAAATACTGGGAGATATGCCTATATTTGTTTCTCTCAACAGTGCTGATGTATGGGGCCATCAGGAGCTGTTCAAGCTGGACCGGAATTGTAAGCCATATAAGGTGGCGGGAGTACCTCCTGATTATTTTAGCGAAACTGGGCAGTTGTGGGGCAATCCGCAGTATGATTGGGCTGAAATGCAAAAGGATGGCTATAGCTGGTGGATTGACCGGATGAGGCGTATGTTTGATCTGGTAGACATGGTTCGTATCGATCATTTCCGGGGCTTTGAAGCATTTTGGGAAATTGACGGGGATGCAGAAACTGCCATAGAAGGCGTATGGCGTAAAGGACCCGGAAAGCCGTTTTTCGATAAAATCAGGGAAGCCTTGGGGAATCTGCCTATTGTGGCAGAAGACCTGGGAGTTATTACTGACGAAGTAGAAGAATTACGGGAACAATGCGGTTTTCCTGGGATGAAGGTGCTGCAGTTTGAGCTTCATTTTAATGGGCAGCATAGAATAAACTATGTGGCGCCGGAAAACTGTATTGTATATACTGGTACTCATGATAATAACACCAGTGTTGGGTGGTTTGATGAGGATGCTGATATTGCTACCAGGGAAGCTGTTGCTAAAATGCTGAGCGTATCACCGGATAACAGTGTTGCCGTGTGTAAGGCATTGGTAGAGCATGCTTATGGATCAGCTGCGAGAATGGCGATCATTCCTGTGTGGGATTTATTGACCCTTGACGGTAATAACCGCATGAATATGCCTGGTACCGCAGATGGTAATTGGAGTTGGCGAATGCTTCCAAATGCATTGACGGATAGTACGGCATTATGGCTGGCGGAGCTTGCTAAAAAATATAACAGGTAAGTGTGCCAGGGTGTTGACAATGCCTGGATAAAATGGTAGTATATCAATGTTGCTTAGCCTCGCTAAGCAGTTCATATGTGCCGAAGTGGCGGAATTGGCAGACGCAGCAGACTCAAAATCTGCCGTATGCAAATACGTGCCGGTTCGAGTCCGGCCTTCGGCACCATAGTAAAATCAAGGCTTCCGAGATTTCGGAAGCCTTTTCTTGTATAAAGAAAACCACGCGATAGTCGCGTGGTTCAGAAAAGCTTTAGCTATGCGTCCTAAAACAGGAAAACTCCTGATGTGTTAGTATTATATCGTGACCTGCCAGATACGAAATATAACAAATCAGGAGAACATACTATGCAAGATGATAATACTCATGCAAAGAGTTTAGCCCATACAAAATGGAACTGCAATTATCATATAG
>NZ_JAILFV010000137.1 GCF_024697385.1 Anaerovibrio sp.
GAGCTTTAAGATGTCCCCTTCCTCTTTAGGTGGGGGAAAACAAACTACAACAGCTGGCGAGCATATCTCCCAGCTCGTTGAAACGCTAATTGGAAGATTTTTCTTCTAAAGAAGAAAAATTTGAACAATGGCGTTATAAAGTCAAAATATTTTTATTGACTTATTGACTTTTTATTGTAATGGGGGTATATTCTTTATAGAAGTTAGCACTCAACAGAGATGAGTGCTAACAACAGGAGGCTAAAGCATGATTGATGAGAGAAAGCAGCATATACTGCAGGCCGTCATTCAAGATTATATAGCATCAGCTGAACCTGTTGGCTCCAGGACTCTGGCCCGCAAGTATGATTTGGGTGTAAGTCCGGCGACAATCCGCAATGAGATGGCTGATTTGGAAATGCTCGGCTATCTGGAGCATATTCACACATCCTCCGGGCGCATCCCATCATCCAAGGGGTATCGGTTGTATGTGGATTCACTTTTACCTGTAAAGCCAATGACGGACGCAGAAAAGGCCATGATTGACAAATGGTATAAGTCCAAGGTTCAACGCATCGACCAGGTTTTTCAGGAAACTGCCAGGCTGATTTCCAAGATGACCAAGAATGTTTCTCTGGTGCTGGCTCCGCAGATTTCCAAAGCCGCCTTCCGGTGCATGCAGTTTCTGCCTTTGGATGACCACAGGGTAATAGCCGTATTGATGACAGATGCGGGCTTTGTGGAAAATCGAATCATGGAAATGCCGGATGGTGCTGTGTTTGAAGATTTTCAGCGCATGGCTCAGGTTGCCAACAGACATCTCGTTGGTCACACACTGGAGACCATTCACACCAAAAGTCTCAAGCAGATAGAAGGTGCTATCGGTGACAAGGGGCTGTATGCTTCTGCCCTGGACCTTATCGGTAATGCCTTGGCTACTGACCGCAAGGAAAGACTTTATCTTGGCGGCACTACGGAGCTTATGGCCCAGCCGGAGTTTCATAATGTTGACAAGGTGAAGGAAATATTATTGATGCTGGAGGAAGACCAGCTGATGAAGGATATAATCAGATCACACTTAGGTGATGGTCTGACAGTATCAATAGGACAGGAAAATGAATATAGCGGCATTAAGGACTGCAGCATAATAACTGCCACATACCATCTGGATGGCGAGCTGCTGGGCTCGTTGGCAGTGCTTGGTCCTACCAGGATGGAATATGGCCGTACAATGTCACTGTTGAATTATATGAATCAAAACCTGAATGAGGTTGTTAAACGCCTTAACTGGTAGAAATGTGGAGAGGTGAAAAAGCGTAATGCCTTTTGATAAAGACAAGCTGAAAAAAAAGGATGAAGAAAAACTGGAAGAGATGCAGAGGGAGATTGATGAGCATGAAATGTCTGCAGATGAATCTGATAATGTTGAAGCAGCAGCTGACAATGTAGAAGATGTTCCACAGGAAAAGGATGAACTGGAACAGCTGAAGGAAAAGCTGGCTGATGATGAAGAAAGATATAAACGCCTCCAGGCGGATTTTGAAAATTTTCGCCGGCGTACCCGTCAGGAAAAAGAGGAGCTGTCAGCTTTAGTGGTACAGAATTTTATCACGGAGCTTTTGCCGATGGTTGATAATTTTGAGCGTGCCCTGGCAGCTGAAGCCAATGATACTGCCGCCTTTAAACAGGGGGTTGATATGATTTTTAATCAGTTTATGGAGGTCCTGAAAAACAGAGGCCTTGAAAAAATAGAAACCAAGGATGCCAAATTTGATCCTAATTACCACCAGGCTGTAATGCGAGTGGAAAATCCGGAATTAGAGGATGACACTATTGCCATGGAAATGCAAAAAGGCTATATGGTGAAGGGCAAGGTTATCCGCCCGGCCATGGTTCAGGTAGTTGCAAATTAGTTTCAGCTGTGCTGACCTTGTTTAAAATAAAATGTGTTTGTTACTTTTAAGGAGGAAATAAATTATGTCTAAGATTATTGGTATTGATTTAGGAACTACAAATTCCGTTGTATCCGTTATGGAAGGCGGTGAGCCTACAGTTATCACCAATCCTGAGGGAAGCCGTATAACTCCTTCAGTTGTAGGCTTTACCAAGACCGGTGAGCGTCTTGTGGGCCAGCTGGCAAAGCGTCAGGCTGTATCAAACCCTGACCGTACCATCGCTTCCATTAAGCGTCATATGGGTGAAAAGAATTACACTGTAACTGTAGATGATAAGAGCTATACACCACCTGAGATTTCTGCCATGGTTCTTCAGAAGCTGAAGGCTGATGCCGAGGCTTATCTCGGTGAGACAGTTTCCCAGGCTGTCATAACTGTACCTGCATACTTTAATGACAGCCAGCGTCAGGCTACCAAGGATGCCGGCCAGATTGCAGGCCTTGATGTTCTGCGTATCATCAACGAGCCAACTGCCGCTGCACTGGCTTATGGTATTGATAAGGACGAATCCCACACCGTATTGGTATTTGACCTTGGTGGTGGTACCTTTGATGTATCCATCCTTGATATTGATGGCGGTATGTTTGAGGTTCGTGCTACCAATGGTGATACTCACCTGGGTGGTGATGACTTCGACCAGGCAGTAATGAACTGGATTGTAGAAGAATTCAAGAAGGAAAATGGCATTGATTTGTCAGCTGACAAGATGAGTGCCCAGCGTGTTATTGAAGCTGCCGAGAAAGCCAAGATTGAGCTTTCCAGCATGATGTCAACTAACATCAACCTGCCATTTATTACAGCTGATGCCTCAGGTCCTAAGCATCTTGACCTTACCTTGACCAGGGCAAAGTTTGATGAGCTGACTGCTGATTTGGTAGAGCGTACCATGGTTCCTACCCGCAAGGCTATGGAGGATGCAGGCCTTTCCGGAAATGATATCGATAAGATTCTTTTGGTTGGTGGTTCTTCCCGTATTCCTGCAGTTCAGGAAGCAATCAGAAAGTATCTTGGCAAGGAACCACATCGTGGCATCAATCCTGATGAGTGT
>NZ_JAILFV010000076.1 GCF_024697385.1 Anaerovibrio sp.
ATTGGCTCCTCGAGCAGGACTCGAACCTGCGACATACGGATTAACAGTCCGTCGTTCTACCGACTGAACTATCGAGGAATACTCTGTCACTTTTCGCCGACAAATAGTATTTTACTTCATTACAATATATAATGCAAGCAATTTTTTACGTAAATCAATAATTTTTATCAAGGCAGCAATTCTTATATTTCTTTCCACTGCCGCAAGGGCAAGGATCATTTCTTCCCACCTTTTTCCCGGCACGGACCACAGCAGGCTGAGGTGTGCTTTGGACCTCATCCGGGGTATGCCCTTTCAGGACCCACAAAGGCAAGGTGTTGTTATAACGACCAATCAGTCCATACAGCTCCTGAGTATCCTCCACTGTAGGGAGAACAAGCTTTTTCTCCCTGAGGAAGCCTACAATCTCCTTCATGCCATAACCATTCTGAATTATAACCGTAATGGAACGCACAGCCTCTGCCGCCTGAAGAACATCGATATCGCACTTATCCATCATAAACTGAGCCAAAGCCCTGTATGCACCTGTGGACTCAATATAAGCTTCCTGCCCGGCATCCCACACCTTGTCATACGGGATATCGGCATAATCCAGCTGTGGTCTGTTCATCTGTTCCTGTTGCAGGGCTTCCATGTTTATAAGCTCAAAATACCTCAGCTCATGCTTCCCGACAACGACATTGTTGTACCAGCAGCCACCATTAAAAATAATTCCTATAAAATCAGAAAACTCCAGTTCATCATCAATATAATCACAAATTTTGGCGTATAAGCGATCATAATCCATTACACCATAGTAAAACACCAAGCCTGCGGCCAGTCGCATTACCTCAGAATTCAGGGTAACTGCCTGTTGGAAGGCTGCATTATTTATTTTTTCATATTCCTTCTGCAGCTCTTTTGGCATATACCAGAGCAATTTACCATCTGATAAGCCACAATACATAATCCCTATACCGCGTAAATAATCAAGGCGATGATCCTCCAGCTGCAATTCCCCGGCCATCCCCTGCTGCTTGCAGGCATAATCAAATAATTCCTTTTGATCCTCCAGGACACTTACAAACCAACGGCGAGAAAAATTGATTACCTCAGGCAGTACAGCCTCAACCATTTCAGCTTTTTTTACTTTATTGATATTTGTTGCCACCGGTAAATTAAGATTATACTGAATGTCCTCCAGCTCACTCTTGGTAAGCGCATTAAGCGCTTCAGTCAAAGTTAGTTTGGCAGGAAGCTTGTGACGGCGAAGACTTTTCATGCGGTCAGCCTTCTGCTCTGCCACCATTTTATTATATTCCTCATCAGAAAACATAATCTCTTTATTTTCAGAATTATCCTTTATATCAGTCAAAACCAATCAACCTCACTATATATCATATCAGCCAAAAAATTTAATTATTCCTTTAACAATGCCTTCAGCGGCCTTTTTAATACCAGCCTCAGAATTCATCAGACGCTCCTCACGCTCATTGGAAATGAATGCCACCTCCAGCAGAATTGCCGGCATGGTCGTATGTTTAACCACATAGAAATTACAGCTTTTTACACCTCTGTGTCCTGTAGACAGCATGGCAGTAACATTGTCTGAAACATCCTGGGCCAGCCTACGTGACGCTTTTGTGCCTTTCCCATAATAATATCCCGTGGTACCGCTAGGGGTACTGTTGGTAAAGGAATCCATATGGATTGAAACAAATATATCGGCATTACTGTTATTTGCTATATCACATCTGGCCTGAAGCTCCTCCACATCAGTTGCAGCTTCTCTTTTTGCTGAAACCTCAACATCCCTTGAGCGAGTCATTACCACCTCAGCCCCTTCGGCCTGGAGCAATCTTTGTACCTCTTTTGATATCCGCAGGGTGATACTTTTCTCAGTCACCCCTGTAGGTCCAATAGCGCCTACATCACAGCCGCCATGTCCTGGGTCAATGGCTATTATCTTCCCTTTTATTCCCGGAGTAAATACAGGCTCTACAACAGGCTTTTCCTCCTGTTTAACGGGATCAGGACTGCCCTGGGTGTCATTTTTGACCTGTGATTCGTCCCCAGGATTAACCGGGGATTCTGCACCGGATTTAGCGGTACTGTTATCCTTGTTTTTACCCTTGCCAAAATCAATTGCTGCACCACCGGAACCCGACTGAAAATCACCAAAATCCAATACCAGCCTATGTCCGGCATCTCCGCCCTTTAGAGAAAAGAATTTCCTGTTATTCTCTCCCAAACTGCTCTCGATAACCACCCGTACTGTATCAGGATCGTGCTGGGCAATTCTTACGCTTTTGACAAATCTGCTATTGACATTCATTGTCTTTTTCAAATCTGAACTGATCCAAGTACCATGTATATCCACCACAACACGCTGAGGATTGCTGAGCACACTGGTCTCAAAATCCATATCCTTGGTAATATCCATTACAATCCTTGTATGCTTTTTATCGGTACTGACCCTGACAGCCTTGATATGTGCCATTGTTTCCGTCCGTTCGGCAAATGTAGCAGCTTCTGTCCTGGCTGCATTCCCCAACGCAAAAAA
>NZ_JAILFV010000162.1 GCF_024697385.1 Anaerovibrio sp.
ACCCTTTATATACACGAGAACATTTGCTGTTCCCAGATCAACGCCAATATCCATTGACATGCCAAACATCAATACATCTTCCTTCCTATTCATACCGATACATTATAACTATATAATAAATGAACCAAGTTGACAATAAAAATTTCTTCATATAAATATAAGAAATTCTCTTCATTTTCCCCTCTGTCCCTTGAATCTAAAAGGATGAAGCTGTACAATGCCAATAACTTCCCAGTCACACCATAAAAAAATTGGGGCAGAATACCCAATCCTCTCACCTGGTCCCGCCACCAGTTGCCTTTCCATACAAAATCAAGCTCCATTGACCATCCTGCTCCTAAAAAAAGTCCGCCATCCCCAAAAAGGATAGCGGACTCAATTATTTTAATCTAACATCAGCTGTATCAGCAGGTATGGCACTCATCATAAATGCCGGCTTCCTTAAGTTTCTTAACCACAGTCTCACCCATGGTAGCAACTGTTTCAGCAACAGGAATGCCCACTGCATTCAAAGCCTTGATCTTGTCAGCAGCTGTGCCCTTGCCGCCTGCAATAATTGCACCGGCATGACCCATGCGTTTTCCCGGAGGCGCCTGAACGCCGGAGATAAAGGCTATAACAGGCTTCTTCATGTTAGCCTTGATCCACTGAGCTGCTTCTTCCTCAGCAGTACCACCGATTTCACCAATCATCATGATGGCCTTGGTCTCATCATCCTCATTGAAGAGCTTGAGCGCATCGATAAAATCAGTTCCTTTAATAGGGTCACCACCGATACCAATGGCAGTTGTCTGACCAATACCGGCACTGGTGAGCTGGAAAGTTGCCTCGTAGGTCAGGGTTCCGGAACGGGAAATAACACCTACATGTCCCTTCTTATGAATATAGCCAGGGATAATACCGAGCTTAGCTTCATCAACAGTGAGAATGCCAGGGCAGTTTGGTCCAATCAGTCTAGTCTTCTTGCCTTCCATATAGCGGCGAACCTTTATCATGTCCTGAACAGGAACATGCTCAGTGATGCACACAACCAAATCCAGGTTGGCCTCAACGCCTTCCATAATGGAATCAGCTGCAAAGCGGGCAGGAACAAAAATTACTGATACTGTAGCCCCGGTAGCCTTCACAGCGTCCTCTACTGTATTATATACAGGAACACCTTCAACAGTCTGACCAGCCTTACCAGGAGTAACACCAGCCACAATCTTGGTACCATAATCCAGCATCTGCTTGGTATGGAAGGCTGCTGTCTTACCGGTAATACCCTGTACGATTACTTTTGTATCTTTATTAATTAAAACACCCATTTCAGCAGACCTCCTTAGTTCTTCTTAGCTTCTTCGACGCGTTTTACGATATCCTGTGCTCCGCCTTCCATTGTAGGAGCCATAAATACATTCTTTACAGGCTTCTCTGTCAGGATCTGACGACCACGCTCAACATTCGTACCCTCAAGCCGAACAACTACAGGAACAGGAATGCCATCCTTACCGGTCTTCTCAGCAATAATCTGAGCCGCACGCTGGATGCCTTCTGCAATAACATCACACTTATTAATACCACCGAAGATATTTACGAAAATACCCTTCGCCTGACCACCATCAAGCATTATTTCGAAAGCTGTGGCAATCTTCTCAGGAGTAGAGCTGCCGCCTACATCCAGGAAATTGGCAGGGTCGCCACCGTAAAACTTAAGAATATCCACAGTAGCCATGGCAAGGCCAGCACCATTTACCATGCAGGCCACATCTCCACCAAGGTTTACATAATTCAGCCCTTCTTCGGAAGCCCACAGCTCCTTGCGGTCCTCTTCAGTCTCATCACGAAGCTCAACAATATCAGGATGGCGGAACAGTCCGCTGTCATCAAAGTTCAGCTTGGCATCAAGGCAAATAACATCATTTTCTGCAGTAACAACCAGAGGATTGATTTCTACCTGGCTGCAGTCCTTGCCAATAAAGGCATCATAGAGTTTTATCATTATAGCAGAAGCCTTTCTGATAGCTTCCGGCTTAAAATTCATCTTATAGGCCATTCTGGTTGCCTGGAAAGGCGCAAGGCCAATAGCAGGATCTATATATTCCTTAATGATCTTTTCAGGGGATTCAGCCGCAACTTTTTCAATTTCCATGCCGCCTTCCTCAGAACCGATCATAACGATCTTTGCAGTAGTTCTGTCGTTGACAAAGCTCAGATAGTATTCTTTTTCAATGTTGGAACCTTCCTCAATAAGCAGACGGTTGACCTTTTTCCCCTCAGGACCGGTCTGATGTGTAACCAAAACCTTACCCAACAATTCAGTAGCGTAGGTTCTAACCTCATCCAGGCTCTTGGCAATCTTGACACCGCCAGCCTTTCCGCGCCCACCAGCATGAATCTGCGCCTTTACAACAGTCACCTTGGAGCCAAGTTCTTCAGCCGCCTTCACTGCCTCATCCACACTGAATGCGGGTTTACCATTTGGCACATTAACACCAAAGGACTTCAGGACCTGCTTGCTCTGATACTCATGAATATTCATTTCTTCTGTCCTCCTATATTTTTTTACCCCGAAAAGCAGTATTTATCTAACCACTATGTATATCTTATTACTTTTTATATTCATTGTCTAGTTTTCTAAAGTGTAAAAAAATTTAAAACATCTCATAAAATTAAAATAAAATAAACATCATTCATATTATGATAATATTGCCGAAAAAATCCCTCTTCATAGATGGAAGTAACCAGCCTTAACAGGCACCGAAAAAGCCTTCCAACCTGTTTCAGCACTAAGGTGGCTATACCTGGCACAATTACCGGGAGAATGTTTTTAATCTCAAAAAGATATTTTAAAATTATTTAATCATAATTAAAACATATGGTATTTCTCATCCTGAATTTGCATCCGATTTAACCGCTTTAATTTATATCAGCCCAATGTACAGATAAATATCAGACAAATTTTATATGCTCTGAAAAAGCATATATTCCTTACAGAACATCTGACAAAAAAATTTTTGAAAAATTTCCACAATTTTTTGCTTCAAAAGAAGGAATTAAGAATTTTATATGGAATTATAAGCCATGTAAATGTTGTTCCATGTCTTTAGAACAAAAATTCACGGAACAAAGTATTAATTATTATTTTTATTTTTGGAGGGGTAATATTATGAAGAAAAAAGCTTTAAAGGCTGCTGTATTTGGTTTGGCACTGAGTGTATCTGCTACTGCAATGGCAGCTACCGGTATGTCAGGACTTACTCCATTGGAGGGTAGACCTGAGGATAATTCCAGAGCTATGCTTCCAAAAGCTACTTATCAGCTGGCTGCATCCCACAAGGTTGAGGGTCGTCAGGGTGTTGCTTCCGAAGGTCAGTACTTCTGGGTATCCGGCTCCAAGACTCTTGCAAAATATGACAAGAACTGGAAGCTCCTGAAGATTAACAAGACTCCATTTGATGGTTACAAAATACCATCCAACCATATCGGTGATATCGATGTTTACAACAACGAAATCTATGTAGGCGCTGAGAACTTCATGGATGGTGTTGGTAAGGACATTCAGATCGCTATCCATGATGGTGATACCCTGAAGCTGAAGAAATCCTTCCCATTTGAGCCAGCTTCAGGCCAGGAAGAGTGCTCCGGTATTGCTGTTAATCCAGACACCCAGACCGTGTGGATGTGCTCTTGGGTTGGTGAGGAATCCGGCCGTTATCTCTATGAGTATGACCTGAAGACCGGTAAGTATCTCCGCAAGGTACACATTCAGGCTCCACCTCAGTGGGTACAGGGTATGGCATATTTCGAGGGTTCCTTCTATCTGACTGCTGATGATGGTACTGCTGATGAAATCGAGCCAGACCATGTATATCGCGTAGATATCAAGCCAGGTGCTTCCAACGCAGCTGTTGTTCTTGAGAGAACTCTTGACGATGTAACCTTCCAGGGCGAGATTGAGGGTATTACCTTTGATAAGTCCACCAGACAGATGCTGGTTCACTACAACCGTGGTTCCCGTATCGTACTTGGTATGGTTAAGGGCTTCTATCCTGGATATGACAAGGAAATTTCCGAAGTATTCGTATACAACATTAAGTAATTTCCAAATAAAAAAAGAACCGCTTCGGCGGTTCTTTTTTTTGCACAAATTATCAGCAAACTATGACAAATAATATACACGCCTTCTAAAATCCCCCCTGCATGCCCTGCTCCTCCATCAAAAGCTCCAGGCAGGCATCGGTAGTCATAGGCTTGGCAAAATAATAGCCCTGTATCATATTACAGCCTATATCCTGTAAAAAATCAAGCTGTTTCTTATTCTCCACACCCTCTACAATGATCTCCATTCCCAAGTCCTTGGCCATTCCCACTACACTTTTCATGATGATGCCGGCCCTGTCTGAGGTTTCAAGCTGCTGAACGAATTTCATGTCCAGCTTGAGCACATCAACAGCCAAATCCTTCAAAATATTCAAGGAAGAATAGCCACTGCCAAAATCATCCATCAGCACTGTAAACCCGGCATTCTTTAATTTTTTTACAACCCGTACCAGCTG
>NZ_JAILFV010000188.1 GCF_024697385.1 Anaerovibrio sp.
CTCGTTTTCTTTAAGCGAACCACCCTCACTTCCAGCAGAAATATACGAATCTGCCAAATACATCATTGCCTTATAGCTACCTGCTTCTGCCGCTTTTTCGAACCACTCCAGTGCTTTCTCACCATCAATGTTCACGCCATAGCCACAGCCATATGCCTGAGCTAAACCATACATTCCTTCAGAGTTACCTGCATCAGCAGCCTTCTGAAAAAATTCAAAGGACAATTCTGGATTACGCCGACAAGCAAACCCCTCATTGTATATATCGCCAAGGCAAACCATAGCATCGATACTACCCATATCAGCAGCTGCATTGTACGCTTTTAATGCAGTATCATAATCCTTTGTTTCCATAGAGTAGCTACCAAGTATTAAATATTCATCAATCTCATTTAATTTTATATATTCATCTGCCTCTTCATTGCCGGCGTCCTTGGCCTTTTCATACCAGTAAAGTGCACTTTCGTGATCTTCCTGCACAATCTCTCCATATTGGAACAACTTTCCTAAAGCCAACATAGCCCAATCTGCACCATTTTCTGCGGCTAAATGATATAACTCCAATGCCTTGGCAAAGTTTTCTTCTTTTCCCTCCCCATAATGATATGCCATAGCCAAGTCATAGGCCGCATACTTTTTGCAGTTACCAGCCTTTTCAAAGGCTATTTCGTAGCACTCTGCGGCAGCACCATAGTCTTCCATCTCCCGATATGTATTACCCTTGAGCCAATATCCATCCATATCACCAGCATCAATTACCTTTTGATGCCAGGATAGTGCCTTGTCATATGATAACTCAACACCTTCACCATACTGATACATTATTCCAATTTCTGCATACCCATCCGTATTACCAGCTTTGCCGGCCATTTCATAATACTTAATGGCATTTTCAATATCCCCAGCCTCTTTGGCTTTGTTTCCTAATGCCATCAATTCATCGGGGCTACATTTTTGTAAATTGATTGACTCTTTCTCTGCACCCATGGTTTAATTCCCCCTCATCTTAATCATAATATATTTCTTTTTACCAAGGATTTAATACATTATACCGAACAATTTATGATGAAAAGTTGCCTCCCACCGGATTTTACAGCAGTCAAACCCCAGCCATCACAGGCTATATCCCTAATATCAATACCTCTCGTAAACATACATCTCAGCTCCTTTTAAGCAGTATTATACTGGTCTTACAGCAGTTCTAGTGGTACCATCAGGCAGTTACATTTTGATAATGTTTTCCTTCACCCCTTCAGACTTAGAATTATCCAAATCCTTAAGTAGCTTTTCCAAAGTGCTTCTGTACTTTGTCACCGGATCAGAGCCACCCAAATTATCATCTTCATCCTCTTTAGTTTTAGCCTTGAGGTCAGTGATAATCTTATCCCCGCTTCTTTCAAGAGCGGCCTGTAGCTTCTGGATAGAGGATTTTACCTCTTCGTAAACCTTGTCCCGCTGCTCGTCAGTAGTACACTCATCCATGGCCCACTGTGCTTCCTCACGAATCTTGTCCATAATTGCCTCAATGCTCTCCGCAGTGGTTGGCTCCCGTCTTGGCTCCCTTGAAGCTCCGAAAGGATCATTTTCAGACTCCAACCACGCTGCAATAGCCAATCCTGCAATACCGCCTGCACCTAACAATAAACCGTTTTTCCACCAACTCATAATTAATTCCTCCTTTGATTTTTGTAAATGAGTATCCTTAGGATAATTTAATTTTAAATCATGGAAAATAAAAAGAGGTTGCCTGCCAGGCAACCTCTTTTTATTATTTTTTTAAAGCACTATGTTTATTGGTAAGAGATTCAAATCCGTAATCTATCAGCTTTTCATTGATACTATACATATCGTAAATCCCAGCTTCAATAAAGCATTGCACGATAAGATCTCTTTTGATACTGCTGGACAAGGCATAACCTGCCCTACCTATAAGGTCTTGTGTTTCTTTTAAGTTTAGATGTAGTGCTATTGCAAATGCCAGAGCTGTCTCCTTGGTCGGGTGATAATACTTATTCCTTTTAATTTTTGAAAATACCTCTTTAGTGATATCCGCTTTTTTATAGATTTCAGCAGGTTTCTTGCCCTTTTCTTTAATAAGCTCCATAAGCTTTTCGGAAAAGGTCAGCTTAATTTTATTGTGTATTTCACTCAATAAATATTGTAACCCACTAACTGTCAAAGCACCCAGCGCACGTACAGTTCTTATCATTCTAGGATCATCAGTTTTATAATGCAGTCGGATATTATCGCCCATGATTAGCACCTCCTTTGCATAATTTTTCTCTTTTCTTACCATCTATAACCATTTTGCGAAGACCTTTTTGGAATTAGGATGAACAGTTTTTTATAATTTCTAAAATATCCTTCTATGGATATTAACCATGTAAAGGTATAAAATTGGGCAATTGGGGGCGGAATTTTTTACCCTTCGTGTCTCTAAAAAAAAGAATGAGGGCCGATATAATCGACCCTCTAAACATAAACAAACATATCAAGTAAATGTCAAATTAGAACGTGTCCGCACCATCGAACTATCAATGGATCACTTGGGACTAGAATTAATACAGATTCTTTTGTTATGTACCAAATCTTGTTAAATCTGCGCTGCCATGTCTTTTTCTAATTTATCCAAGACACTTGAACCAAAGATTTCACAGATTTTATTCCGCGCCTGTGTTTTAATTTCTTCAGTTATATACATCTGAGCTATAACCAAAGCTGCACTGATAGCCGCCGCATCATCGGTATATCCCACAACTGGAGTAAAATCCAAGATAGCGTCAATCGGTGAAATAAGATATCCCAGCGCTGCAAGAATGGCTACCTTGACTTTCGGTGGACAATTCGGAGATTGAACAACATAATGGAGCTGAAGCGCTTTGTAGATCAGTGCCAATCCTATTTTAGAAACATATTTTGTGATTTTTTCCCACAATCCCTCTTCCGAATAGCCTTGAATATAATTTTCGTCAGGAACATTAGTGTCTTCAAATAGATTTTTATTTTTTATATTTTTCATATTAAAATTCCTCCTAATAAATTAAAAATAACATAATATCAACCATATTCATTTTTGAAATCACTGAAAATTTTATGCCGCTACATAAAATTATGCAGCGGCATATTTTCACTTACGAATCAACTGTTAAGACCGGCCCCACTGACATCTCCGTCAGAAATGGGAACTACAATTATCAGGAGATGCAGCATTAAAACCGTTTTGGCCTCACGAGATTCATTGCTATCGATGACAACTGAATCAAAAACATTTTTTGCTTCCATCAAAAATCACCTCCTTTAAAGTAATCCTGCAGTTCAGGATTTTTCCTGATTTCATTTTTAAGGTTGTCCATACCAGCAGGATCAATAATATCTTTGTACTTAGGATCCAAGTTTTCGATAATAATGTTCATTACTTTTTCAACTGTCTCAAGATCAATTTTAAATTCCATAAAGATTCTCCTTTCGATCATACTTCAAAGTGAAGCAAATGTTTACGCTGAAGGTTTCTCACTTCTTTTATTACCACCTCCTCAATATTTTGTTCACTTATATTGAGCACACTGCTTAACGCTTTAACAATATCTTCCAATGTGGTTTTACCATCAGACAAAGTTAACAGCAGCCCGGATGCTCTCCCAAGAAGTTCGACACCAGTATGATTGCGACACGATGCCAAATATACCCCCTGCAACTTGTCGAATTTCACCTTCTTGGCTTTGTTCAAAGGTTTCGCCATTTTCACAAGATTATAATAGTTTCTCATAACTTATCTCCTTATCTACATAATTAATACCAGCATTTGTAATATCCATCTGCTTCTCTCGGCCCAGTGCCCGGATTTTCTTATATCTTTCCCAAAGCACTGTAATATCTTCATTAATAACATCACCGATGATTACAGGCTCAAAACATGACA
>NZ_JAILFV010000197.1 GCF_024697385.1 Anaerovibrio sp.
GGATACCCATTGGCCATGCCCTTACCAAAGGCAGCCATATCAGGCACAACCCCTGCATACTCAGAACCACCGCCCAGAGCATAACGGAAGCCGGATACCACCTCATCAAAAATAAGGATTGCGCCATATTTATGGGCCAGCTCCTTTACCCCCTGGAGATATCCCTCCTGAGGACCGTTGCTCTGAATAGGCTCCAAAATAACAGCTGCCACCTCATGCTGCTTCAATTTACCCTCTAAATCAGCCAGATCATTGTATTTAAAATTAACAGTCAGCTTGCGCACTGCTTCAGGCACACCCTTATGGTTGGCCGAAGCACCTATGGACCAGTCATGCATGCCATGATACCCGGACATCAATACCACCTCACGGCCGGTATAGGCACGGGCAAGACGGATAGCAGCAGTGGTAGCATCTCCACCATTTTTAACAAACCTGACCATCTCTGCACAAGGTACTATATCACAAAGCTTTTCTGCCAGCTCCACCTCAAGCTCAGACTGGAGGGACCCACTGGCAAACTTGTTTACCTGCTCAATAACAGCCTTGTTTACCTCCGGATTGTTATATCCAACGGTAATCGGCCCAAGGGCACACATATAATCAATGAATTTGTTGCCATCCACATCATATATATAACAGCCCTCACCATGATCCATATAGCTTGGGGCTATTCCCTGACAAAAATAACGGTAAGATTTACTATAGGTCTGTGCCGCCAAAGGAGACACCTTGAGCTCTCTCTTTAATAATTCCTCAGATTTGCTAAAATTCTGCATTCGACTACAACTCCTTGTCCATTTATTTTTCCTGGCCCGGGGCTCAACTGCACCCCAAACATGCTGACTCCAAAAGTCATCAGCCCAGGTTAATTTACTGATTATTGATAAACAGCCACACAATTGAGACTGCCCCTGCTGACATGCAGGACTTACTGCATCAGAGGAACCCTCATGAGCTGCCGATCACCTTTTCATATGCATAAGCGTCTTTATCACAGGCCATTTGTCTGTATCCCAAGCCCAAAAAAATCCGCTGGGAAGCAACATTATCCGGTCTGACTTCAGCATACAGCCTTTCCTTGGCATGACCTGCCTGAATCAGCTCATTTTCAGCCATATGGATAATCCTTTTCCCATAGCCCTTGCCCCTGCAGCCGGCTGCTATACTGTAATTCACCTGCCAACAATCCCCATGGACCAGCCTTACCTGGCCAACAGGAATATCCTTCTCCATCAGTATATATATCAATGTATTCCCATCTGCCAGGGCATTTTTCAACCATTGTTCATGCTCCGGCAAGGAAATACTGTCCGTATTAAAGGAATTTTTCCTTACCTCCGGGTCGTTGGACCACTCAAACAGCAATAACTTGTCATTTTCATCGGCCACCCGCAGGTATAAGCTTTCATTCTTCAACATGCTCTCCTCACATTAAAGTAATACAAAACCATATCCAGTGGTTTTACTCAATAAAATCCCAACTGAGACCAGTGCCCCGCGGGATATCCCTGTTTACCCTCTTGCCCAGCAGTACATCATAATACTTAGGCAACAGTCCCAGCCCGGGCCTGATACTGCGAAGGTTCTTCTCAGTAAGTATATCACCTTTTTTCATATCTTCAACAATATAAAGACTGCGCCTTGTCTGCAGGGATTCCTGCTTTTGGGCATCGTAGGAAATATCCCCCAAGGCCTTGTAGGCAGTATTGCACTCCCTTACCAGCAGCTTCATTTCCTCAGGCTCCAGTGAAAATGCACTATCCACTCCCCCATCTGCCCGAGACAGGGTGAAATGCTTTTCTATAACCATGGATCCCAGGGCTATACTGGCAACAGCAGCCCCAATTCCCAAAGTATGGTCAGACAGACCTACCCGACATTTAAAGAGCTCCTTCATATGCGGAATCGTACGCAAATTGCTGCCCTCAGGCGTAGCAGGATAGCTGCTGGTACACTTCAAAAGAGTGAGATCACTGCAGCCATTTTCCCTGGCCATACGGACCATTTCATCCAGCTCTGCTACCTTGGCCATACCAGTGGAAACAATCATGGGCTTGCCGGTCTTCGCTACCTTGCGGATAAGAGGCAAATCAACATTCTCGAAGGAAGCAACCTTGTAAATCGGACAACCAATCCCTTCCAAAAAATCCACCGCCGTATCATCAAATGGCGTACTGAAGCATATCAGCCCCAGCTCTTCGGCATGGCGAAATATTTTCTCCTGCCAATCCCAAGGAGTGTAGGCCTTCTTATACAAGCTGTATAATGATTCCCCATACCACAGGCTTTTTGGATTGGATATACAGAACTCGTCAGTATCCTTATCAATAGTCAAGGTATCAGCGGTGTAGGTCTGTATCTTTATTGCATCAACACCGGTTTCTGCTGCCGCCTCCACTATTTTCAGTGCCCGCTCCAATGATTGATTGTGATTGCCGCTCATTTCAGCTATGATGAACGGCTTGTCCGCGCTTATTAACGACATGATTCTGCTCCTTTTTTGTTGCACCCACTGAAAGCATCCACTGTGGTTGCCCAACAATTTATCCTTCTTCCCCCTGCAGTATTCTTGAATACCTGTCCCACAGCTCGCCATACCCTGGGGTAGACGGTCTTACAGGCTGCTGCAGCGGATTTTGTTCATCAACTACAATTTCCCCATTACTATTCATGATAAGTACGCGCGATCCCAAGGTAATTGCCTCCTGAATGTTGTGAGTCACAAACATGACGGTGACCTTTTCCCGACGGGAAATCTTATAAAGGCCCCACTGGAGCCGGTTACGGGTAATGGCATCCAAGGCGGCAAAGGGCTCATCCATAAGCACGATTTCAGGGTTTATGGCCCTGGCCCTGGAGATGGCCACTCTCTGCTTCATGCCTCCTGAAAGCTCATGGGGATAAAACTTTCTGTACTCATAAAGCCCCACATTA
>NZ_JAILFV010000028.1 GCF_024697385.1 Anaerovibrio sp.
TTGGTATAGCCACCATAATCTTCCCTGCCTACTATAGTGACAAAGGAGGATTCTTCACCGGTACGCCAAAGCATATAAGCGTGACCGGCCTCGTGAACAGCCGTGGAAAAATAATCTATCTCATCCCATTCACGCTTTTGACCGTAGGTCAGCTCATCCAGGGCATCTGACAAAATATCACTGTTCAGTTCCTTTTGCTGCTTCAATGCCATCCGGCTGGCCAGGGATATGAAATCATTAATATCTGCAATACTGTGTCCCAATACACGGTCGGCAATATTTTGTATCAGGGTGTCAGATATTGTATCAATGCCTTTTTCCTTTAAAGCCTTGGTTATTCCCGCAATCCTCTCATCCCTGTCCGGCAGGCTGACATATATTTTATATTCCAGCAAATGCAGCAGTTCCGGATCAAAATTCGAGTTTTCATCTGTAACTGTGGAATGCTCCCAATTAAGATTACCTATAAAAATTACCGGCGAACCGCATTCCCTGATATTTTTTATACCATTGATAATAGTATTGACCGCTCCCAGTCCCCCTGAATTTACGACTAAATCCAGCTTGTCCATAAGTATTACTGCCGGTGCTTCCTTTATCGCCCTTTCAAAGAGATCCCGCAGCAGCTGACAGTTTTCCTCCGGTGTCAGGTTCACCAAATTTGAAGGGTTAATCATCAGCAGGCAGGCATTTGTTTCTGTAGCCAACGCCCTTCCCAACAGAGCCTTCCCGGCATCAGCCAGCCCAAAAAGCAACACACCACCGGGAACGCTGTGATATTTCATCACAAAGACCTCTGGATTTGTCAGGTATTCACCAATATATTTCAAATCTGCCTTGGCCTTTTTACTGCCCACTATATCATCAAAATGAATTTCCTCGTCAACCGGCTCCAGATATTCATCAAGAGGTTCCGGAGCTTTTATCTTCTTAAACTCAAAATCGTAAAATGTAATCTCAGCGGTCAAGCCATCCTCAGACAGCTTCTGTGAGGTGTTGTAATTAAGTACCAGCCCCTCTCGCTGCAAGACGTCAAAATTCTTTTGGATGAGTATATCCCTGGCTATCATCAACAGCTGCAGAAGAACTTCTTCACCCTTTGTCTCCAAATCAACAGACCCAAAAGCTCCCATCTGTAAAAAGGTGGAATAATCAGCCATGGAAATTCCCTCCTGCTGAATGATGTAAACAGGCAAATTAGGCAGGTTATCCCTAAGGATATCAAAAATCACCCGTCCGTCGAAGGATTCATCCTCCAAACTCAGGCCCTGCATTTCCTGATTATCTCCACCACAAAGCAAATCCAGCAGCACAAAGGAAATATTTTCCTCCGACAGTGTCTTTACTACCTCATCGATATCCTGAACCAGGAAATAATCTATATATTCATTTTCCATCAGGGTATTATATTTCCCCTTATCTGCCACCACCATGGCTTTTGGCTTTTCAGGGAAGGAAAACAAAGAATAAAAAGGGCTGTCCTCCGATTGTTCCTCCACAGTAAATATTACCTTTTTCAGCCTTTTGAGCTTTTTGTCCTCCAGATGGCGGCTCAATTCATAAAACTCATTTTTTAAAAAATCCCTGCTCAAAGACAAAACAGTGCTGGCATCAATGATATTACACTGATGATACAAGCAAAGATTGATCATCTCCGGGTCCAGCTTCAGCTCGTAACCGTATTGCTTCTGAATTTCAACGGCAAAGTCAAAAAAGCTCTGGTCTATCAGTTCTACAATATGGTTTGCCTTCAGCTCCCGGAAAAAAATAATGTGATCATCCTTAAAATATTCATAAAAGAATATCATGGGAAATTCCGACTCTGCCAACTCCTCGGCAAATACCGGCAGGACTATGGACTTTTGCTGTACGGCACAGTATTCCTCACTGAAATATATATCTGTCCCTACATTGGTGGTAAATATCATGATGGTATCCACAAAGGATATCTCCAGCTTGCCGGAAGGATTCACTATTCCCCCGGTTTCTATTATCTTGCTTATTGCTGATACTACCCTGGGGCTCGCCTTGTCTATGTTCTTGAACAACAGTATGCCATTGGGATTTTCAGCAACAAATTTGGTAACTCTGCCGGTACCTGCATTGCCACTGACAGTATTGGCCAAATCCTCAGCCAGGGTTTCTGCAGCATTTGCATCCAAATTTACCTCAAGTATCTCTCGCCCCAATACCTCGGCAGCCACATATGCCAAATGAGCCTTACCGATTTTTGGGGGACCTGAAAAAAGAAAAATATTATTGATGGCCTGTGCATAGGTATCAGGCATAAATTGCCCCTTGAATACTCCCTGAACAAAATAATGTATGGCTTCATTCTGCCCGCGTACATTGGCACACAAAGTGCAATACAGCTCTTTTGTTGCCTCAGACAGCTGTGAAAATTCCTGTTTCATTTTCCTGGTCATATTATCCCCCCTCAGCTCACCCTGTCATAAGCACCTGGCCGATGGTTTGTCCCAGAGTATTTTTAACAACACCATCACAATCATAAACTCGTAATACCTTATTATCATTGGTGACAACCATCCTGCCGCCGTTGGCAGTCTCCTTGATTCTGGCCATTTTATTTCCCCTGGCCCCTAAAATATCACCGGTTTTGCGGTCCAGAATATATTCCTCCCCATTTTCAAAAACAGCCCGCTCCCTATCACGGGCTTCATCCCGTATTATCCTGGCCACAGGTTTCCCTTGCTGATCATTGATAACGATATTATTATCCTTATCCCTGGTAACATGCTGAATAATATCACCAAACATGGCCTTTATTGAACTGTTTTCATCAGAAAGGGCATAAATGCCACGAACGGCCATGGCAGCCACAGAGGCCTCAATCGCCGGTGAAAAACCGGCAGCATGATCGGTGAACCAACCTGCCACATCAACTTCTGCCACATCCATAAGTGTAGTAAACTGTTCGGGCAACTCAGTACGAGGTAAGGATAAGCTGTTATTCACACCATCAATTCCCGGAACATCATCTGTACCGTCAGAAAGTGAGCCTGCAAAAATTTCATCTCCTCCTAAATCAATCTTCAGGAATGGAAGAATCATGGCCAATATCACCAATGGAGTAAGACCTATGACATGAAATGCCCTGGTTGTTGTATATCCATGCCTGTACAGCCACATCAGCATTCTATGAAATCCCATGGCCAAAAACAGTGGAAATACATAAGAGCCTACATGCAGGGCATCCCTGGCAAAGGCAGCAGCTGCATTGACAGTATCCACCCCCTGCTGTCCAAAGGTCTCCACCGCTGTTTCCCCACCGGCATTAAAGAAATCTACAATTCGTAAGGTAGCCTGTACTACAACAGTCTCATAAAAAAAAGCATTAAACAGCACAATAATAAGATATATGCCATAAGCATATATCCCGGTCACTAACGCCCTCCAGTTATTAATAACAAAACCTATGCGCATAAGGAAAAAAATAAGGGCCAAGATACCAACAACCAGCCCCAGGGCTGGAAATATTGCCGTAACAACAAACACTGCCAGCATGATGAGAATTGATTTTCTCAGTACCTTCATGGCAGTAACAGCAAAAAAAAGGAAACATAAAACCAGCCCGGCAACAGCAGAGTTGCTGTCAAGGGTATATCCCAGGGACAACCACCATACCAGCAAAAAAAGATAGTGTTTTACACCTGGCTGCTGTCTTTTATCCTCTGCATAAGAATTCATGTTGCACCCCTTCCTTTAGAAGAAAATATTCATAACGCCATTAATGCGGTTTTATCCATTCTTGGGTATTATTTCTCTGCTCCACATGGTATTACCTGCTTTTTTATAGATATCTGCCCTTTACTTTTTTTCGTCAGCAAATATTTTTTCTAAAATATTAATTTCTCTATTTTGTGTATTTTCCTGCAAAAGTTATTGCTTTTTGATTAATCAATATAATAATTATTAGCTTTTGATTTAATAACTTTAAAAAGTACCTTTTTTAGCAATATAACTGGGTTTGCCAATAAATACTATTCTTTGCAAAACATATTTACGATAAGTATAATAGCAAATGTATACAATATACTACGAACAATGTCATAACCCATGACTTATTTATTGTGACAATGATTACAAAACAAATATTGCCACACGCGATTTCACATTTTATGACTGACAAGCAACAACACTATTAACCACACGGGAGAGAAGGTTTGCAGTTTGAGCAATCTAAATGAAAATAATATGCTGAAAAAGTTTTATCATATCATCCTATCCCCTCTTTTTTGGGGCACGATTTGTTGTCTTGCCCTGATTTTTTGTGTGCCAAACACGGCAACAGAACAATATCGTAATGTATCCGCGGCAGGTGAGACGACTAATCCTGCCAAGATAGTCAGGGTAGGCTATCTGGACAGTCCTCATTTCATGCAGGGCATGAGTGACGATGCTAAAAAATACGGAATGGCCTATGATTATCTTCAAAAGGTTTCCTATTACACGAATTGGGATTACATTTATGTATATGGCAACTGGGAAGTTCTGTTGGACAAGCTGTACAAGGGTGAAATTGATATTATGGCTGGGGTATCAAAAACTCCGGAGCGTGAGGAAAAAATCCTGTTCCCTAATTATGCAATGGGCACAGAAAACTATTACATCTATACCTACGCAAATAATCCTTTGGCCACCAAGGGCCTTTCCGTGATTCCCGGTAAAACTGTCAGCGTCAACAAAAACACTGTTATGCTGGATATACTTGAGCAGTGGAATGAAGCCGGTAATCATCAGATAAAAATAGTCTCCTACAGTGGCAACGAAGACCGCTATAAGGATTTTAACGCCCACCACACAGATGCCACCGTAGATACGGATAACGCTGTCCCACCTGGTGGCAATATCATACCTATTACCAAGATAGGCCAGTCAGAATATTATGTTGCCGTGAACATGGCACGCCCGGACCTTGTAGATGACCTGAACATGGCTCTCACCAAAATCAACGCAACTAATCCGGGCTTTATTGGCGAACTGGTCAATGCGTATTTTTCTGACCTGGCGGTAATAGCATGTCTATCAGACGATGAGATGGAATGGCTTACCGATCATCCGGTGATTACGGTAGGCTATGTGGATGACTACCTTCCACTGTCAGATAAGGATGAAAATGGAGAGGTAAGCGGTATTCTCAAGGATATCCTGAAGGAAATGGCCTCTAAGCTAAACATTCAGGAGAAGGTAAAATTTTCCTATGTTGCATATCCGGACTATGATTCTATGATCAGAGCCGTAAAAGAGGGCAGCATCGATATGGCTTTCCCGGTAGATAATGATGTTGCACAGGCCGAAAAGGACGATTTGTTCCTCAGCAGCGAGGTAATCTGTATGCCAATGTACCTTATATACAGCGGGGAATTTTCTGAGCTGAAGCTGCATCGTATGGCAAGCAAACAGGGCAATTCCATCAGTGACCTGTACATCCGCAATTACCTTCCTAATACTGAAGTTTTTTATTATGATGATATTGATGACATGCTGGATGCAATCAAAAATAATGAGGTGGATGGATGTGTAATGAATCAATTCCGCAAGGACGGTTACCTGAATCATGTTGATTACAGGGACCTGCATGCAGCAGTCCTGAAGGAATACAGCAGCCGAAGCTTTGCAGTAAAGCGGGGCAACAGTGAACTGCTGTCCATCCTGAACCGGGGTATCACATCCCTGCCAAGTGATTTCAGCCTCACCTCCACCTACCCATATACCGGCAAAATAGCTTCGCCAACAGTGAAGGATTTTATCATGGAGCATTTATACTCATTTATGCTGATAGCCGGAACTATCACTGTTGTTTTAAGCGTCCTTGTAGTATATATTTTTCTCATTCACAGAAACAGGCGGAGAATGCAGTATATTGCCCGTCATGACAGTCTCACCGGGCTTCTCAACAGACACAGCTTCAACGAGTTTGTTGATACCCATGGGAAAAAACACCCTAAGAACAATATCATCATAGTAGCCATGGACCTAAACGGTCTGAAGACAGTCAATGACACCCTTGGACATGATGCCGGAGATGAGCTTATTATCGGGGCAGCAAAATGTATGCAGCAGGTACTATCACCTTTTGGTCAGGTATACCGAACCGGTGGTGATGAATTCATGGCAATTATAGAAGCATCTCCTGAAAAATTATCAGATATTATCCTGGAATTAAACGATGCCATTGAAGCATGGCATGGAGTAAGAGTAAAAACCATGTCCATATCCATCGGTACCTCCTACAATGATGATGCCGCAAAAATGACATTAAATGAACTTATCATCCTGGCAGATCAACAGATGTATAAGGATAAGGCCAATTACTACAAGCGCATGGGGATTGACCGCAGACGGCATTAATCCTGCGCCGAAACAATATAGTATTTATTATCGTTTGATTCCCCCACCTAAGAGGAAGGGAACATCTTTGGCCCATTATGATTGGCATAACAAAAGGGAAGCATGGAACCTGAACAGTTCTGTACTTCCCTTTTACTTTGTACTCATTTGATTTTTTTAATGGTGTTACGCCTGCGGTATTCATGGGGACTGCACCCCCTATACAGGCGAAAGGCCTTGCTAAAATGGCTTGGATTGGAAAAACCACAGGCCAAACCGATTGACAGTATGGACTCATTGGTTTCAACCAGCATTTCCTCAGCCATCTGCAACCGGTAATTTTGAATATATTGTTTAGGAGAAATTTTAAGCATACTGCGAAAACAGCGTTGTGCCTCCCGCGCACTTACTCCGGCATGAAAGGCCATCTGGTCTATTTCAAACGGTTCACTGTAGTGACAATGAATATAATCCACCATTTCCTTTATCCGCTCCATGGTGGGAGTGAGCTGTTTCAAAGCCGTAATATTTGTATGGTGTCCCAATCCCAACAGGGCCTTGCCCAGATGATACCTGATATCATGTTCAAATCCCAGTACCTCATCCCGGGCTGCTGTATATGCAGCCTGTATTTCCTTGATGGTCCCCTTGTCCTTTTTATTTTTTTTGAATAAAAATTTGCCGGAAAAAGCACGGTCAAAAACTATGGGCGAAATGTATTTCTGATAAAATATTGTCCCAACACCACCACTGATAAGACTGTCGTCAAATACCAGATAGCAAACCCGGCATTTTTCCCCTACCAGACGAAAACGATGCAATACCCTGGAATTACAGAAAAAGCCATCCCCGGCCTGAAGGATTGTCCTCTCCCCGGCCAGCTCCACCAGGACACTGCCGGAATCGATATACATCAACTCCAATTCCTTGTGCCAATGCCAAGGGATTGACTCTATTCCCCCTTTTTGCCAGTCACTGTAATATACACTGCAGGGGAATAACGGACTGTCATGCATCTGTTCTTTTTCTTTATCAGCTGCCAAACTTATGGCAGACATTTTGGTTATCATTTTCTGGCTCCTTTTTCTGTCGCGTACAGAACATTTTTAGTCGGAAATATGGCAGAATATCCTGATAGCTTCTGCTATACTTCAAGCAACCAAAAGGTTCATAGTATTTTTTATTAGGAGGTATGTTTTATGAAAGCAGCAGTTAGTCTCTCACATCCACACATGGGTTATATGCAGCGCGCATTTATGCCTGTAAACACTCATCATTACAGTTTCCTGGAAGGTAAGGATTTCCATTATTCCAAGGAAGATGATGTAAGCTATCGCATGTTCATCCACAAGCTGAGAATCGGTACTTTCACAGCATTGGTTGGCGCTTGCGCATTAGCTCTCTGCCTGTAATTCATGGCTTGAAAAAATAGCCGCCATAGAGATTAATACACCGAAAAAAATAAAATAATGTTCTAAAACTGACAGGATGATTTTATGAGTTTATGTATTATTTCTTTGACAAATGCTGATAAATCAAGGTCATTTGTCACTTCACTCACCAGGTAAACAATCTGGTGAGTTTTTATTTTACCTTTTTTGTCCTTACTGCAGCCATATCCGGGCAGGTAATTTGGCAGCGACCTCCTCGTCGTGAGTAATAACGATAAGTGTCTTTCCGGTATTGTTGACATGGGCAAGAATTGCATCTATCAATTGCGAGCCTGTAGCTGCATCCAGCCCATCTGTTGGTTCATCCAAAATCAGGCATGGTGCCTCACTGACCAGTGCAAGTGCTGTAAGCAGCCTGCTTCGTTGCCCCCCCGACAGCCGCCGCCCATTATCCCCCATGACTTCATCCAGCTTATGGGGAAACTGACGAACTATATGTCCCAGCTGTGCTGTATCCAGTGCCTGCCATATACACTCATCAGTTATTTCCGGATGCAGTCTGGTAAAATTATCACGAACAGAATCCGAAAATATATGACATGGCTGAAGTGCACCGGAAAAACAACTGCGCAGTTTTTCCACGGGCCACTTGTCATAGGGCTGCCCCCATAACAGCAGTTCTCCACTGTCCACCGGCCAAAACCTGAGTAACAGCTGCGCCAGGGTGGTCTTGCCACAACCACTGTCACCACGAACAGCCAGGGCATCTCCCTGCTGCAGCTCAAAGGAAAGAGGCGCAAAAACCGGCAGTCCCGGAACATAGGCAAAGGATATCTCCCTTGCCTGCAAAAATGGCTGTTGGTGATCTATTTCCAATGCAGTCTCCGGCAAGGAACTGCTGTGCTCCTTATCCACAAGAACATGTTCAGCTGCCTTACACGCCCCGTGGAACTGAACAGCTGCCATGGAAAGTTCAGCGAATTCTCCATACAGCCCCAACAGCAGCAATAACCAGACGGCCAACCACCGTGGTTCCAACACTCCCATCCCTACAGCCTGAACCAATAGAACAAGATATATGACGAACACCACCTGACGAATAATGTCCAGGACAGTAACGGAAATATCCTGGGAAAGCTGCTGTTTTTCCTGTGAAACACCATATTGACAGGCTTCATCATGCAACCTGTTCATAAACTTATCAATGTGTCCGGATAAAAGCAGCTCATCCCGCCCGGAAGTTCCTTCCAAAAGCACATCCCTATATACACCGCCTTCATTATCTGCATTGGGTGCAGATACCATAACGGCAGGGAGAATCACATGTATTCCCCAAAGGAACCCTACAAGGCAGGCAGCAAAAGGCGAAATGGAATACAGCCAAGTCATCAGACAGAGAGTAAGCAACCCTGTACTCATCACCGGCAAAAGCCAGCGAAGATAAAAGTCTCTCAATGTCTCGGCATCAGTGCTGAGCTGCTTCAAATACTGCCCCTGCCTTACCAATACTGTTTTCAGTGGCAAGGTTCTGCACACAGTCCTGTATACCATAAGCTGAATTTTTTCATAGCACCTGAAGGCAACACCATGGGAATACAACCGCATCAGATACCTGCCCGCAGCCCGGCTGAGACCAAAAAAACGAACACAGGTAATGCCCAGAGTCAGTGCATATAAAGGAGGTTGAAGGGCTGCATAACTGATAATCCAGGCAGCTGCTCCCATGAGCCCAATCCCGGTCACACCCGAAATCACTCCGGTACAAACCATAAGGAAAACCCTTACAGGACCTTCTATGACAATGAGTTTTTTTAGAATACTGAATTTATTCATAAGGTACCTCCTGCATTGAAGCAGCGAGGTTATCCTCCAGGTCAACCGCGTGGGCTGCCCAGCTTCGCACAGCATTATGATGAGAAATTATAATCATTGTCCTACGGCGGGAAAAATCATCAAGAACCTTTAAGATTTCCTGTTCCTCTGCCGGTTCAAGGCCTGCAGTTGGCTCATCCATGAGCACCAGCGGTCTGTCCTGATAAATAGCCCTGGCCAATCCCAACCTGTGTACCTGTCCATTGGACAGCCCCTGGCCTCCGGCCCCCAGGCATGTATCAGGCTTCATTGCCAGTCCGGCACCCATTATAGCCCTTTTTATCCTGGAAGCATCAACCTCCTCGCCGGCAAACAAACAGATATTTTCCGCCAAGGTTCCCTGAAATACGCGGGGAATCTGAGGAATATATGTAATGAGCTTATGCCTGCTTTCCCGGGAAATATCCCTTAGAGGCTTGTCCTCCAGCATGACATTTCCTGACTGTGGTTCCAATAATCCGGCCATAACCCTAAGGAGTGTAGTTTTTCCTATGCCGCTGGTACCATAAACACATGTTGTACTCATGGCAGGAAACGCCATTGATACATCCTGTAAGGTGGGTAACGGTGCTCCCGGATAGGAAAAAGATACCTTACTCAGCTGTATTCCCGGCGGAATTCTGACCGGCTCCTGATGGCCGGACACTTCCACCGGTTGTTTCCCGATAACCTCCTGAATATTGCTCCAGGCCGTTTTCACATCCATTACTGCGTGAAAGGCCATACCACTCTGCCGTAATGGCAAATAGAATTCAGGTAATAGAAGCAGCATAAAAAAAGCTGTCTGAAAATTCATTGTCCCATACAGCAGCCCAAGACCTATGCTGACAGCCAATATGGCAATGGTAAGTGTAGTAATAAGTTCTATGGTAAAGCTGGAAACAAACGCCAGCCGTAAAACCTTCATGGTGGCATCAGTAAACTGGTGACTAAGCTGTGAAAGCCGCATTCCCTGTTTTGATTCCTGGCGAAATATCTTGAGGCTTATTATTCCGGCCAGCATGTCCTTAAAAGCAGCCGTCAGGTTTCCCAATTCCTGCCATTGTACAATGGTAGCCGCTTTTGTTTTTTTTCCCACCAGGGCCAAAAGAATTGGTGCAATGGGCAGTGTTATAAACATTATAAGTGCAGACCACCAATCCATAAAAGCAATGACTACAAGAATCAGTGGCATTAGAATAATAAAGGATAAAGCCTGGGGCAATATTACCGTACACAATTTGTCCAGGGCCCCCACAGACTCTATTCCCAACAGCTGCATTTTATCACTGTCAATGGCCTGATCAATCAAGGCATAATGCAGTTTTTTGCGTATTTTAAGCTGCAGCGTTGCCGAAATACTGTTCAGCTGTCTGCTGAACGGATATTTCAGCAGAGCCTTCAGAAGCAACAAAAACAACAGCAACCCCAAATCGGTTGCTGCTGCATAGCAGGAAGCATCCTGCAGAAATACGAGATTGACTACCCGGCTAAGCTGCCAGGCTATTCCCAGTGTAACAACTGTACCAAGAAGATGCAGCAGGCAAAGGGACACCAATGCCTGCTTTTCTTCACATAAATAACTCTTAATACTCATGATTTCCGTCTGCTTTTATACGATGTCTGAATACCCAATAGGTCCACCCCTGATATATCAATACAACAGGAACCAAACAGAATGCCGCAACGGTCATTATTGACAGCGTATACTCCGAAGATGCAGCATTGGTAATCGTCAGGCTCCAATCAGGGTTAAGGCTGGATACCATAAGTCTCGGAAACAGTGCCAAAAACAGCCCTACAGTAACGAAAACAATACTTAAGCTGGTAGAAATGAAAGCTCTCATTCCACAGCGTGCCTTAGTGCTCATGACACCGAAAACTGCTGCAAGCAATGCCAAAACCAACAGTATCAATGCTACCGGCTGAAGCAGCAGATTCACCTTGAGGTGAATTAGCACAACCAACAATATTAAACTTACTCCGGCAACCATTGCACAACGAGTCCCTATTTCCCGTGCAGCATCGCAAAGCTGCACCTTTTCCAGCTTGATGGTCAGGAAATTTGCACCGTGGAATGCGAAGAGACTCATAAAAGCAAGGCCTCCAACTATAGAAGCCGGGCTGAGTAAATCAAAGAAGGTCCCCTGATAAACCATATCCTGTCCTATAGGCAGCCCTATGAGCAGGTCAGTCATGGCTACACCCCACAATAATGCCGGCAGGGCAGAGCCGATAAAGATTGCCTTGTCCCATACCTGCTGCCACACCAGTGATTCGTGATGATGGCGCAGTTCAAAGGCTACACCACGAAGAATCAGTGCTATCAGCATCAGGAAAAGTGCCAGATAGAAGGTACTGAACATAGTGGCATATACATGTGGGAATGCCGCAAAGGTAGCACCACCGGCGGTAATCATCCATACCTCATTGCCATCCCAAACCGGGGCAATAGTAGATAGCACCTGACTACGGTCATCTTCACGATCACTTACGAAAGGCATCAGCATGCCTACACCATAATCAAAGCCCTCCAGAAAGAAGAAGCCTGTAAAGAGCACGGCAATGAGGATAAACCAGATAATATTGTAATCCATCATAAAGCCCTCCCTTCCTGGTTAACAGCTTCAATGGTGGTATTTTTAATGATGCGGCAGGCAATATAGAAAGCCGCCACAGCCAATATCAGATATATAAGGGTGAAGCCGGCCATGGTGAGGAATACCTCCCCTGTGGTCAGGTTCGGCGATACAGCATCAGCAGTCTTTTGCAGTCCCACTACAATCCAAGGCTGGCGACCTGCCTCAGCTATATACCACCCAGCAGTATTTGCCAGGAATGGCAACGGCAGCAGCAACGGCATCCAAGTCAGCAACCCCTTGAGCTTCAAGAGCAAATCCTGCTTGATCCAGGCCAAGCCGCCCATGAGGAATCCCAAACCGGCAATAACAATACCACAGGCTATCATAATGCGGAATGACCAGAACAGACCTGTAACATCAGGGATGTAATTGCCCGGACCATATTGATTTTCTGCAGCTGTCTGCAGCTGATTTATCCCCTGCACAGCACCTTCAGGCTTGTTGTAAAGCATAAATGAAAACAGTCCCGGAACGGTAATTTCAGCATCATTCTGACGCTTTTCCTGATTTATATCTGCCACAACAGCAAAAGGCGCAGGATCAGCAGTCTCCCAGAGGGCTTCCACGCTGGACAGCTTCATAGGCTGTGCCTCTGCAAGATACTGAGCGTGCAGATGGCCAGTCCCCATAGCTCCCATTATTCCTATGATCAAATATACCGATACAGCCTTGGTAACCTGTAAAAATATCTCTCGTGAAGACTCATCACGGGCAATTTTCCAGGCGCAGATAATTAATAATACAAAGCCTGATGTAGCCACACCGGAAAAAATAGTATGACTCATTTCGCCTATAACATAAGGATTTGTAATAAGTGCAACAAAATCTGTCATAATGGCTCGCCCATTTTCCACAGCAAATCCTACAGGATGCTGCATAAAGGAATTAGCCACCAATATCCAGAACGCGGATAGATTACTGCCAATGGCCACCAGCCACATGCAGGCACAATGTACCTTTTCAGGCAGCTTGTCCCAGCCGAACACCCAGATCCCCAGGAAGGTGGATTCCAGGAAAAATGCTGTGAGCGCCTCCATAGCCAGCGGTGCTCCGAAGATGTCACCCATAAAACGGGAATACTCAGACCAGTTCATCCCAAAGTGAAATTCCTGAACAATACCTGTAACAACGCCCATGGCAAAGTTAACCAAAAAAATGGCGCCAAAGAACTTAATCAGCTTCTTGCAGGGTTCTTTCCAGTGTTCACGCTTGGTAGTCACATAGCAGGTTTCCAACAGAGCCAGGAAAATAGTCAGCCCAAGGGTAACCGGCACAAACAAAAAATGGTAGATGGTAGTAATGGCAAATTGCCATCGGGATAACAAAACTACATCCATAAGACACACTCCTCTCTAAAAAATATTTCAACACACACTATTCATATGTTGTTATTATCCATATAATATCACATATTTAAGCAGTTTCAAATGTATACATACGCTAATCATTGTCAAAATTTTAGAATGAAAGCAAAAAACACTTATAAACACTAGGTTTAAGGCAATTATTTTAAAAAAAAATTTTTTTATTGACTTATGCCTTTTAAAAGGATTATGAACTTTTATGGTCGAATTGGGAAAATTAGATATATGACCAGCCATATCCATGACTGGGGCAAGGAGGAAGGAAAATGAGTAAACTACCTGTTATTTTAATCGTGGATGATGATGAGCTTAATCTGACCATGGCCAAATCCATCATAGAAATCAAGATACAAGCTGAAATAATCACTGCTGGCAGCGGAACAGAGTGCCTGGAGATTATACGGCAACGGCGGGGAGCCATTGACTTGATCCTATTGGATATTGCAATGCCGGGCATAGATGGCATACATACCCTTACAAACATCAGGGAAAACCCAAACTATAAAAACATAAAGGTTATTTTCTTGACTGCTGCTGCCGACAAAAACACAATTATCAAGGCAGGAAAACTAAAAGTCGAAGACTACATAAAAAAGCCTTTTGTACCTGACGATCTCATTTCCCGCGTAGAAAAGCAGCTTTATCCTTCAATGCACGATCAGGAAATACAGGATATATTCAAGGCCCTGGATGATTTAGGCCTGTAACCCGCGACAGAAAGGAATGAAATATGGGCAAGTATTTCCAGGATGGCGTCCTTTTCAATAAACAATTAAGTGCCCTGAGCCGGTATTTACATGGTATCTCTTACCTGTCAGCCATTCATGATACCTTCTGCCGACTGATGCCCGTGATAATTGTTCTGACACTGATTCACATGATGGGCTTTCTTGTATTCAATCCCACCGGTTTTCTCTTGGGTGAAGATTGGCTGGGATTGGGCAGCATACTGAGTGGCACGCTGAATGATCAGGCTTATCGTGACTCGGATTTTTTTGTCAGGCTTAACTATGTAAAAAGCTGCCTGCAGACCACTACAATCCTTTTGTCCATGATTTTTGCACTGGTGCTCACCATCAAGCTGTCCAATATCTGGAATTGTGAGCATATCCTGCCACTGTCCTGCACCCTCACTGCATATATAGTATTGATAAACACCCTGCCCAAGGACTATGACATTTCAATTTACTTTCTGGGAGCAGGCTTTTTTCTGGCGCTCCTTTTTGCCAGTACCAGCGCTTTTGTTTTCAGTCGCCTGACCAGGATAGAGTGGCTTCAATTACCTGTGGTAGGGGGATTACCGAAGGATATGTCCACCACCATTGTATTTTTACCGTCCATGGCCTGCACTCTGGTAATAGTAATCGCCATAGCCTCTATATGGACAACAATCGAATCGTATATTCTGACCTTTATTCCGACCATTGCAAGTACCATCAGTGATAACTTTGCACAGAGTCCCCTGGTGGCCATAATCTATGAGTGCATACGAAGTTTTTTATGGTGGCTGGGCCTGGATGGCGGCAGCCTTACCTATTTCCTGTGTAATGCCTTCTATGTCCCGAACCAGATCAGTAACGAGCTCAACGATGAAAAATTCATTTTTACCATAGAATTCCTTGATTCCAACTCCGTCTCACTGTTGGGATTGGCCATATCCATATGGGTTTTTTCTGCCCAAAGAAAAATACGAAAAATATCTTCTTTCTGTTTTCCTACTCTTTTATGCGGCATCAATGCACCATTTCTTTTTTCCCTACCCATAGTCCTCAATCCCTTGTTTATCATGCCGTATCTGCTCACCTCAATGCTGAATTTCTTTATTGGATATCTTGCTATTCACTGGAATATAGTCCCTATCTTTTATCATACCGTCGAATCCACTGCCCCTGTATTCCTGCAGGGCTTTTTGGCTACGGGAGATATAATGGGTGCAGTTCTGCAATTGGTATGGCTAAGTGTAGATGTAGTTATTTATACACCTTTTGTCATCATGCTTGACCTGATCAGCCGTAATAAATCATGGAAGGAGGTCGGGAAAAATGGAAGTTAACAGACATGAGCGGCTCAAGCGGCGCTTTACCATATTCGCACTGCTTCAAGCCTTTTTAATATGCCTTACGATTTTTCTTTCCATAAATTATTTTGGCTCAACTGTATGGGAACAACGGACTGCCATAGGTCTTATTCTGGTTGATGCAAGAAATGATTCAGGCTGGCCCCGGGAGATTACCCAAGGGCTTCAGAGTGCCTGTGACGGTCACCACTACAATCTATACATAGAAGACAAGGTACCTGTTGATGAAGCCAACCTTGAACGAATCACAAAAAAAATGCTTGGAAAAAATGTAAAAAAAATATTCTTGATAGGGGATTTTTCTTCCCAAGCAATTGAAAGCATTGCCAAAAAGCATCCCAATGTGACCTTCTTTACTAATTCCATTGAGGACAGTTATGCAGATAATATTTTTAAATTCTCAGTACGCTATCATGAAGCCCGTTATCTGGCAGGTATTCTGGCAGGACTTCACACGAAATCCGACATCATAGGATACATTGCCCCTTTTCCTTCACTGGAAACCTATCAGGACCTGAATGCCTTTGCCCTGGGAGTACAAAAAGTACGGCCGGATATCAAGGTCAAGGTAATATGGACGGAAATATGGCACTCCGTAAACCAGGAAAACAAAGCTCTATACCTGTTGCAAAATGCCGGTGCAGACATCATTACCTACTACGGACCGTCACAGCACATAGCCCAGGAAGCGGCTGCGTTGGAAGTTGACTATATTGATTTCCACAATATCGAAGACAATTCATCACCCCATTGCATTGCTGCAATTGATCCCGATTGGCAGACCATCTGTGACCACCTGCTAGATATCAATATCAACAAATCCCTTTCAAAATACTACTGGCGTGGAATGATGGATGATGTTATCACCCTGCACCTGGGCCCTGACATATCCCCTAAAGAAAAAAGCGCCGTACTGGATTCACAGGAGAAAATCCTGGCCGGATATCCTATTTTCTCTGGGGAGATCATTGACCAACACGGCATAACCCGCTGTAAAACAGACACTGTTATTGATAACAACAGCTTGCGAAAGGGAATGAATTGGTTGGTGAAGGGAGTTGACATCATTGAAACGAGATAATACATCCACAGCCACCGACAAGCGGATGTTATCCTTTGTCCTTCAGCTTTTAAGCAAATTTATTATTTTTCTCCTTATATTGATAGTCATTGGTCTTGCCCTGCATGATAAAATGACAGATTCCCTAAATCGTGAAGTTGAAAAATTCAACACAACTCATGGGGAATTAATATCCTTTTATTACTATAATCTGCTCACAACTGACCTTGATAACATGAGCAATATATCGGGTATGATAACAGCAGGAAACATATCCCCGGCCAACGGTGCCTTGGCTATTGGTGGCAAAGGGCAACTGGTTGGAATATTGGATATTCATGGCAATAATTTCCTGGGTGATACCCTTCCACCTGAAACAAGAATACAATGTACCCGCGCCCTTCAGGGCGAAAAGGGCTGGAAATATTACACTGATTTGGGACTGGTAGGTATGGTGCCCATTTATGATGGAGATAATGTCCGTTATGTGCTCTATAAGGTATATACACCTGAAGCACTGCAGGACATCAACTCCCCTTTCCATTTCAGCGACAAAAGGGATGATGAGGAAAACCTCCTTTACGACAAAAGCACACAACAGGTCGTTGTACCCTTTACAGGCTACAAGGAAAGCGAGTTTTATGATCATGACAAGGATGCTCCTTTAGGCCTTAATGAATTATTGGAAAAACTAGGCAGCAAAAATGAAATATCCATTTTTAATTCAAAGCTCAGCAGGGATTATCTATTGTATGCAGCCTCTATTCCCGATTCCGATTTCATGATAATCGGCTACCGGGAATGGCGTTCGGTACTCACAGGCATCACAAATATTCACCTGATCATTATTTGGGTTTTCGGCCTTTTGGTGGTACTTTTCTGTGTCTTCATCCTTTATCTCTTCACCAACCAGGTAGCTGCCGAGGAAAGTACAGCTTTAAGGGAAGCCAGGGATGATGCACTGCGGGCCAATGAAGCCAAAAGTGAGTTCTTGGCCAACATGAGCCATGAAATACGCACTCCCCTCAATGCCATTTTAGGCATGAATGAAATGATTATGCGTGAAGCCACCGGCAGTCTGAAAAAATATGCCTTTAATGTAAAAAGCGCCGGCGAAACACTGCTTTCCATAATCAATGACATACTAGATTTCTCCAAAATCGAATCCGGAAAAATGGAAATTGTAACTGCATCTTACAGTCTGAGTTCTGTGCTGAATGATGTTTATAATATGGTCAGCTACAAGGCCAGCCAAAAAGATCTTGCTTTTCACATGGAGGTGGATCCCCAGATTCCTGATTCCCTGAGCGGTGACGAGGTCCGTCTACGGCAGGTAATCGTAAATATATTGAATAATGCCGTAAAATACACCCAAAAAGGGTCAGTCACCTTTATCGTAAAAGCCAGAAAGCACTCTGAGGATGAGCTGCTGGAGCTTGAATTCATCACGAGGGATACCGGCATTGGCATACGGGACGAGGACAAAGACAAGCTATTTTCAAAGTTCCAGCGATTGGACCTTGAAAAGAACCGCACCATAGAAGGCACAGGGCTGGGCCTGGCTATTACAATACGCCTGACAGAAATGATGCATGGCAGCATTGCCGTGGACAGCGTATACGGTGAAGGTAGTACCTTTACGCTGAAAATTCCTCAGGTCGTAGAAAAAAATGAACCTATCGGTGATTTCAACTCCCGCATTGAAGCTGCCCTGAAAAAAGACACCTATACGGAGAGCTTCACCGCACCACAGGCCAATATTCTCGTGGTGGATGATAATGAAATGAACCTCACTGTAGTGGAGAGCCTGCTGGAAAAAACCAGAATAAACATCCATACTGCAAAAAGCGGGCAAGAGTGTCTGGAAATGATTCAGGATAATTATTATGATATTGTTTTCCTTGATCACATGATGCCGGAAATGGATGGACTGGAAACCCTTGAAAGAGCAAAACACCTTGTAAACAGCAAATGCAAAAACACGCCTTTCATTGCCCTGACTGCCAACGCTGTAGCCGGAGTCAAGGAAATGTTCCTGAGCAAGGGTTTTGTGGATTATGTATCAAAACCTGTAGACGGCAAGACATTGGAACGCATAATTCAAAAGCATCTCCCACCGGAAAAAATCAAAATCCCTGCAGTGGGTACTGCAGAACAAGCGCATAAACAGTCCCCACCGGCTGCGCCTGAAGCTTCAGATACCACAGACCAGCAGATTGATTTACCTACTGCCATGAAATTCTGTGGAGGTACTGATGAATTGCAACGAAGGTTTTTAGGAATGTTCGTCAGCCGTCGGGAAGCGGTCTGCAAACAACTGGATAATGACCTGCAGAGTGGAAAGATTGATGACTATACCATCCATGTACACGCCCTAAAATCCACCGCCCTGTCTATAGGTGGCGTCAAACTGTCGGAATGTGCCAAGGAATTGGAATTTGCAGGCAATGGATACTGCAATGGTACAGAAGCTGAAAAAGAGGAACACCTGCAATATATAAGAGAGCATCATCCTCAGGCTGTGGAACTATACGCTAGGCTGGCCAATGAAGCCAGAGAACGCTTTGGGGTGGAATGAAATGTAACTATTCCATAAAAAACTGCAAATATTAAAATGTACTCCCATTACCGGATTTGGTAAGGGAGTACATTTCGTTTCAGATAAATATCCAAATAAAAAAAGAGCCGCAGTGGATGATACGGCTCTCCCACATTGGAATGACTGCAGAAAAAAACAAAAAATACAATCACTCCAGTTCCATTATCGGGAGGATAATGGTTATTAAATAAGACTGAGGGCACAGTCTAAGTGTGGCAAAATAATTAATTGCCAAAACAGCCACTAAAAACATTACGCTATTTCACAGGACTGTTTCTATATATACTTTATAACATTTTAACCAAAAAATCAATAACCTATTTATACGATTTGAAAAATTCCTTAAAAATCAAGAGCACCATCATTTTTTTAATAAATGTTTTTCATATCATAAGAAGCTTCAGATAGTAGTCTGAAACCACCAGATTCAGATTTGCTCCAATATAAGATCCAATCATCACAAAAGGTAGTGTGAGCATTGCCAATTTTAAATGCAAATTTCCACTCTTCACATATTCATACGCTGCAACCCCTGTTCTTATCCAAGCAGAGCACTGATTGGTTCCTGTAATATAACGAGCTTTAAGATGTCCCCTTCCTCTTTAGGTGGGGGACATCTTAAGGCTCGTTATAAGTAATCATTTCTCTCCATTTCTCCCTTCTCCTGGTAAGCCAAAAAATCTATGCCTGCGAAACACTGACATTCATATATTCAGCCAGTGTTTTCACCTCGCATCCCTTAGCAGCATAATAGTCGAACATTGCCGGCATCTTTTTCAAGTCATAGCTGGTCACACAATCGGAAATAACATGTACGGTATATCCGGCTTTGGTCATGTTAAAGCAGGTGGATTTCACACAGGCAGTGGCATCCGCGCCTGTTATATAAAACTCATTGATAGTATTCACCCTGATATGCTCCGAGAAAACTTCGCTCGTCAGCGCATTTGCTTTCGTCTTAACAAATATATTATCTGACACAACCTTCAGCTCCGGGGCAAGTTCTGCCCCCTTTGTACCAGGTTTGAATGTGCGAGTACCGGCAGACAGATTATTGTGCAGGATATAGATGACTTCCATATCACCCTCAGCTGCCCAATCAACAGCTGCGTTGATATTATCGATAATATCCCTGTAATGCTTTGTAATATCGTTTTGAATGTCAATCACTACAAGTGATTTCCTGCTCATTATTTCATCCTCCATATCTCCTTCTTATCCCAGTTTCTGTTCTCACACCAATAAACAGTCCTTTCTTCCACATTAAATACCATAGACACTACAGTCGGACAGACTTCCTGAGAAACTGCCTTCAAGATATCAAAGCAGTCGTCCACATCAAAATCATCTGATGCTCTTTCCAGCATCTCTTTTGCGACGGTATATCTGTCCCAGCCCATCCACGGATGTGTCTCCGCTTCCTGTTTGTATGGTGAGAAATTCGTCAGTATTGTGTAATCGGTTTTTTCATAATACCGATTCCCTTGTCCCGGTATTATATGAAGAACATTGCCGTCTGCATCTGAAAGGGCAGACATAAATGTCACCCCCGGAATACTGTACACAGGTCTTACTGCTACTATATCCCGAATCTCCTTGAGTGTCTTCCTCTGCAGCAAAAGATCGATGTCCAGCCGTATGATATTCTCACCGTCGCCGGCAGGATCGCTTCTTTTGTCAGTCGGCCAGCATGTAGGCATACCTACGAAGTCCCCTCTTGAATTTGCGCCGAACAGCGGCATCCAACCTTCTGTAGCGTCATTTATTTCTATATAGACACCTTTTTCATCCGGTCTGACCCTATACTCCATATCCAGGATATCCAGATTCCATCCGACTATTGTTTTTTTCTTATTAACTACGATGCTTGTACACATTTCAATCTCCTTAAACTAAACTGATTAGCATTCGACTTGTGGGCCATAATAATTTTTACCTTCTTCATCGTTCCATCCATAACAGACTATCGTTCGTTAGCAAATATGCAAAAAGAAAACCGGTCAGCCGTTTTACCCTGACCGGCTATACACACATCCTCAGGACCTATTCCGATAAATCTCAAAAAACTGTATGATATGCTTCCTGACCAGCTCCAGTACTTCATCTTCTCTCTCCGGATCACGGTCACAAAGGTTAATCCAGACTGTGATGGGGGAAGAAAACTGGGCTGCCATAATCTCAGGATTGGCATCCTTTAAGATGCCCTCACGGATCAGGAACCTCATCATGCCCTCAAAATAAGTCAGGACATCCGTATAATTCTGCTTTGTCTGCAGCCTGGCCAGCTCAATATTACGAAACTGCTCGATCGTAAGCATCTTTCTTCCCCGGCTGATGTCTGGGTCATGAAGAATATAACGAATCTGCTCCTGGACCTGTTTTGTCACATCCTCCGCTGACATACCGGCCTTGTCCTTTGTAAATTCAGGATCCTCCCAATTTGCGTATGCAAATATCGAATGCTGTGCATAACCTTTCAATGTTGTTTCTACCACAGTATCGAGGATCTCCTGCTTATTGGCAAAATGGCTGTAAAGAGATGCCTTCCGAATACCCACTGCATCAGCTAGCTGTGATATACTGGTCGCCTCATAACCATTTACTGAAAAGAAAGCCAGTGCTGCCTCAATTATTGCTTCCCGCGTATTGCTCTTTTCCATGCTACTCTCTCTTCCAAAATTATGTATTTTAATATCTTCCTCTATAATAACTACCGTTCGTTAGTTTGTCAATATTGTTTTTAATCTAATCCAAATTTGCCTCGTTATAACGCCATTGTTCAAATTTTTCTTTTAAAAAACGAAAAATCTTCCAATTAGCGTTTCCCTAAAGGGACTGATATGTAATGACCTCTTGTCAAGTATAAAATGACAGGAATCACCACAGACATGTTCATTTTTCTGAAGACATCGGGAAAGAGCCTCGGAGTATCAGTTCCCGGCTTTGGCCACTCTGATATACGTGGATTGATT
>NZ_JAILFV010000054.1 GCF_024697385.1 Anaerovibrio sp.
GCAATGTTCAGGCCGACGAATACCATGGGGATTTTACTGTTTCCATAGGAAATGGAATATTAGCGGTATATATATGCTGGCAGGAATAACGCACCAGGCTGTTAATAAAATGACACAAAAAAAGGGAAGCTTTATGATATGACCCTGTCAAAGAGACAGAGGGCACATCATTGCTTCCTTTTTTTTAGTAAAATTTTTCAATTAGCTTACCAATCCTCAATCACCGGAAAAAGGGCCACGCTCCTACGGACAGTCCCCCCGGTATTTATGGATCATTAAAGAATTGAACGCTGGCGAAATGCCTCATAAAGCAATATAGCCACGGCAGCTGATACATTCAAGGACTCTGCCTTCCCAGACATGGGAATGTATACCTTTTGGTCCACCTCATGCAAAAGCTGCGCTGATACACCATTTCCCTCGTTGCCAAAAATTATGGCACATGGGCTGACATAATCGGCCAAATAATGTCTAACAGCCGTATCATCCACGGCAGTGGCTATCAATGGCACTTCATTTTCATGACACACATCCAAAAGTTCATATGGCGAAACACCGGTCATAACCGGAATATTGAACAGGGATCCCATGGATGAACGGACTACCTTATCAGCGAAAATATCTGTGGTTCCCTCCAGACAAACTATTCCTGAACAACCCAAGGCCTCCGCTGTGCGGATGATATTACCTGCATTTCCCGGATCCTGGACACCATCGAGCACAACAATCAAAGGTGCTACCGTCTCCTCCTCATTTACCTTCAGCATTTCCTGCCAGGTAAAGATACGAAGGCTCATGACCAGCAACAGGCCTTGAGGAGTAACTGTGTCAGCAGCTTTGCCATATAGCTGATCGCTAACCTGATAAACAGGACATCCCTTTTCCTGAAGCACCTCTACTATTGCCACCGCCCGTGGATTATTTACAGCTGAATCTGAAATCAGTGCAAACTCCACCGGCCACTCTGAACGGGCTGCCATTTCTGCCAGGCGTACACCTTCTGCCACAAACATATTTTCAGCCTTCCGATGCTTTGGGGAATGCAGTTTGGCAGCCAGCTTTATCTTGGAATTACTGGTACTTTCTATTCGCTCAATCGCCAACATGGTGTCAGCTCCTTTCAAACGGTATTACTAATAAAAAAGAGTTGCCCTAAGGCAACTCTTGAAGTCAAAATTACTGATTTTCCTTGGCAACTGCTACCATCTGGGCAAAAGCATTTGCATCATTAATTGCCAAATCTGCCAGCATCTTGCGGTTTACCTCTACACCAGCCTTGGTGAGACCAGCAATCAGACGGCTGTAAGAAATACCATTTGCGCGTGCTGCTGCATTGATACGGGCAATCCACAGACGACGGAAAACACCCTTCTTGGCACGACGATCACGACGGGCATAATAGAGAGCCTTCATAACGGTCTCATTTGCCTTCTTAAACTGCTTGCTCTTAGAGCCCTTGTAGCCCTTTGCTAATTTCAAAATTTTATTATGACGTTTATGTGCTGTCACGCCGCTTTTAACTCTTGGCATGTTCTTATCCTCCTAAAATATATAAATTGTTTTAATGACTATCAATTAAGCATATGGGAGACACTTGATTGCGCGCTTCTTATCAGCTACAACAACAAGAGCTGCCTTACGCAGGTTACGCTTACGCTTTGGAGATTTCTTCTCCAGGATATGGCTCTTATAAGCCTTGTTTCTTCTAAGTTCACCACTACCAGTTACAGTAAAGCGCTTTGCAGCTGCTCTACGGGTTTTCATTTTCTGCATTATTGTTTTCCTCCTTTAGTTTGAGCCTTAGGGGCTAAAATCATAATCATATTTCTACCTTCAAGTTTGGCATCACGCTCTATGGTTACCGAGTCACCCAAAGCGGCTGCAAACCTGTTGAGAATATCCTTGCCAATTTCAGGATGAGACATCTCACGGCCACGGAACATAATGGTTACCTTGACCTTGTCGCCATCCCCCAGGAACCTGATTGCATTTTTCAGCTTAACATCAAAATCATGCTGTTCAATATTTGGACGAAGTTTTACTTCCTTGATGGAAATTATCTTCTGCTTCTTACGGGCTTCCTTTTCCCGCTTCTGCTTTTCATATCTATACTTGCCATAATCCATAATACGGCATACCGGCGGTTTTGCCTTTGGAGCAATTTCAACCAAATCCAGATGCTGCTCCATGGCCATCTCCAGGGCATCCTTGACCTGCATAAGGCCCAAAGACTGTCCCTCGACATCTGTAACACGAATCTCTCCGCCCCGAACACGGATTTCTTCATTAATTCTCTCAGTTTCCTTACTGATAAAAAACACCTCCCATATATTAAATATAAAAAAATAAAGGGCGACACAATGCCACCCTTTAATACTTAACCTTTATCAAACCCAACTGACCTTATCAGCAGGTGAGAAGCGGTGGCTTCTGCTTTATTCACAAAAAGTATGATACCATGCAAAAACCACCATGTCAACCCAATTATTTAATTTCATCAATATTTATCTGATTTGGTTTCAATTTTTTCCTGAAGCATAGCAATAAACTCATCTACTGACATGGTCCTGGTTTCTTTCTGTCCGTGACAACGAACATTTACAGTGCCATCTGCAACCTCCTGGTCACCTACAACAAGGAGATAAGGAATCTTTTTCACCTGGCCATCACGCATCTTGTAGCCAACCTTTTCATTACGGTCATCCACCTCAACACGATAGCCCATATCAAACATCTTTTTCTTAAGCTCGAAGGCATAATCCATATGCTTGTCAGTGATAGGCAGTATCTTGGCCTGAATAGGTGCCAACCAGGTAGGGAATGCGCCGGCATAATTTTCAATCAATATGCCAATAAAGCGTTCAATTGAACCATAAACTACGCGGTGAATCATTACAGGACGATGTTTCTGACCATCTTCACCCACATAGGTAAGGTCGAACTTCTCCGGCAGCTGCATGTCCAGCTGAATTGTTCCGCACTGCCAGGTACGGCCGATTGAATCCTTCAGATGGAAATCAATTTTCGGACCATAGAAGGCTCCATCGCCCTCATTGACAATGTACTCAAGACCACGATGCTCAAGAGCATTGCGCAGGCCATTGGTAGCCAGCTCCCACATTTCATCTGATCCCATGGAGTTCTCAGGACGGGTAGACAGTTCAGCATGATATTCAAGACCAAAGGTGCTATATACCTCATCAAACAGGTCGATAACCTTCTGAATTTCCTCCTCGATCTGGTCAGGAGTCATGAAAATATGGGCATCATCCTGAGTGAAATTACGAACGCGGAAAAGTCCATGAAGGGCACCGGAAAGCTCATGACGATGAACCAGTCCCAGCTCACCGGCACGAAGCGGTAAATCACGATAGCTGTGCTGCTGGGTCTTGTATACGATCATGCCGCCTGGGCAGTTCATAGGCTTTACAGCGTAATCCTCACCATCAATCTCAGTAAAATACATATTTTCCTTGTAGTGAGCCCAATGTCCGGAACGCTCCCAAAGCTGACGATTCAAAATCATAGGAGTCTTTATTTCCTGATAGCCGTAACGGCGATGAACCTCACGCCAATAATTAATCAATTCATTTCTGATAACCATCCCGTTTGGATGGAAGAAAGGAAAGCCCGGACCTTCCTCATGAAGACTGAACAGGTCAAGCTCCTTGCCCAGTTTGCGGTGATCTCTCTTTGCAGCCTCTTCCAGCATATGGAGATAAGCATCCAGCTCATCCTTCTTTTCAAAGGCAGTACCATATACACGCTGAAGCATCTTGTTGTCCACACTGCCACGCCAGTATGCACCAGCTACGCTCTGGAGCTTCACTGCCTTTACCTTGCCGGTGGATATAACATGAGGGCCGGCACAAAGATCGGTAAATTCACCCTGAGTATAAAGTGAAATCACAGCGTCCTCAGGAAGATCATTAATAAGCTCAACCTTGTAGCCTTCACCTGCTGTCTTGAACATATCAATAGCTTCCTGCCGGCTTACTTCCTTGCGTTCCAGCTTCAGATTTTCCTTGATAATCTTGTTCATTTCCTTCTCGATATCCTTAAGGTCCTCCTCAGTGAGGCGCTTTTCCATATCGATATCATAATAAAACCCGTTATCAATAGCCGGACCAATTGCCAGCTGAACATTTTCGTCCTTGTAAAGTCTCTTGATGGCCTGTGCCAGAATGTGCGAACCGGTATGGCGAAGTGCCCAACGGCCCCCCTCATCCTCAAAGGTCAGGAATTTAATATTTGCATCTTTATCAAGAATGGTAGTAATATCCTTTGTCTCACCATCAATGCTGATTGCCAAAACCTTTTTGGCCAGACTGTTGCTGACTGATTTGACAAAATCAAGACCACTGATACCTGCCTCTACCTCGCGTACTGCTCCATCAGGCATAGTTAATTTAATCATAATTATTCCCCCAAACATCATAGAAATAAAAAATACCCCATCCACATAGGGACGAGGTATACTTCGCGGTTCCACCCTGTTTGCTGCCTAAGCAGCCAACTCAAATGATATTAACGGAATCAACTCCGGCAACACTTATCTCGCATTGCAGCTCCGAAGTGGTGGCACAAGACTCAACTATAGGACTTCACAGCAACTGCCCTTCTCTGAATAGCGAATTTCCGTGTCATGTCTTCTTCTCAGCTTTTCAACTATCTGATTGATTACATATTATATTGCCAGTACAAGTTACTGTCAAGGATAAATTTACAAAAACATTTCATTCCAAGATTAGCGGACAGCTACCTGAACATCTCTTTTTTCCTTTGCCAGTACAGGCACCTGGATTTTTTTGCCGGCCTTTAGCTTTGTAGGATTTTTTATATCGTTGATTTCTATGATAGCTTCTGTCAGTTCCCTGACCTCATCTTTATCATCAGTATATCTGCTGGCAATATTTTCCACACTGTCACCATAATGTATAACAACTGTATCAAACTCAGAGCATCTGAGATATGCATTGGTAAGATTAAGAGGAGCAAGAACAGCTATACCTACAATAATTGCAACTATAAGATTTTTCATGATACACACTCCTTTTTTGAGTATAAAAAGAAAATAAGTTCTTAAAACATCTGTTTGGTTTATAATATCACATAAAAATTTTTCCGTCAATATGTTCGTCGAACAAATTTTCGTTGATTTTATCTGTCCTTTTTGATAGAGTTATACCTATCAAAACCGAAAGGAGTATTGTATGTTAGTTCACGGAGCAGTCATAATTGAACAAGGTGTAACCTTCGCCATCATATCTGTCAAACCCAGTGTCACACAATATACTGTCCGTCTGACCAAATTTCGCCAGGCTATTGCTCCTTATTTTCCAAACATGCCAATTATCCTTATGTCTCAGGACAAAAACGGTACTCCCCACTATTACGGACGAAAGGACATTGTTGAATTTCTGAAAACTGTTCCTCTTAATCGGATACCATGGAAAGTATATCATATCTATTAGATTAAAAAATAATTGGCTGGTCATAAAAATGACCAGCCAATTATTTTTTTGCTGTTATGGGTTACTTTTTACAAATTTTGTCAAACCTGTGAACAATAACCAGCTATATGATTATCACAATAAACAACGGCCAGATCTGAAGCCACCATTACAGCCAACAGCCCTTGTCCAATCAGCCACGAAGCTCTGCGTTAAATTCCCTGCTTACAGCGTCCAGTATCTGTTTGAAGGATTCATCCACCTCTTCATCGGTAAGAGTCTTATCGTTGGACTGGAACTGCATGGTAAAGGCCATACTCTTTTTCCCGTCCTCGATCTGCTTGCCGGTATAAACATCGAACAATGTAACATTCTTGAAAAATTTACCGCCGTTTCTGGCAATAGTATCCTCAATATCAGAGGCATTAACCTCCTCATCCACCAGCATGGCCAAATCTCTGACAATCGCCGGATATCTAGGCAGGACATCAAAATTAAATTTATCTGAGCTGTATTTCATGAGGGTAGGCACATCCATCTCAAAAATATAGGCCTTTTTGGAAATTCCGAGATTTTCGGCTACCTGTGGATGAAGCTCACCCACGGCTGCTACAATTTCCCTGCCCTTCTTGAAAAGTGCCGTTTTTCCAGGATGCATGGCCATGTATTCACCGGCCTCCACATGGCAGTTGTTGATATTGAGTCTTACCAAAAGCTCCTCAACAATCCCCTTGGCATCGTAGAAATCCACCATTTCATTGTCAGTGTTCCAGCTCATAGGATTACGGCGTCCTGACATGAAGCCGGCTACCTTCACCACCTCATCAGGCAGCTCCGTAAGCGGCAGTTCCTTTGGATAAAATACCGGTGCCACATCATAGAGACGGATATCCTCATTTTTACGGGAAAGGTTGCGGACTGCATTCTCCAGTACGCTTGCCAAAAGGCTTGTACGAACCAAAGGAGCCTCATCAGTCAAAGGATTCATTATAGGAATTGCCTTTCGCAGGGGGCTGTCAGCCGGCAGCAGCATTTTATCGAACATTTCCGGATTGGTAAAGCTGAAGGACAGCTCTTCATTCATGCCGATATGGGTCAAGGTCACCTTGATACGGTCGATGAAATCCTGAAGTGGGCTCTGGACGCCCTGGACCATTGTTCCCCTCGGAGTAGTTGCTTCAATATTTTCGAAGCCATATATACGGGCAACCTCCTCTGACAGGTCCTCCATAAAGGTCACATCATTTCTCCAGGAAGGTACGGCTACAGTGTATCCGCCATTACCATCTGCTTTGCACCTGAATTCAAGGCTCTCAAGAATTTCCACCATCTTCTCGGAAGCTATGTCAGTTCCCAGACGGTTGTTGATCTGCTCAGGGGTAAAAGCTACTGTTACAGGCTGCTTTTCTACAGGATAAACATCCACTATTCCCTTGGTTACAGTGCAGGCACCCATATCCTGCAAAAGCTGGGCTGCCCTATCCAGTGCACGGGTGGTTTGGGTTACATCCACACCGCGTTCAAAACGGCCGGAGGCCTCCGAATGAAGTCCACAGGCCCTGGAGGTACGGCGAATGCTTGCCCCATTGAAGGAAGCCGCTTCCAATACAACAGTGACAGTATTGTCAGTGACCTCAGATTCGAGTCCTCCCATTACGCCAGCCAGGCCAGCCGGTTTATCAGCATCGGCAATGACCAGTTCCTCTCCCTTAGCTACCCTGGAGGAATCATCCAGAGTATGCAGGTTTTCTCCAGGTACAGCCTTACGGGCAGTCAGGCTTTTGCCGGAGATATGGTCATAATCGTAGGCGTGCATAGGCTGACCAAGCTCCACCATAACAAAGTTGGTCACATCGACCACATTGTTGATAGCACGAATTCCGGCCCTTTCCAGACGGCAACGCATCCATTCAGGGGATTCCATAATTTTCACATTTTTCAGTACACGGGCAGAAAACCGGGAGCACAGCTCCGGTGCATCTATGCCAATCTTTATCATATCAGTGGCCAGGGCATCATCGTCCTCCACAGCCTTTATCACCGGCCACTTAGGTGTATTGCCGGTGAGCACAGCTACCTCACGCACCAGTCCAAATACACTGAAGCAGTCACCACGATTAGCCGTAAGCTCGAATTCCAATATATCATCATCCAACCCCAGGGTATCCTTTACCGGCATGCCAATCTGAGTATCAGCCGGAAGTATGTATATGCCATTCTTCTGATCGTCACGCAGGGCACTGAGATCCATATTCATTTCCTCGGCAGAGCAAAGCATACCGTTGGAAGGAACGCCCCTGAGTTTTCCCTTGGATATTTTCATTCCATTTGGCAGCTTGGCACCTATCATTGCCACAGGGACAATATCCCCCTGCCGTACATTCTGGGCACCGGTAACTATCTGGATGTTTTCAGGCTGTCCCACATTAACCTGGGTGATGAACATATGATCAGAATCAGGGTGCCTCTTTATTTCCTCCACCCTTCCTGTAACTACCTTATCCAAGCCCTCACCTGCATGAACAACATTTTCCACAGGAATTCCTGCCATGGTAAGCTTATCAGCCAGTTCATCAGAGGTCTCTGTAAAATCTATATAATCGTGAAGCCATTTAATTGATACCTGCATTTTTTCTCTCCTCCCTATTAAAACTGTTCCAACAAACGAGTGTCATTGTCATAGAACAGACGAAGATCATCGATACCGTATTTCAGCATGGTAATGCGCTCAACCCCCATACCGAAGGCAAATCCGCTGACCTTTGAAGGATCGTAGCCACTCATCTTGAGTACATTTGGATGAATCATACCGGCACCAAGGATTTCCAGCCAGCCAGTGCCCTTGCATACACGGCAGCCCTTGCCCTTGCACATTACACAGGATATATCCACCTCTGTACTTGGCTCAGTAAATGGGAAAAAGCTTGGCCGCAGGCGTACCTGAACATCCTTGTTGAAAATCTGTCTGAGAAAATCCTCAAGGGTCCCCTTCAGATCAGAAAAGCTGATGTTTTTATCAATAACCATCCCCTCAATCTGGGTAAACATAGGAGAATGGGTAGCATCATAATCATCACGGCGATACACCCGGCCCGGAGCAATCATGCGGATAGGGCTGTTAGGCTCATGAGCCTGCATGGTACGAGCCTGTACCGGTGAAGTCTGAGAACGCATCAGGATATCTTCAGTGATATAAAAGGAATCCTGCATATCCCTTGCCGGATGATCCTTAGGAAGATTCAGTGCCTCGAAATTGAAATAATCCTTTTCTATCTCAGGACCTTCCTCCACACTGAAACCCATGCGCATAAAAATATCCTTTATTTCCATCAATGTCAATGTAAGGGGATGAATATGGCCATGATTTGTCTTGCGGCCAGGCAGGGTAACATCAATGCTCTCATTGGCAAGCTTGGCGGCCATGGCCTTGTGCTTCAGTTCATTATTTTTTTCTGAAATCAGTTTTTCCAGCTGCTCCCTGGCTTCATTGACTATCTGGCCTACGCGTGGGCGTTCCTCAGGGCTGAGCTTGCCAAGTCCACGCAGCAATGCAGTCAGTTCCCCTTTTTTGCCAAGATATTTTACACGGACATCGTTTAAATCATTCAGAGTTCCGGCTACATTCTGTATAGCCTTGGTTGCCTCCTGACGAAGCTGTTCAATTTTGGTTTCCATAATTGCCTCCTAGAAATGAATTTTTCAAAAATCCCTGATGGCAAGTTTCTTTTACTGATACACCAGGCAATATCCATCGGCAAAAATCCACCGGATGATTTTTCCCTCGGGAAAAACTTAATAATGGCGTAATAAAAGACCCTCACCCAAAAAGGGGCGAAGGTCTAGTTCGCGGTACCACCCTAATTTATAACTCATTTAAGCCTTAACGCAGCATACGCTTTGGCTAAATCTCTTCACCAAAGAGGCTCCGGAGTGAACTTCACCATGCTTTAGCCGCCCTGTTCTCAATTATCAGGACTCCCTGTGGGCATACGGCCTGGCTACTCTCTCTTTCTCTGCCTAATACAAGGTATTTTAACACTATCTAAAAAATATTGCAATATTTTTTGAATAATGTCTTTCCTCCATGCTCTCCTGTTCATCGGCAAGAGCTACTCGGTTTTCAATTCATCTGCAGCTTTACGGTTCATGCTGCACCTGGACAAGCCAAAAAAAACGGCCTCCAATGGTGAAATATTATCTGTTGTTGTCCCACAGGTCTGGGTGCTGACTACATTGCCATAGGCATCTGTCAGCTCCTCATTTACAGTCACCTGATATACATGCTTCTTTAGCAGCTTGGCATCAATGGTTACATGGGATATTCTGCCACATTGCTGTTTTCTCGCTTCCCTCATCTGGTCAGCATACTTTTCCTCCACACCGTCCACAGCTTCCTTAAAGCCATAACAGCTCATGATATCCGAAAGCTGCATCATATAATCTTTATCGTTGATAATATCATCCGGTAAATCTATTACCGCCGGACACATATACACGCGATCTGCAAACATTTCCTTACGCAGGGAAAACTGGTCTGTATTATCGGTCTGGGGAGCAATTACCTTAAGCTGTATTCCTGCCTTATCAAGTGCATCAAGATAATTGCGTATGGAATAATCAAGATATTCCGACATGCTGTGACTGAACCTGTGAGAATTTGCATTGCGCTTGCACTTTACTTCATTTCCTGTCTGTACATAGCCGGATTTCAGCATCTGAAGCATATACTGTACCGGGTCTCCACTCATTGTGTAACGGGTATGGTTCAACTTTTTGCCATACATATCGGCAAAGACCTGATTTCCCACCGCAGGAGCACCAAAGGTTACCACCTCGATCCCGTTTGGATCCATTCCCATGGCTTCCAGGCGACAGCCCAGAAGTACAGATACGGCTCCCCCCAGACTATGTCCGGTGAGAATCACCTGGTCCTTATCGGATTCTGCCAGGTCAAATATGTAGTCCACACCCATGGAGCCATCGTCTTTTTTTGTAAAAAAAGCTGTCTGGGTATAATCATTAAAGCCACGATGTACTAATGGCTGATTTGATTTTACATCCTGAGTCCGGGCAAGCTCAGCAAATTCCTCAGGTGACGCCCCACCAAAAAGTACCTTGCCAAGCCTAAGATCCACTTCCACATCCTTCAGCTTTTCCGTTCCCGGTATGGCCACAATATTGACATACCGGCCCAACACCTTGTCAGGTTCCCTGGACTTGAATATGAAAAAATTGGCATTGGCCTTCTTGTTCTGATTATTGTATTCAGTAAGGTCATAGCCAAAATGTGAACTGACGGTGCGTATTACACCGTTAAGCTGACTGTCATATGCCAGGATATCCCCAAGAGCACACAGGAACTGTATTGACGCTGTCTGCACCTCAGAGGCGGCAGATGCCGGACTGATAGCCATTACTATTAACAAGGCTGTCGTAAGTACTACTTTATTCATCAACGCAAATGCCTTATAGGCGCATTTTGAAATCTTCATAGCCAAACTCCCTTATTATCTTCACCTTACCGTTATTGTCTACAGCACATATTGCCGGCAATGGCATTCCATTAAAGGTATTATTTTTTACCATTGTATAGATTGCCATATCACCGAACAAAAGCCGGTCCCCCACTGACAAAGGCGCATCAAATGAATATTCACCAATGGTATCCCCTGCCAAACAGGTTGGTCCGGCCAAGGTATAATTAAAAGCCTTTTCCCCGGGCTCTCCTGCTCCCAGCAAAGGTGGCCGATATGGCATTTCCAATACATCCGGCATATGACAGGCAGCAGATGTGTCCATAATCCCAATGGATGCTTTTCGCCCATTAACATCATCCGCTTCTATAAGTTCCAATACGGTAGCCACCAAAAAGCCGGCATCCAGGGCCACAGCTTCACCAGGCTCCAAATAAACTGTTAGCCCGTATTGTTGCTGCATTCTGCGGATACACTGCTCCAACAGGTCAATATTATAATCCTCCCGGGTAATATGATGCCCACCGCCAAAATTAATCCACTCCAGCCCTTTCAGGATTTTTCCGAATTTCTGTTCCACAGCTTCAAGCGTCTCAGCCAACGGCTCAGCCCCCTGCTCGCACAGGGTGTGAAAATGCAGGCCTCGTATACCATACATGAATTGCCCGTCACCATCCTCAGCGATGGCCTCCTCCAACTCACTCAGCTTGGTTCCCAAGCGTGAATCACCGGAACAGGGGTCATAAATGGCATGCTCTGCAGGCTGAGTGGAGTGCTCCGGATTGATTCTGAGACCATAGGAGCGTCCTGCCTTGGCAGCCATCGGTGCAAAATGTTTCAGCTGTCCTATGGAATTGAAAATTATGTGATCACATATATCTAAAATCTCCGGAAAGTCCTTATCCTGATAAGCCGGGGAGAAAACATGATTCTCCCCGCCAAATTCCTCATGCCCAAGCCTTGCCTCAAACAGCCCGCTGGCTGCGGTCCCCTTTAAAAATTCTCTCATAAGAGGATAAAAATGATACATGGAAAAAGCTTTTTGGGCCAATAATACCCGGCAACCCGTTCTGTCCTGAAGTCCCTTCAGGATTTCCAGATTGTGCCTCAGACGCGATTCTTCCACCACATAGGCAGGAGACGGCACAGAGCTCAGCCATCCAGGCTGATAATCATGTCCCATTATTCCACCAAATCCGGATTATGGCTTTCCTGCCATGGAAGTCCCCATTTGTTCAGTGCTTCCATAAACGGATCAGGATCAAATTCCTCAATATTGTATACACCAGGCTTTCTCCATGTGCCATTCATTACCAGCATGGCACCAATCATGGCAGGTACACCGGTAGTATATGAAATGGCCTGGGAACCAACTTCCTTGTAGCATTCCTGATGGTCGCAGACATTATACAGGTAATAGGTCTTGTCCTTACCGTCCTTTTTGCCACGGAAAATACATCCAATATTGGTCTTACCCACAGTACGGGGACCAAGACTGGCTGGATCCGGCAGCACAGCTTTAAGGAACTGCAGTGGAACAATCTGCTTCCCTTCAAATTCGATTGGTTCAATAGAAGTCATCCCTACATTTTCCAGGCACTTCAAATGGCGAAGATAGCTTTCGCCAAAGGTCATGAAAAATCTTATACGCTTAATTCCCGGAATATTGATGCCGAGGGATTCCAGCTCCTCATGATGGAGAAGATACATATCCTTTGGACCCACCTCAGGAAAATCGTATACACGCTTGATTTCCATAGGTTCAGTCTCAATCCATTTACCGTCCTCCCAATAGCTGCCCTTGGCAGAAACCTCGCGGATATTGATTTCCGGGTTAAAATTGGTGGCAAAGGGATATCCATGATCACCGGCGTTGCAGTCCAGTATATCTATATAGTTTATTTCGTCAAACTCATGCTTGAGGGCATAGGCGCTGAATACACCTGTAACACCCGGATCAAAGCCTGAACCCAGCAGTGCAGTAATACCGGCCTTTTCAAAGCGTTCACGATATGCCCACTGCCATTTGTACTCGAATTTTGCAGTATCCTCCGGCTCATAATTGGCAGTATCCACATAGCTTACCTTACATTCAAGGCAGGCATCCATTATGGTAAGATCCTGATATGGCAGTGCCAGATTCAGTACGACATCCGGATTCACCTTCCTGATAAGGGTTACCAGCTCAGGTACATTGTTGGCATCTACCTGGGCAGTTGTAATCCTGCATACATTTCCATACTGTTTTTCCAGCACCTCCTTCAGCTTGTCGCACTTGCTTTTGGTACGGCTGGCAATACATATTTCCTGAAACTGCTCATGATTCTGAACGCATTTGTGAATTGCTACACTGGCTACACCACCGCAGCCAATAACTAATACCTTTCCCATTGAATAATCTCCTTTGCCAATCAAAATTTATACTATCTTAGGCCCCCGTATAAAAGGCTCCTCTAATTTTAAAAGCATTTCCCTGAGTAGCTTAAGCGCCGCTGCAGTAGAGGCTCCACTTTGATCAAGCCCTGGGGAAAGCTCCACCATATCACAGGCAACCACATTAAGGCCACAGCCCTGTACAGCTGCAGCCATAAGCTCCCCAAAGGACACGCCCCCATATTCAGGGGTACCAGTCCCCGGAAATACCGATGGATCCATAACATCCAAATCAATGGTAAAATATACCGGTTTTCCCTGTAAGGCTGCCAGGGCCTCCGGAAGGCCCTTCAGATCAAATTTATGGAGGTGGGTATGTTCCCTGGCCCACATAAATTCCTCACGCATTCCGCTGCGAATCCCTAGCTGCCATATTCTGTCATCTCCTACCAGGTCCCAAGCCCTTCTGATAACAGAGGCATGGGACAGCCTGGCGCCCAGATACTCATCCCGCAGGTCTGTATGGGCATCAAAATGAAGAATATGCAGATCCGGATATTTTTTTACTGCTGCCCTGATTGCTCCCAGGGAAACTAAATGCTCTCCCCCGATCAAAAAAGGCAGCTTATTGGCTGACAGTATTTCTGAAGCCCGTGCCTCAATATCCGCCAGGGCCTTTTCAGTATCCCCAAAGGAAAGCTCCAAATCCCCACTGTCAAATACTGCCGCATCCTCCATATCCAGGTCCTGATAAGGGCTGTAGGTTTCCAAACCATAAGACTCCCCACGCATTATCCTGCTGGCAAATCTCGTACCCGGACGGTAGGAGGTGGTACTGTCAAAGGGAGCTCCAAAAAGTACAATTCTGGCCTGCTCAAAATCTGCCTCACAGCCCAAAAAGGTTTCTATATTAGGCTTCAACATCTCTCAGCATCTCCTCCACATATGTAGGCAGAGCAAAGGACCCGGCATGAAGCGCAGTATTATAATATTTTGTCCTTATGCCCAGTGAATTCCACCTGTCCCAATCCACATCCCTGACAGGATGATATTTTTTGGAGGCAAAGCCAAAAAGCCAGTGCCCCGAAGGATAGGTAGGAATATGAACCTGATACACCTTGCTTATAGGAAATGACTGGCAAATCCTTTTATGTGCCCGCTGCATGGCATAGGCATCACTTTCATAAAATGGGCTTTCATGCTGATTGACCATTATTCCATCATCATGAAGCGCCTTGAAGCAGTTACCATAAAATTCCCTGGTAAACAGGCCCTCTCCCGGGCCAAAGGGATCGGTGGAGTCCACGATAATAACATCATATTCATCATTGACCCGGCGTATGAATTTCAAGCCATCCTCATAAAAGCAGTGTACCTTCGGATTATCCAGCTGACAGGCGGTTTGTGGCAGGTATTCCTTGCTTACATTGACCACTTCCTCGTCTATTTCCACCAAATCCACTGACTCAACGCTGTCATAGCGCAGCAGTTCCCGAACTGTACCGCCATCACCGCCGCCGATTACCAGAATTTTTTTTGCTGCAGGATGAACGCACATCGCCACATGGGTAATCATTTCGTGATATATAAATTCGTCCTTTTCCGTCAGCATCAGGTAACCGTCCAGGGTAAGTACCCGCCCGAATTCCTTTGATTCAAAAACATCTATCCGCTGCAGGTCACTTTCCCCGGAATAAAGCTGCTTATCCACCTTAATGGAAAAGCTGGCGTATTCCGTATGTTTTTCAGTATACCATAGCTCCATTTTATCACCTTATTTCATAACATTGAGATGTTTTATGTCCATGTCCTCCGGTCCCGTCATAGAACACCCTTTTTTCTTGGCATAGCGAATGTATTGAAGGATTTCCTCAGTGACCTTCTCACCCGGAGCCAATATTGGTATTCCCGGTGGATAGCACATGACAAATTCACTGCATATCCTGCCAAGAGTCTCGTCAAGAGGAAGTGATTCCTTGTCTCCATAAAAGGCCTCCTGTGGCGGATAAACCACCTGAGGACTGATGTATTCAGCTTTAAGCATTTTGCGCCCGGTCTGACGGTAATTGCGTCTGATTTCTGCCAGGGCAGATACCAGTCTTTCTATATCCTTCGGCCTGTCTCCTACAGACACATAGGCCAATAAATTGGCAATATCGCCAAATTCAGTCTGAATATCGTATTCATCCCGCAGCAGATCATACACCTCAATACCTGCAAGACCTATCGACCTGGTATATACCGACAACTTGGTGATATCAAAATCAAAAATAGAATCCCCGTTTATCAGCTCCGAGGAATAAGCATAATAATCACCAATAGTATTGATTTCGTCCCGCGCATATTCCACCTGGGTTATGATTCGGTCAATTATTTCCTTTCCCCTAAGAGCCATATTTCTTCTGGAAACATCCAGACTGGCCAGGAGAAGATAAGAAGCACTGGTGGTCTGAGTAAGATTGATGATCTGATGCACATAGCCCTCTGATACCCTATCACCTATGAGTAAAATGGAGCTTTGGGTAAGGGACCCACCTGATTTGTGCATTGAAACAGCTGCCATATCTGCACCTACAGACATGGCAGCAGCAGGCAATTTATCACTGAAATATAAATGAGCCCCATGGGCCTCATCGGCCAGGAGCAGCATACCGTTATCATGGGCCAGCTTCGTTATGGATTTTATGTCCGAACATATTCCATAATAAGTGGGATTATTTACAAATACAGCCTTGGCATCAGGATTCTCCCTGATGGCCCTTGCCACATCATCAACACTCATTCCCAAGGAAATACCCAGCATTGAGTCCATCTGAGGATTAACATATACAGGCACTGCTCCACACAAAATCATGGCATTAATGGCACTGCGATGCACATTACGGGGCATGATTATCTTATCCCCACGCTTGCAGGCTGTTAATATCATGGCCTGGACGGCGGAGGTTGTTCCACCTACCATAAAAAAAGCATGAGCCGCACCAAAGGCCTCTGCCGCCAATTCCTCAGCATCCCTGATGACAGATATCGGATGACACAGATTATCCAACATCTTCATGGAATTAACATCCACAGACAGGCATTTCTCTCCCAAAAACTCCGTCAGCTCAGGATTGCCACGCCCTCGCTTGTGGCCTGGCACATCGAAGGGAACCAGCCGTGCCCGTTTCATTTTTTCCAGTGCCTCAAGTATCGGGGCCCTGTCCTGAGAAAAATATTCCATCCGCTTCTCCTTAAAAAACATTGATCCCACTGAAAATTTCAATCATTTCCTTACGCAGATTATCATGAATCTCCAATCGGGTTCGCGGTGGAATCTCATATATGTCAGTATTGAAAAGATAATTTTTTAAATCCAGCTCTTTAATAAGCATTTTGGTGTGGAACATATTGGCCTGATAAACATTGATATCAACTGTATCATATTTATCAATGGTAGCTTTATCAATAAAGTTCTGAATTGAAGTTATTGCATGATCCATGAACAGCTTTTTGCCGGAAAGATCCCTGGTAAAGCCCCGTACCCTGTAATCCATAGTAATAATATCAGAGTCAAACATTCCAATGAGATAATCCAGGGTTTTTAGCGGGGTAATTTCCCCGCAGGTAGCCACATCGATGTCTACCCGGAAGGTAGCAATACTGGTCTCTGGATGAAATTCCGGATATGTATGTACTGTAACATGACTTTTATCCAAATGGGCCAATATAGTCTCGCCTACCGGCTTGACCACAGCCTCTCCCAAGGGTTTCTTCTGTCCGGAGTTCATGGCGGCTTCTTCAGCAATCAACAGGGTAACACTTGCTCCCTGAGGGTCATAATCCTGTTTTGACACACTAAGAACCTGCGCACCAATCATTTCAGTCAGCTTAAACATAATCTTCGTCAAGCGCTCTGAGTTATACTGCGCATCAATATACTTTATATAATCCTGTTGCTCCCTTGGTGTCTTAGCATAACAAATATCATAGATATTAAAGCTAAGGGATTTGGTCAGGTTGTTAAACCCATACAATTTCAGCTTTTCTTCCAATCTGATCTCACGCCCCTGTTTTAATTTAATATGAGACTCATTCAGTGAAAGCTTCACGCTCCCACTGAATTCCAGTCGAATATCTACATTAACCATGTAAAAAAATAAGCGGACTGCTTCTGCAGTCCACTTTTCCTGAGCAATACTAACCTCAAATTAGCCAATGTGCTATGGAACAGCGGGAATACTGCTTCCACAATTACTGCTGATTTGGGTATTTCTCCCTCTTAAGCACCAAAACAATTATATGTTAAAAATTAATGAAAAGCAAGTATCCACAGTCCTTCATAGCCTTTATTTTTTCAAAAGGCATTACCAATTCCAATCCTTGAAAAAGCAAGTCCAAAATCAGTGTCTGAACTCCATGGCATTTCCTGAATTATTCTTTTTGTCATGCCAGGTCAGTATGCCATCACGCATTACAAATACAGCTGCCCCATCATGATACACCTCAGTGCAGGTTTCCACACCATCCTCAGAGGTAACGCAATTCAAGCAGAGTCCCTGGTCAGGGCACACCAAAACAGCATTATAGGTATCATAAATACAAGGATAGGACCACCTGGTATACTCAGCTGCACTGCTGGCCCAGGAAATATCTGCCAGATAGCCCTCAACGGTATTACTGATGACAACAGTACATCGTCCACAGCCCCAAACCCCAAGATATTCCTCCGGGGCTACGCCCTTGCTGGTAGCATGAAAGGCATCACCATAATTTCTTGAAAAATGAATATATCCCTCATGACCTGACCACATATCAGTCTGCGTAGATTCTTTCTCATTTTTTGTAAATCCAGCCCAAAAGGTACCATCGTTCTCATTAAAAACATACCAATATGATTTTGTTCCATCTGGATGCTCATCATAGGTAACATGCACCGTACCATAGCTTGCATGCCCATCACCGGCTATCAGCTTGTAGGTACTGTCCGGATTAACTGTCAGAAGCACCTCATCAGTTACATCCTCCTGATGCCAGATCCCTACAATCCCCTGAATACTGTTTGCTTCAGCCTGATTGTAGGCATCACTTTGTCCTGCTTCGGCTATCCCCCCCGGAGCATTAACGCCAAATAAGATACAGCATAAAAGGGCAGCACCTGAAAGGACTTTTCTGACAAAAATAATATTAAAAATATCCTTCAGCATATCCATCATCCTCTTAAAATAAGGTCCGAACATAAGACAGTTGTTTCCATCTGATAAATCAAACGCCTCCACTTACTCACCCGGCGTTGATATTCCAATGGGTTCTCTCGTTGCTGGTCCTCCAGCTATATGGCTTCTTATAGCGTGGAAGCTTTTTGCTCTTGATATAAAAGGTATAAGGGATACTGGTTTTGGAGGGAACCCTTATATTCTTTGGATAGTGTCTTATGGCAACCCCGTTCCAGATTATGTTCCCCTGTTTATCGGTAATCTCCAGATCAAACTCAGTCCATTCGACATAAGCTGCCTTGTCCCCCGAATTCCTGAAATATCCTGTCACTGTGGCACGACCGACATCATTGAGATAAACATGATCCGCATGGAATGTTATATGCGGCTTGGCTTGGGCAAACTGTGGAAATACTGCCATGCACATCAGTGCAAAGGCTATAATCCCCAGAAATCTGATTCCTATTGACTTCATAAAATCCCTCCTTAAAAAATAAAGAAAATGTCTTTACAACATTATATATTAATCACTCCTCAATTCAATAGAACTACATGCCCATTTAAAATAAAACAATTTATCCTTTGCCCTCTTAAAATTCATCCCTTGAAATAAATGGTAATATTTTATCTCCTCCCTTCCCAGCTAATGCCTTGGAAAAATAAAGCAATAGCGTTATAATATCAAGGTATTGTTATTGCGTTTGGTGGTGTTTATATGCTATTTTTTTCCATGCTTATAATGGGTATGATAATCGGATTTATCGGTATAGGCGGAGCCGGCATAACCATTGCCCTTTTGACAGTCGGCTTCATGGTACCTATCCACACAGCATTGGCAGTAGCTCTTTCGGCCATGGTTTTTACTACTATGTCCGGTGCCTACAGCCATTTTCGGGAAGGTAATGTCATTCCCAAAACCGGAGCCATACTGGGTATCAGTGGTATGATTGGTGCCTTTATAGGAGCGAATTTCTCCAATATCATTCCATCAGATATTCTAGGAAAAATGTCCGGCTCCATCATGGTGTTCTCTGCAATCCTTCTTTACATCAAGGTATATCAGCCGGAGTGGCTAAACAGGCACTTCCCGCCGAGAGCCGAACTGCTTGAAGGACACAAGCTTTACATCTACGGCAGTATTGCCGGCTGCGCCAACGGCCTCATATCCGGCACTTTTGGTATTGGGGCAGCAGCCTTTATACAACTAACCCTGATGATCGTCTTTGGCATTCCGGTTTTGTACGCCATTGGAACCTGCATGATGGTCATACTTCCCATATCAATAGCCGGTGGCCTTGGATACTTCCTGAATGGCCAGCTTGATTTTATGATATTCCTTCAAACGCTCATAGGACAATCCCTTGGAGCATACCTCGGAGCAAAGCTGACCCGACTGGCTCCACGCCCCATATTGAAGTTTTTTATGGTAGCCATGTCTGCTTCCGGCGGACTGGTAATGCTGTTGCTATACTGAAACACCCAGGCTGAAGACCGGTGGTGAGCAATTCCTTTATTCAATGGGAGTCTGATGCATCCCTGTTCTTTCATCCTTTTCAATGATTCAGATACTCCACAGGTATTTATTCAAATAATAAGTATAAGAAAACGACTGGTTTTTCATCCAGTCGTTTTTATGAATTATGTACCAGTGCAGTAATTTCTCCGGCCATTTTGCTCAGACTCACCTGCTTTTCAACAGCACCAAGATTAAAGGCCGCCTTGGGCATCCCATAAACCACACAGGAGGCCTCATCCTGCCCCAAGGTTTTCGCCCCTGCCTTGCGCATTTCCAACAGCTTGCTGGCTCCATCGACCCCCATCCCGGTAAGTATCACACCCAGGGCTTTATTTCCCATGTACTTGGCCACAGACTCAAAAAGCACATCCACTGAGGTTGTTACCCCATGGATTCTTTCCCCTGCCTGACAGTGTATGGTGATAATCCCCATGGACACCGAAATTGACATATGCTTGTCTCCGGGAGCGATATATATTGTATCGGACCTGGCCCTTTCCCCGTTTTCAGCTTCCTTTACCTTCATGGAGCACTCAGTATCCAAACGGGCGGCAAACAACTTGGAAAATGTAGGGCTTATATGCTGTACCACCAAAATCGGTGGCATAGGTGCCTTCAGATTGGATAAAACCTCAGACAGGGCTTCAGTACCACCGGTTGAGGACCCTATTGCTATCAGCTTGCACCAATCCCCCTTCGGTATCTGAATCGATGAACGGGCATTAGTCCCCTTGGACAGATCCACCACTCTTTGACACAGCATCTGCAAAAATTCATTTCTTGAAGCAGACATCCCCATCGGCTTGATGATAAATTCATCGGCCCCCAGGGAAATGGCCCTGTTACGATCATTTTCGTTGATACTTATCGCCACGATTTTCGACTTGAACCTACCCTTGACTTCGCTGATAAAATCAAATCCGGACATGCCTGACAGCTGGGTATTTACCAAAATACCATTAGGCTCACCATCATTTATCTTACGCAGCGCCTCATGGGCGTCACCAACCTTTATAATATCGTGACCAGGTGGAAGCAACTTATCAAGCTCCCGGGCACACATTCCCCGAAAAAGCATTGACTCATCCACAATTAATATTTTTATACCAGACATGAACTCACGCCCTTAGTTTAACGATGTACGCCAGTTACCGTATAGGTGCCCGATTACCTGTCGCCCTCAGTCTGACTTATCTTCTGTGCCAGGGATGGCAAATCTTCAGCTTCGGAAACAATGGAATCAAGGCGCCCTAACAGCATCTGAACCCGACTCTGAATCATGTCCAGGACTTCTACTGCTTTCTCACAGCCATCAGCAGCCAGAGCCGACTTCTTTGATTCAGCAACAATATTATTCACAGAGGAGCCAATTAATTCATTATAGGACTTAATAAGGTTTTTAACCTGTGCCAGCGTTTTTTCCCGTTCACTCCTGATATGCTGATGCTGCTTGTCAAGATTCTTAAAGGCAAAGACAAACTCATCCTTTGATTCAAGAATCCGTACAAGCTCTACCTGACAATAATGTATTTCGTTCTCTCTCAACACCCGGTAACTGAATCCGTAGGTCAACTGCCTGGAAAAAAGTTTTCGGAGATTGGATATCGTCAAAATCGGTTCAAAGAGCTTTTGATCATCATAATATACGGCATTCCTGACATATGAATAAAAATTAGTCTCAAAACTCCCCTGTTCAAAGGCCTTTCCAAACATATCCCGTGTAACACGGCTGTAGCGATAGCTTCGCATTTCACCAGTGCTCAGACTGGCATAGTAAACATCATGATAGCTGTAACATAAGGCATCAATCATCTTGTAGCTCTGCCTCAGCTCCGCTCTAAGATCGTCTGCATTTATCATACCCAAGGCCCTGTCAGAGCTCTTGAAAGCCTGTTCTGAACGAGCATCCTTAACCACAGGCATTAAAACGATCTTATCCATGACATTACTCTCCCTTTTACTATTTTAACATAATTATACGAAAGTATGCCTTGAAATACAATATAAAATAATGCCTCCATGCCGGGGGCGGGTCAGTCCCTGTCAGTCCACAGCACCTTATCCGGAACCACGGTCTGGTTATTGGCATCGTAATGCCCCATACCAAGGAAATCCTCACCACAATATACACGGAGACAAATATTATTGGAAAAATTATTATTCTTGACAAGCTCCCTGTCAAAGGAGGAAAGACCGTTACAAAAGGCCTTCCTTCTGGCAGGTGAAATTTGATATTTTTTTATATGGCCGATACACAAATCATAAGGTATCAACGCTTCACCGCCCAGCACCTTTAATTCCTCTGCAGACACTGAATCCTGCAGAATAAAGGAACCTACAGCTGTGCGTACCAAAAATGACATGGTGGCCGGAATTCCCATGGCCCTGCCCATATCCTGACACAGGGTGCGTATATAGGTTCCCCGGGAACAGCTCACATCAAAAAGAAGCCTTTTATTGCTTTCATCACGGTCCAGTAATATCAAACTATGTATTTCCACAGTCCGTGACGGAATATCCGGGGTTAATCCCTGACGAACCAGGTCACAGGCACGGCGCCCATTAATTTTAATGGCTGAATAAGCCGGCGGTACCTGTTCAATAACACCTGTAAAGCCTTTGAATACTTTTATAATGTCTGCTTCATCAGGCACGGCACAATCAGCAGCCTCTGCAACCACAGTACCGGTGTCATCACCACTGTCCGTCTCAATCCCCAACATCATTTCTGCCCTATATGATTTCCCGGCAGTGTCCAAATATTCAATAAGCCTTGTTGCCTTGCCCACCGCAATGGGCAGCACTCCTGCCGCCCCTGGATCCAAGGTACCGGCATGTCCCACGCGCTTTTCCCTAAGAACACGACGCACCAGCGACACAGCATCATGGGATGTCATCCCAGGAGGCTTAAGAAAATTAATAAAGCCATCCATATCTATACCTCTAAGGATTTTATTATTTCATCCATCAGATAATGCTTGGTATCATACAGATTCTTGTATATGGTACAGCCTGCAGCTTTTTTGTGACCGCCACCGCCAAGTCTGGCAGCCAGCTTGCTCACATCAGTAACCTTTGAACGCATGCTGACACGACATACTTCCGGCTGCACTGCCTTTATCAGGACAGCCACATCCACACCATCTATTATACGGATTTCATCAATAAAGCCTTCTGTGGTTTCTATGGTTTCCGTTAAATCATATTCGAGGAAAAGTCCGGCAGCCCTGCCATCAGCAAACAACTCTACAGTCTGAAGGGCCTTGGCCAGACCTCTGACTATGGCAAAATCCTTTGTTTCGATGGCCTCGGAAATAGTCTCCGGACGGACACCCTTTTCCAAAAGAGCCGCCGCAGTCCGCATGGTATGTGGAGAAGTATTTGAATACTTGAAATACCCCGTATCTGTTGCCAGCCCAATATAAACTGCAGTAGCAGATTCTTTGTCAAATTCTACCCCCAGCTCCTGCCCCAGATCAAATACGATTTCAGCTGTGGCGGCCCTTTCGGCAGCAAGGTACAAATAATCTGCCCTTTTGTCATTAGTGGCATGATGGTCAATATTAAGCACCGGGGCCTTGCATTTTTCAACCAAAGACCCCACCCTGTCCAGACAAGCATCCAATATCACCAGATAATCAGCCTGATAGCTTTCTTCCTGTGGTTTTTCAATATCGTTGTACCCGGATAATATTTTCAGGAAGCTGGGAACATCATCATCTATGATAATTCTGACTTTTTTCCCCAGCTGCTCCAATATATATTTAAGTCCCAGACAGGAACCAATGGCATCACCATCCGGACTGATATGTGCCGTTAATATCAGCTCATTAGCCGTTTTAAGTCTTTCTGCGGTTTCCTTTAAAGATATAATCATGTTACTAACCCTGCTCACGTTCTATCTGCAACAACAATTTCTGGATATGATCACTGTAATCCAGGGATTTATCCAAGACAAACTTCAGCTCAGGGGTTGTCCGCAATCTGATGCGATGCCCCACCTCCCGGCGGATAAAACCAAGAGAGCTGTTAAGTCCTGTCCAGGAGGATTCAATCTGCTCATCATTTCCCATAATGCTCACAAAAACCTTGGCAATACTCAAATCCCTGGTAATTTCCACCTGAGTAACTGTGACAAAGCCAATCCGTGGGTCCTTAAGCTCCTGCAGGATGATCTTGCTGATTTCCTGCTTCATTAGCTCCTGAATTTTTTCAATACGAAGCTGACTCATTGAATACGACCCCCTGTCATTCTTTGTTCATATCATTAATAGAGGTTTCTATCTCTTCCAAGGTATAAGCCTCAATGATATCACCCTCACGGAAATCGCGATAATCCTTGATTGTTATGCCACATTCAAAGCCTGCAGCAACTTCCTTGACTGCATCCTTAAAACGACGCAAATCCTCCAGCTCGCCATCAAACACCTCAATGTTGTCACGAACAATACGGATCTTGGACTTGTTGGTAATCTTGCCCTCCAACACATATGAACCGGCAACCATCAGTGTCTTGTTGAAAATCATTACCTGGCGGATTTCTACCCGGCCCTGAATAACTTCCTTGTATTTTGGTGCCAGCATTCCGGACATGGCATCCTTAACATCATTAATGGCATCATATATAACGCGGTAGGTGCGGATATCAATATCCTCTGTCTCGGCAATACGGCGGGCATTGGCATCAGGACGCACATTAAAGGCTATTATAAGTGCGTTGGATGCTGTAGCCAGCATAACATCGGATTCATTTACTGCACCAACACCGGAATGGATAATATTTACCCGGACCTCATCATTCTTGTTAAGGCTGAGCAGTGAGCTGTTAAGAGCCTCAACAGAGCCCTGAACATCTGCCTTGACCAAAATATTGAGATCCTTCAGCTGACCATCCTGAATCTGCTGGAACAGGTCATCAAGGGATACCTTTTTGGAGTGAATAAGGTCATTGCGCTGCTTCTCAACACGCTTTTCAGCAATGGAACGGCAGAGCTTTTCCTCCAATACGGCCAATTCATCACCGGCAGAAGGAACATCATTAAGACCAAGAACCTCAACAGGAACAGAAGGACCTGCCTTCTTTACATTTTCACCACGGTCATTAATCATGGCACGAACCTTACCATAGCAGGTTCCGGCTATGATTGAGTCACCAATATGCAGGGTACCATTCTGGACCAGAACGGTAGCTACCGGGCCACGGCCCTTATCCAGCTGGGCATCTATTATAACACCACGGGCGTCACGCTTTGGATTTGCCTTCAGCTCCTGTACCTCAGCCACCAGCAGGATCATTTCCAGAAGATCATCTATATTCAGGCGCTTCTTGGCAGAAACATCAACCATAATGGTATCTCCACCATAATCCTCAGATACGAGACCATATTCCATGAGCTCGTTCTTTACACGGACCGGATCAGCACCTGGCTTATCAATCTTATTTACAGCTACTATAATCGGCACATTTGCTGACTTGGCATGGTTGATTGCCTCAATAGTCTGTGGCATAACACCATCATCAGCCGCTACTACCAGTATGGCAATATCTGTAACCTGGGCACCACGGGCACGCATAGCAGTAAAGGCTTCATGACCAGGAGTATCCAGGAACACGATTTTCTTGCCCTGGCACATAACCTGGTAGGCACCAATATGCTGAGTAATACCACCAGCCTCAGATGCTGAAACTGAGGTCTTGCGGATAACATCCAAAAGTGAAGTCTTACCATGGTCAACGTGGCCCATTACAGTTACAACAGGCGGTCGGAGCACCAGACTTCTGGCATCATCCTCAATCTCAGGAATTTCGGTAGGATCTACCTCAGGTGGCAATTCCTCAACATCAACCCCGAATTCACCTGCCACCAATGCTGCAGTATCAAAATCAATATCCTGATTAATGGTAGCCATTACTCCCATCAGCATCAGTTTTTTGATGATATCAGCTGCAGTACAGCACAATTTACTTGCCAAATCCTTGACAACTATAGTCTCGCCGACCTTAATCAGCTTAGGACGCACAATCTCCATCTTCTGTGGGGACGGCTGGTTCTTGTTGTTGCGGTTGTTCTTGTTGTTACGGTTGTTTCTGTTATTGAACCCACCGCCATTGAAATTGTTGCGATTATTCTTGTTATTACGATCCCTACCGGCATTACGGTTGCGGTCATTACGCTCCATACGGTCATTACGCTCCATACGATTATTTCTGTCATTTCTGTCGTTTCTGTCGTTTCTGTCGTTTCTGTCACGATTTTTGTGTCCACCATTATTGCCAGCAGGCTGATTGCCCATACCATTGCTTCCTGACGCCCTTAATCTGGTATTATTCTGCTGGGAGCGATTGGAGTTGCTGCCATTGTTGGAATGATTATAACGATGATCATTATTACGGTCATTGTTTCGATCATTGCTTCGATCGTTGTTTCGATCGTTATTGCGCTGATTGTTACGCTGATTGTTATAATTGCCACCTTGACCATTATTGCGATTGCGGTCATTGTTCCTATTGGAATTATGACTGCCGTTATTATTCACAAATCTTGGTGAGCTGAAACCATCATTTGGCTTTTTGCCTGGCCGTTCAGCATTATTCCCTGGAGACTCCTGACGGGTATTTTTCCCCGCAGCCTTTGCATCATTTTTCTCAGGCTTTACAGCCGGTGCCGGATCTTCCTTTTTAGGCTCCTGTTTGGTCGAAGTCTCCTTGGACTGAGATTTCTTCGCCTGTTCCTTTTGCGGCTTAGCAGCCTCAGATGGAGTCTTTGCCTTATTCATCGCATCCAACACCAGTTTCTTTTCGCTCTCACTGATGGCATTGGAATGGGTTTTTCCTTCTATATTGTGTTGTTTTAATATCTCTATGATTTTCTTGCTTTCTGTATTTAATTCTTTTGCAAATTCGTGTATTCTCATCAATCCACCCCCGAATGACTATCTGTCCTCAAAGAGTTTTGTCAAGGCATCCGCAAAGCCCTTATCCAATATGGCGGCCACGGCCCTGAATTCCTTGCCGATACAATGTCCCAGTTCCTCTTTATCAGTCAGATAATATAACTTTATTCCTGCATTCTCAGCCATGCGTTGATACTTCTTCTTTGTCTCTTCCGCAGCATCATCCGCTACTAGTATCAATCTGGCCTTTCCTCCATCTGCAGCCTTGACAACAGCAAAATCTCCCGAAACAACCTTATTTGCTCTCTGTGCCATGCTAAGCAGATTCAAAATTTTTATCTTATTCATTTTATCCAAAAAGCTGACTTGCCAGCTCATCAAAAATTGCTTTATCAACATTACATTTGAAGGACCTGTCAAAACGATGTTCCTTCACGGCCTTTTCGAAGCATTCCCGCCTGTTGCAGATATATGCCCCCCGTCCGGCCTTTTTACCTGTAGGATCAACTGAAAATTCTCCCTCAGGACTTCTCACAATCCTTATAAGCTCCTTTTTCAGATGTTGCTCCTGACAGCCTATACACAGTCTGGTTGGTATCTTCTTCACTGTTGCCATAGCTGTTCACCAAGTTTCTTATTCTTCACTGTAAAATTCGTCTGTGGCAAATTCATCGATATCAATAGCCTCAGCTTCGTTTTCATCCTCAAAGCCAAATTCATCAGCCTGGGATTCACTCTTTATATCTATTTTCCATCCTGTCAGCTTGGCAGCAAGGCGGGCATTCTGTCCTTCCTTGCCGATTGCCAATGATAACTGATAATCCGGGACAACTACCCTGGACAGCTTATCTGTTTCATTTATGGCTACAGATACCACTTTGGCAGGGCTGAGGGCATTAGCTATAAACTGTACCGGATCAGCACTCCATTTTACTATATCAATCTTTTCGTTTCTAAGCTCATCTACTATAGTCTGAACCCGTGCGCCCCGTGGTCCTACGCAGGAACCTACAGCATCTATGTCTGCATTTTCTGCATATACGGCAATCTTGGAACGCATACCCGGTTCACGGGCAACGGATTTTATTTCCACTTCTCCGCTCTGTATCTCAGGAACCTCCAGCTCAAACAGGCGCTTCAGCAGGCCCGGATGAGTACGGGATACCATGACCTGCGGACCCTTGCTGGTGTTCTTCACCTCTACGATCAATGCCTTGATACGGTCATTTGGTGCATAGCTCTCATGAGCAATCTGCTCACTTGGTGCCAATATTGCCTCAGTTTTACCGAGGTTGATATATACATTTTTATTCTCTACACGCTGCACCACACCGGTAATAATGTCGTTGGCACGGTTTACATATTCATTGAAGATAATCCCGCGCTCAGCCTCACGAATTGCCTGTACCACAACCTGCTTGGCATTCTGTGCTGCAATTCGGCCAAAATTAGCCGGAGTTACTTCCTCCTCCAGGGTATCCCCCAGCTGATAATCCTCAGACAGCTTATGTGCCATTGCCAGGGAAATCTGGGTTACAGGATTCTCTACCTCTTCAACGACTTCCTTGATGGCAAATACATGGTATTCACCAGTTACACGGTCAAGGCTTACACGGCAGTTGGCCTCGTTGTTGTAATTTCTCTTATAGGCAGCTGCCAATGCCTTGTCAATGGCATCAAACAACACCTCAGGAGCAATTCCCTTTTCCTTGCCTAAAACCTCTACTGCCTCCATAAAACCGCTGTCCTTTGGAGCAGCAGACTTACTCTTTTTTAACTTGGTAGCCACAAAACAAACCTCCTAATATCTGTCATTCGGGGCGTGAACCCGAATATTTTTCTTAAAAATCTATATGTAAACGAATCTGGGCTATGTTTTCCATAGGTATGACCAGATCATCGATAGTCACATTTTCACCATCAAAATCATTTAAAACACCGGTAACGATCTTGTTGCCATCTACAGGAGCAAACAGCTTGGCATCCACTGCCTTGCCCTTTTCACGCTGGAAATCCTTTGGCTTCTTCAGCTCGCGGTCAAGTCCCGGAGAGGATACCTCCAAAATATAGCTTCCCTTGATAACATCCTTTTCATCGAGAATTTTTTCCAGCTTACTGCTTAATTCCTGGCAGTCATCAATTTCGATACCGCCTTCTTTATCAATAAATACCCTGAGGTACCAGTCCTTTTCCCTGATATACTCAACTGCAACAAGCTCCAGCTCAGTATCGGACAACAAGCCTTCAACAATTTCTTCTACAGTATCCTCAATCACTCTGCTCATTCACATTCCCCCTTTTGATATCCGCATAGCGATGATTGTAAATTTTAAACATAAGACAAAAGAGCGGGTTTGCACCCACTCTTCCAAAAATTACCTCACTATTTG
>NZ_JAILFV010000102.1 GCF_024697385.1 Anaerovibrio sp.
ACACGGCGGGATGCTTCCCTGACCACGGCAAAAGCCTCAGGCAAAATATCATCAAGGGTCTCACCATTGGCAAGACGCTCCTTAAATTTATCTGTATGTCTGACAAGGGAAGAATCACTGAGCTCAGTTAATCCGTCCTCATAGGAATTAATCTGCTCTACAATAGCTTTCATCCGTTTTATTTCTTTTTCATTATTATCGCCTAAAAATCTTTTTAAGATACCTAACAACAATACTCACTCCTAACAAATTGGATATATACATACCTCTAAATAGTTTAACAAACTATCCTATATAAGTCAAAAAGAACAAAAGCTAAGCAAATGAAAAGGCTGCCGCCCACACTACCTATGAGCAGCAGCCCTTCACTATGTTTACCGATCTTACAACCGATAAATTTTATCTGTTATCAGATTCAATCAAACCATATTTTCCATCTGAACGACGGTAAACCACATTGACATCCTCAGTATCAGCATCCCTGAATACGAAGAAATCATGATTCAACAGGTTCATTTGCATAATAGCTTCCTGAACATCCATAGGCTTAACGATAAATTTCTTGCGCTTCACTATAGGATAATCATCATCATCATCAGCCGCCTGAGCCGGTGGTGCAGCAAAGGCTTCATCCAACAAGGTACCATCGCGGAATCTTCTCTGCATCTTGGTTTTATGCTTATGGATCTGTCTCTCCAGTTTTTCAATCACTAAGTCGATGGAAGCATACATATCATGAGAAGCCTCTTCGCCTCGTAAAAGAACACCCTGAACAGGAACGGTAACCTCTACCATATGACGTTCCTTTAAAACACTTAGCAAAACAGAGATTTCACCAACCGAATCAAAATATCTGGTAATCTTTCCGATTCGTTTCTCCACATAATCTCTCAAAGCCGGAGTAATCTCTACATTTTTGCCTCTGATAGTGAATGTTGTCATATTAACATCCCCTTTCCAAGTTTCTATACTTGATATATTCTCCATATTCTATAAAATACCTTCTGGGTTAACCTTAAAAATTTAAATTACGGGCCCCAAAAATTTAATGAATATTTCCTGCCTTAATAAATCAGGTTTGATCCATCAAAACCATGAACAGCGCTTAATAAATTACAGAAAATTAAAAGTGCCCCGGGCAATGCCCAGAGCACATAAGATTTGAGAATTAGAATTACGCCTGCTTCTTAACTACATTAGATGCCTGAGGACCACGCGCACCCTCAACTATCTCAAACTCAACAGCCTGACCCTCATTCAGAGTCTTAAAGCCTTCATCAACAATTGCAGAAAAATGTACAAATACATCATCACCAGAGTCATGCTCGATAAATCCATAACCCTTTTCTGCGCTAAACCATTTTACCTTGCCTTCCATAATGAACCTCCTAAAATCTTGCCCGGTGAACACCACCGGAAATAACATGTAAAGTGTAACATTTTTAACTTTGTAATGCAACACTTTGGCAATAAACCATTAACTTACAGGACAATTCAAAAAAAAGCTAAGTAAATAAAGGCAAAGACTAAATATAATAATCTCCTTATACAAAAAATCAACAATATCATGGCCCTATTATCTTCTTATTTATAAAGATATGTTACTTTGAAAATCGCGATTAAGGCTAATTTTATTTAACTAAATCACAATATTTTGGAGAAAAACAGTTTGGTCCTGTCTTCCTGTGGATTTTCAAATACTTCCTTTGGCTTGCCCTGTTCAATAATCATACCATCATCCACGAAGAGCAGCCGGTCTCCCACTTCCCTGGCAAATCCCATTTCATGGGTAACAACCGCCATAGTCATCCCCTTATGGGCCAAATCCTTCATAACATCCAAAACTTCCTTGACCATTTCCGGGTCCAATGCAGAAGTAGGTTCATCAAAGAGCATAACCTTTGGGTGCATAGCCAGTGCTCTGGCAATGGCTACACGCTGCTGCTGTCCGCCTGAAAGCTGAGGAGGATACGCATCAGCCTTGTCAGCCAGGCCAACCTGGGTCAACAGTTCCATAGCAGTTTTCTCAGCCTCTTCCTGTGAAATCCTGCGCACCTTCCGGGGCGCCAGGGTAATATTCTGCAATACAGTCATGTGCGGAAACAGATTGAAGCGCTGGAATACCATGCCAATCTCTTCACGGGCCTTGTTAATATTGGCTTCTCCATTCAGCTCTATACCATCTACTACCACCCTGCCAGAGGTAGGGACCTCCAACATATTCATGCAACGAAGCAATGTACTTTTACCGGAGCCGGATGGTCCGATAATAACCACTACCTCCTGGGGATTAATATGAAGGTTTATACCCTTTAAAACCTCATGGTCATCAAAGGATTTGCGCAAATCTTTAATATCTATCATGATGTCTTCAACCTCTTCTCCATATAAGCAACAAGTCTGGAAATTGCCAATGTCATTATGAGATAAATAATAGCTACACTAAGCCATATTTCCATAGACCCATATGTCCTGGCAATAATCAGCTGGCCACGGCGGGTCAGCTCCTCAAAGCCTATAACCGAAACCAGGGATGAATCCTTCAACAGTGCTATGAACTCATTGCCCAACGGAGGAATAATATTTTTAAAGGCCTGAGGCACTATGATATAACGCATAGTCTGAACCCAGGTCATTCCCAATGACCTTCCTGCTTCCATCTGTCCCTTGTCAATAGCCTGAATACCCGCACGGAAAATTTCAGCTATATATGCACCGGAATTAATACCACATGCAGTAATCGCAGCAATAAAAGGATCTACACGCTGATTGAGTATGATTGGCAACGCGAAGTAAATGAGGAATATCTGCACCAAAAGAGGCGTCCCCCGCAGAAAATCGATATAAACAGCAGCCAGCCACCTCAACGGTGTGACCCGGCAAATCCTGGCAATGCCCACAAACATACCGATAACAAGCCCTAATCCCACAGAAATAGCGGTAATCTGGACAGTAATCCCAGCACCTAAAATAAGCAGTGGAAACGACTGGATTATCAAGTCAATATTAAAATTCATCAAATTCACCCGACCATTCACAAAAATTTATAAAATTACAAAATAATAACATAATTATAACGCCATTATTCCAATTTGACCATAGGGAAAATCTTCTTATCATGAACAATATTCTATACCCTTCACCCAAAAGAAAAAGGCCATCGCCAAAGCAACAGCCTTTCAAGAATTCTGAATAAATTTTAATTCAGCTTATAACGCCATTGTTCAAATTTTTCTTCCCCAAGAAGAAAAATCTTCCAATTAGCGTTCCCCCTAAAGGGACTAACTTCGTGTCGCAACGAGCCGGGAGATATGCTCACCAGCTGTTATAGGTTAATTATCCCCACCAAAGCAAGAAGGAGACATCTTAAGCTCGTTATAATTATTTTTTCTCGCCAAACCATTTAGCATAAATCTTGTCGTACTCGCCATTCTCCTTCAGCTTCTTGAGAGCAGCATTAACCTGTCCCTGAAGCTCAGTGTTTTTCATGTTGATGGCTATACCATAATCCTCAGAGGTCAACAGCTCAGAAAGAGTCTTAACATTGTCATTCTTGGATTCTACAATGTATCTGTCGTTAACCGGACGATCATTGATAACTGCATCTACGCCCTTGGCAGCCAACTCAATAAAGGTATCAGCTGAAGAATTAAGCTCCTTTACCTGAGCGCCTTCAATTTTCTTTGCCTCAGCAGCAGAGGTAGTACCAATCTGAACGGCAATCTTCTTGCCCTTGAGGTCCTTAAAGCCCTTGATAGCCTCATTGTCCTTCGCAACCATGATGCTCAAACCGGACTTGTAATAGGAATCAGAGAACAAAACCTTCTTCTTACGCTCATCATTTATAGTCATCCCGGAAATAATAACATCAATATTGCCAGCCTCAAGTGAAGGAATCAATCCATCAAAAGCTACATTATTGATTTCCACCTTATAGCCCATTTCCTTGCCAATGGCACGGATCAGATCCATATCGAATCCCTCATAGGCATTGGCATCAGCCCCCTGGAATTCAAATGGTGCAAAATCTGCGTTAGTGCCAACCTTCAAAACTTTTTCGCCGTCAGCAGCCTTTTTATCACTTCCGCATCCTGCTGCAAGGGCCATGACAGCCAGCAAAACCGACATACATAACACTAAGATTTTCTTTGACATGTAAATTTTTCCTCCCTTATCCTGGTTAATACCATGCGCATCCTTTAAAAAATGCCCATTATGCACAAAGAAGCCCGGAGCTCACACTACCGGGCCTCTTGACATCAACATCAACTACAAATTAATCGTTCTTCTTTGCCTGATAGCAATCACGACAATATACAGGACGGTCGTTCTTAGGTTCAAAAGGAACCTCCGTCTCCTTACCACATTCAGCGCAAATTACGGTGAACATCTGGCGAGGCTCACGAGTCTCACCGTCACGGCTGCGACGCCTTTTATCCCGGCAGTCACGGCAACGAACTGGCTTGTTCTCAAACCCCTTCTCAGCATAAAATTCCTGTTCCCCTGCGCTAAAGATGAACTCCTTGCCACAGTCCTTACACGTTAAAGTCTCATCTACAAAAGCCATGAAAAAAAATCCCCCATTATTTAATTTTGACATCCCATCTGTACTCTTACTAATCTTACCTAATTACAGGTGGACAAAGAGACATCCTTACTCGTCAAGTATATATGGCAATCTGAAAAAAAGCAAGCTAAACTTTACAATACGCTTTCCATATCCGGTCATAGCCGGACTCAATATCCATCATATACGACTTATTATCCATTAGCCGCGATTGCCGTAACTGCGCAGGAAGTTCATGATGCAACTCATTTAGCTGATCAATCTTTTGTCCCAGCTGAATGGCTTTTCCGACATAAGTCCTATCATCTTTACTTATTAATTCCGGCAAGCCGGCAGCCCTGAGTATTGTCTCCCCATATCTTGAACCGTGGCTCCATCCGGCCATGGTAATCACAGGTACTCCCATGGACAAGGCATCACAGGTAGTCAATCCACCAGCATACGGAGAAGTATCCAAGGCAATATCTATATCGTCATATTGCGCCAGATAATCCTGACTGAAAGGACGCAATTCGATTTTTGACAGATCTCCACCAATCCGCCGAAAACGGTCCATAATTATTTTGCGGCCGGATTCGATGCTGCAGGTCTTATTTTTCAACACCAGCTTAGATGGATTACCATCCAAAATATTGCGCCACATAAGCAGCATATCATCAGTCACCTTGGCAAAATTGTTAAAACATCCGTAAGTAATATAGCCATTGGCCTTGGCCGGAGTATCATGTCCAACCGCCTTTAACCGGCGCAATGTCAAAGGATTAAAGCACAAATGACAATCACCTATAAGCAGCGGTTTCTCACTGAAGGAACGAGCAAAATCCCCGTCCGGGCAGCAAACCCTATCCGTCAGAAAATAATCCACCTCATCAAGGCCAGTAGTATTAATATAGCCTATCCCGGAAACCTGTACCGGAGCCGGTCTGTAGGACAGCACAGGCAAACAGCTATTCTCACTATGACCGGAAAGATCCACCAGAATATCAATATGGTCATCAAAAATCTGGTGAGCTATCTGAAAAGGAGTTTTGTTCTGAACATCACGCCAAACATCAACCATGTCCTTGAACCTCTGGGTCACATGGTCAGCATTGCCGGTAAAATAAGCATATACGGAAAACTGGTTTTTATTGGCAAACTTCAAAAGAGGTGTAAAAAAATATGCTGCCGCATGCAGTCGAAAATCAGGTGAAATATATCCTATACGCAAAGAATGAGGATTCATCCTTTTTTCCCTGTCATGGGGAAATTTCATTTCAGTGCGCAACAGCGCCCCATATTCCCTATGTCTTTCCAATTGACGGGCAGTGCCGCTTTCCCTGTAATTTGTCAGAAAAAGGGCCTTGCCGTGATAAACAGCCTTACGCTGAAGATCACCTGTAGTATGACTGGCTTTAAAAGCAGCTTCTGCAGCCTTATCCGGTACACCTGCCAAAAGGCATGCATCAGCATAAAAAGCATAGCCACGCTCCATTATGCTATAGCTGGGCTCATCCCAGCTCCCTGCCTTGAGGCCGGTCTCAAATCTATAAAATAACTGCTTATAAGCAGTCATGGCCTTATCCAGTTGAAATTGTGCACCATAAAAAGCCGCTGTCGCAAACAACCCACGCAAATTTGCTCCAGAGACATACTTTTGAGACTTAAGCTTCCATAGCTTATCCAACGCCTCTTCAGCTTTATCATACTCCTGAAGATACACAGACGCTTCAGCCACAACAGCCCAACCCTCAGCACTATTTTTATTTATATCCAAAATCTCACGGCCACATGCACGCATGTTTGAGATATCCCCATCAGCAAAAAACATCTCAGCTTTTTTGGACCAAGAGACCTCTTTTTCATCGACGCACAATTTGTCCACCATCCCCAAAAATGTTTCATGTATGATTATTCGTTAAGGAACTATTAAATCCTTCTAAAATTCCGGAACTAATTCTTTGCCATATTCCTTTAAAAATTTTTTCTGATACGCCTTATATGTTTTATCCAGAGGTTTTTCCTTTGGACAATGGATGCACCAATAATCCTTCTGCCTTGGAACAACCACCTTATACCCCCTGCGCTGCAGTTCCATACATTGGGAAATTTCATAAAAATGCCATCCTGTGAAAATATCCTCACGCCACGGCAAATCCACCTGGGTTGCAAAAAGCAATCCATCCACTGCCTCTACCTCAGCATATTCACCTTCTATTTCCTGGCAATGAGTTTCTACAACACTTTCAGCCTCACAGGCATGCAGCACTTCACCTACAGTCCGCATGGCGTCCCACCAGACGCCACTGGCCGGCAGTCTTTTAGCCCCTATTACACCAAGGGCGCCAATATTATCATCAGAAAAAATTTGCAGCATATCCCCAATAAAATTTTTGTTGGCGATAAGAGTATCCTGATGCAGATACACCTTATATTTGGCATCAGTATGCCGCATCCCCCAATTATACCCGCTGCACATGGACGCCGCTCCCTGCACTGGAATCAGCTCTACCTCCACGCCCTCGGGTACAATCAAATTATTAATAAAGAGGCTACATTCATGGTACCATTCCTCATTATTGACACAGGTAATAAAAGCTACCTTCCGGCCACCAGGTGCAACAGCATGGTCAGATGCAGGCAGTGAAGCATCCACAGCCCCAGGGTTGAATTCAAACTCCCCAGCCCTGAGGAATTCATTTGCCCATTCCTCCCTGTGCATTTCATATAGCCGGGTTACAAAATTATTTACAAAATCCCTGTCATGAATGATGGACTGTTTGGCAAAATCAGCAACATACGCCGGGAAAATCATTTCCTTTGCAAAAAGCTCCCATAGCCTTTCCACATTCTCCCTGACATCTATGCCATATTCTACCCTGCGCAAGCCTGTCACCAGCTTTCGCCGGATCGATTGAGTATAAAGCTCCTTAAGGGCAATGATTTCAGCTATTGATTTAGTAGCACGCAGGAGCCAGGTGCGCACCCCAAGATCACCGGTATTGTTACAAAAGCCCATTTCCTCAAGTGAAGAAATAAACTCCTTGTCAACAGTGAGATTATCCTCCAATGGCAAAAAGGAAACATCCTTAAAAAAGGATGCTCCCAACAACGACATCATTTCATCACGGGTGAAGGCGTGAGTACATACATTATAAAAATGACCATCCATCAAATCCTTTATATTCCGCCAATATCTTACATTGGAAAAGGATGTTAACAAACAGCCGGTATCCTTTAAATATAATCCCAAACCAGAAGCAATATCCTGGGGATTACCAGCCTCCAGGAACAGCTCTTCCCCCAGGATAACATCGAAATAATCCTCCTGTAGTGGCAGCCGTTCAGAAAGATAATTTACCCGAACCCATTCCACATTGCAGCCGGCATAGTCCTCTTCGTCAAAAAAACTGTCCGGTGCCATAACCACGGCAATCTCCGCCTTGGGCATCAAGCTTCTGAGCTCACAAAGATAATCCACATTCTCTATAAGGAGGACCTTCAGACTTTCATCCGTAGCATGTATAAAATTCAATAAACCCAATTTTTTATTTGAAGTCATTTTTCTACCCGAATCAATTCCCGATATATTTTCTTTCATAAACCGGGTATCTGTCTGTTATCAGCGATTATTGTATCCCTGAACAAGCCAGGGTTTATCAGCCAATGCCCGGCGATATGCCTGCTCAACCTTAGCAGTATAGCCAGCCTCATCCATAAGAGGTGATGCCTTGATTATATCACGCAGGTGGGTACGCAAATCCAATAAAAGCTCCGGATTATTCCCCAAAGCCGTTGCAATATCCACATATTCTTCGGAGTCCTGAGCCGCCATATCTCCAAG
>NZ_JAILFV010000104.1 GCF_024697385.1 Anaerovibrio sp.
GGATTGTTGTTTAATACAAACAAGTTCAAAATTAATACTGAACAAACCTATGATGTGGAGATCAAGCAAAAGGGGCACTCACAGAGAGTCCGGGCAGCTGGGAGCCGGGCAGAACGCTGATTTGTAAATGGACCACAGAGGGCATGATGAAATGAACCGTATGGTTCAGAGTACCTCATGACATGAGGGCATATGTTAGTTGCCGGGGATATGATGGTATCCTGCTGAGTGTGTGAAGTCGCAAATAGAGGTGGCACCACGGGAATGGTATATTCTCGCCCTCGATGACAGTATTGTCATCGGGGGCTTTTTTATTGCACACATCGGTCAGGCTGCTGAAATGCGGCAGATGGATTTGCCGGAGAATATTTTATTATGAGAGGAGCCAAAACCATGATTAGAGAAGCGATTGAAAAAATAGTAAGAAAAGAGGACCTGACCTATGATGAGGCCTATACCGTCATGAATGAAATCATGAACGGCCAGACTTCCCAGACACAGAATGCTGCTTTTTTGGCAGCCCTTTCCACCAAAAGTACCAGGGCGGAGACCATAGCTGAAATCTCCGGTTGTGCTGCTGCCATGCGTGAGCTGGCTACCCCGGTGCACCATGATGGAATAGAGGTGCTGGAAATAGTGGGTACCGGTGGTGACCGGTCCAATACCTTTAACATATCCACCACATCTGCTTTTGTGGTGGCCGCTGCCGGGGTAAAGGTAGCCAAGCACGGCAATCGGGCAGCATCCTCCAAATCAGGCACTGCTGATGTTCAGGAGGCCCTGGGTGTCAATATCAATCAGGATCCGGAAAAGGCCGTCGAAATGCTCAGGGGATGTGGCATGTGCTTCCTGTTTGCCCAGAAATATCACACGGCCATGAAGTATGTAGGCCCTATCCGCAAGGAATTGGGCTTTAGGACTGTGTTTAATATCCTTGGACCTTTGACTAATCCTGCCAATCCGGATTATTTTATGCTTGGGGTTTATGATGAATATCTGGTAGAGACTGTAGCCAAGGTCCTTGATAAGCTGGGCGTGCAAAATGCAGTGGTGGTACACGGTCAGGACAGGCTGGATGAGGTTTCTCCAAGTGCTCCTACCACCGTATGTGAATTGAAAAATGGTTATTACCGTACTACGGAAATCTGCCCTGAGGATTTTGGCCTGGTGCGTGGTACCAAGGAGGAGCTGATAGGGGGCACGGCAGAGGAGAATGCCGATATTACCAGGGGTATCCTCTCCGGTAAAATACAGGGAACCAAGAGAAATGCTGTGCTGATGAATGCGGGATTGGCCATTTATGTGGGGAAAAAGGCTGCCACCATTCAGGAAGGTATAAAGCTGGCTGCCGAGACCATTGACAGCGGCAGAGCCTATAAGACCATGGAGGCTTATATAGAGGAGTCCAACCGCTGATTTTCCGGAAGCAGGGAGGATGTTTGCAGGATGAGGGTTGCATTACCTCCCTATCAGTGATATATTTTAGATAACAACAGAATAGCAAGGGGAGCAGAAACGCTGAGAGGTGTGTATGAGAAGACACACGACCCTGAACCTGATTTGGATAATGCCAACGGAGGAATGCTGACAGAGCCTGGGGATATGAATATTATTTGCCGGGGAAAAACTGAAAATTATCAAGGCAGTGTCCGAAAGGGCGCTGTCTTTTATTTTTAAGGAGGTATAGTGGGATGACGAGAGATTACGCAACACAGATGGATGCAGCCAGAAGGGGAATAGTTACTCCGGAAATTGAGGCTGTGGCAAAAAAAGAAAACAGGGATGTTTCCTTTATTATGGATATGGTAGCCCAGGGGAAGGTGGCCATTCCGGCAAATAAAAATCATAAGAGCCTTGAGGCCAACGGTGTGGGCAGCATGCTGAAAACCAAAATAAATGTAAATCTGGGGGTTTCCCGGGACTGCAAGGATTATGACGTGGAAATGGAAAAGGTGATGAGCGCCGTCAAGCTGGGGGCAGAGTCCATCATGGACCTTTCCAGTCATGGTAATACCCAGCCTTTCAGGCAAAAGCTGTGCCGTGAATGTCCGGCTATGGTTGGTACGGTGCCTATCTATGATTCGGTCATACATTATCAGAGGGATTTGGGGACTCTGACTGCCAGGGATTTTGTGGATGTGGTACGCCTCCATGCCGAGGATGGTGTGGATTTTGTCACTCTCCATTGTGGTATTACCCGAAAAACCATTGAGCAGATACGCAAGGGAGACAGGAAAATGAATATCGTATCCCGTGGTGGTTCACTGGTGTTTGCCTGGATGTCCATGACCGGTGAGGAAAATCCTTTTTATGAATATTATGATGAAATACTGGATATATGTCGGGAATATGATGTGACTGTAAGCCTTGGTGATGCCTGCCGTCCGGGATGCCTGGCTGATGCCACTGATGGTGTCCAGATAGAGGAGCTTATCAGGCTGGGTGAATTGACTCAAAGGGCCTGGGACAAGGATGTACAGGTAATGGTGGAGGGGCCTGGCCATGTGCCTATGGATCAGATTGCAGCCAATATGAAGGTACAGCAGACCATCTGCAAGGGTGCGCCTTTTTATGTTCTTGGACCTCTGGTGACGGATATTGCTCCGGGGTATGATCATATTACCGCAGCTATTGGCGGAGCCATGGCAGCCATGAGTGGTGCGGCATTTCTCTGTTATGTCACTCCTGCTGAGCATTTGGCCCTGCCAAATGTGGATGATGTAAGGGAGGGGATTATCGCCAGCAAGATTGCTGCCCATGCGGCGGATATAGCCAAGGGACTTCCGGGGGCCAGGGAACAGGATGACCGCATGGCAGAAGCCAGAAGAAAGCTGGATTGGGATGCCCAGTTCAGGGAAGCACTGGATCCGGATACTGCAAAGGCTATCAGGGAGTCCCGGGCCCCGGAGGAGGATCATTCGGATACCTGCAGCATGTGCGGCAAGTTCTGTGCCGTGAGGTCAATGAACAAGGCTCTGGCTGGTGAAATAATCGATATTTTGTAATATTTTCTTACGGAAAAATTTAAACAATGGAGTTATGAGAAAAAATGCTTCAGGGGCAGTTAATTGCTCCTGAAGCGCTTTTTTTTACCAGATGCCCATGATGTGCTGCATAAACAGGCTGACAGCAGTTATGCCGGCCCAGCAGAAGGCTCCCAGTATAATAGGCCTGCCACCGGTCTTCACCAGCTTTATAACATTGCTGTTCAGTCCAATGGCAGCCATGGCCATGACTATGGCGAATTTGCTTAATTCCTTAACAGGCTCAAAGTATTCAGCAGGGATGCCCTGATTTACTACCACCGTGGTAAATACAGAGGCGAGGACAAAATAGAGGATGAACATGGGGAAGGTTTTTTTCAGGCTGAAGCCCGTGGCATTGTGACCGGTTTTTTTTGCTTCCCGGGCTTTTAAAAGTGCCAGTACAAATACTATCAGGATAATGGCAAGGGCTCTGGTGAGCTTCACGGTGACAGCCTTGTCCAGGGTAGCGGTGCCCAGTCCCCACATGCTGTCCCAGGTGGCTGCGGCGGCTGTTACGGATGATGTGTCGTTGATGGCGGTTCCGGCAAAAATACCAAAGGCTTCGCCACTGATGGTACTAAAGCCAATCATGCTGCCGAGAATTGGGAACAATATGGCTGCCAATACATTGAAAAAGAAGATTACCGAGATGGCCTGTGCCACTTCATTATCATCGGCATCTATGACAGGTGCTGTGGCTGCAATGGCTGAACCGCCACAGATGGATGATCCTACTCCTACCAGTGTGGCGCTGTTGCCCGATATATTCATTACCCTGTGAAGTGCCCAGGCAATAAACAGGGAGGTGGCTATGGTGCAGACGATAATCGGCAGGGACTGCTGCCCTGTCTGCAGCACTACTCCCAGATTCATGCCGAAGCCCAGGAGAACCACTGCTCCCTGTAGTATATATTTTGATGTGAATTTGATTCCCTGGGTGGCTTTGCCCTTGTCATGCCAGAACATGGATATGATCATGCCAAATATTATGGAAATTACAGCACCTCCAATGATGGGGAATTCCCTGCCCAGAAGAAATGAGGGAACCGCAATGGCCAGGCATACCATTAGTCCGGCCCAGTTAAGATTGAGAAAATTTTTTGTGGCTTTCAAAATTTTTACCTCCTAAAGTTAAATTCCGTGTTGATTATAGCAAAAATAATATATAAAATATAATTATTATATAAAATGACTTGATAATAAAATCTTATCAATAAAAGGGAAATCCTTTGGTGGTGTTTGTGCACCTGCTGAAATTGATGGGGACGCATCCATTTGCTTTGGGAAAATGTCAGGCAGAGGTGAATAGCTATGGTTGATGGACGGATAAAAACCTTTTTGAAGCTGTGTGAGGTCATGAACTACAGAAAAACTGCCGAGCTGCTGCATATGACCCAGCCGGCGGTGACACAGCATATCAAGTTCTTGGAGAAGGAATACGGCTGCAGGTTGTTTAATTATGATAAAAGGGTACTCACCATGACGGAGCAGGCCGTAATACTCAGGGATTATGCCGAGAATATCATGTACCAGGAGCAGAAGGCGAAAAGCCGGATTAATGAGCACAGCGGACATAATCTAAAAATAGGTGCCACAAGGACTATCGGTGGCTATGTGATTAAACAGCAGCTGTTGAATTACCTCAGTGATGAAAACAATATTATCAGTGTGGAAATAGATAATACTGAGCATCTTTTGGAGCTGCTTTCCAAGGGGGAAATTGATTTTGCCCTGATTGAGGGCTTTTTTGACCGCAAAAAATATGCCTGTCAGCTTTATCGTCGGGAGCCCTTTATTGGCATATGTGGCAGAAAGCATCCCTTTGCCGGGAAAACCGTGCCATTGGAGCAGCTGTGGCAGGAGCATCTTTTTCTCCGGGAGGAGGGCTCAGGAACCAGGGATATTTTTCAGCAGCTTCTCATGGAGCATAATCACAGTGTCAGCGAGTTTCACCGTATTACCACCATCAGTGATTTTGGCCTTATGATAGGGCTGCTGCTGGATACACAGGGAATAACCTTTGCCTACAGGGCGGTGCTGGACACCAGCAGGGATTTGAAGCCCTTTTATATAGAGGGCTTTGAGGCTACCAGGGAATTTAATTATGTGTTTTTGAACAATTCATTTTCCCTGGGGGCTGTGAAGGTTTTTGATTCTTACAGGTAAGTGCCGTCAGGTGATGTTTTTGACCCGGGCAGATAATTTTGGACAATATCCGGAAGTATCAATAGTTGCCTGAGACAGGTCTGTTTTCTAAGGGGGTATTATTATGGTAAGGGAGATAAACAGGGATACAGTGCTGCTGCAGAAAAAGGCCAAG
>NZ_JAILFV010000126.1 GCF_024697385.1 Anaerovibrio sp.
ATTTAATCGTCTAAGTGTGTGAGATATTTATAAATCTTGTTACTTTGTAATTATTAATAGAAGAAAGATAGCTCCAAGGGATAAAAAATAAATTTTTAAAAGCGGGTTAACCCCGCTTTGGGGCTTGATGAAAGAATTAAAGTTATGACATTTTATTTGAAAATAAAACGGGTGTTCTATGTAGAACAAATCAATTTGGCAGTCCCATGATTTAAAATACAAAATTATAAAAAAATATCATTCATACAGATGCCAGCCGGAAAGTTCTCAGGTTAAAGAAAAAAGGGCTAGACGGAACAAGGGGACCACCCTTGCCCAGGATGAGATAAATGCAAGACTCCGTAGAGAAAGAACGGAGCATTTGCTTTTGGATAATTTTAAAACTGGAGACTGTTATCTTACATGCACTTATCGGGAAAAACCGGATACGGTGGAACAGATAAAAAAAGACTGGGCTAAATTTAAACGCAAGCTAAAAAATATATATCAAAAAATGGGGCAGGAATATAAATTTATAGGAATTTTAGAAAATTTATTTGGCGGTGGAAGACCACATGGACATATCTTGATTCCGGAAATGGTAACGGAGGCAATCCGCAAGATCAAGAAGATATGGCCACATGGAAATGTGGAAATGAAAACATATGGTGGCGAACCAATAGATGCTCATAGGCTGGCAAAATATTTCACAAAGGATTCTGTATTCAAAAATGCTTCTGCGATACAGAGCAGTAGAAATCTTATAAGGAGCGAAACAAAAAAGGAGATGGTAATCAGATCGGAAACATATATGGACAGCATGAAGGCACCAGCGGGCTATCATATTGTCAAAGAATTATCATATCAGGGATATACCGAGGAAGGGTACCCGATGACTAAAATTTTTTTGGAAAGGGATATGGATGATGACAGAAAATTACCTTCAGCCTACAAAATTTTACGAAAACCAAAGCCTCGAAAGATTGTGGGCACACCTGGAGGAAGAATGCAATGAGGCAATGAATTTGGTGATCCCCTGTATGAGGGTTGAACCAGAGGAAAAATTAAAAAAAGATGCGGCTTTGGAATTGGCCGATGTGCAGATAATGAGCAATACAATTATTGCAAAAATTAATAGGGAGCCTCTCACAGAAAATGATATTGATGTTTGTAGATGTGAAAGTTACGCGATGCAGATAATCCACTTTGTGGAGGTTAAGGCATCTGCAGCTATGGAATACCGGGCAATATTGCGCGGATATATGGCCAAAGGCGATTATTTGTATAGGTCTCTTTCTGTACTGATGGATTGTGCAGAATCGTTAATGGCATGGTTGATACCTAAAGCGGAGGAGCGTGTGAAAATAAAACAAGCTGCATATGAGAAGAATAAAAAGAGAGGGTATTATCTCTGAAGGTGGAGGGAAGACATGAAGCAGAAAATATACGCTTATTATAGGGGCGATAAGAATATATGCGATGGGACTATCCGAGAGATTCAGAAAAAAACAGGGCTTAACTGGGATTATTTACAGTGGATGAAATGTCCCATAGCACATAGACGCAATAGAGAGCACAGGGGTGCATGCTTGGTTTACATAGGGGAGGAATAAAGATGATTGAGAATAAAGAAAAAATAGCTGAGGCATTAGGTAAAGTCTTTGCTATGACTAGAGAGGATATTGCCAGAGCAGAATACCTTGACGATTCTGCAAACGGCGGAGAGGTGGTTGTACTTTATAACAGCAAGGATGAAGTGTTGCTGGAGGTAAGTGTTCATTGGGATAGTGGCTGCGCATTGATTTTCGATGTGGCTAAGGCTGTGCAGTTCCAGTTGTTATAGGAGTGGCCATGCTGGAGAAACCAAAAAGAGTTAGGCTTAAAGGCAAAGCTTTAAGTAATCTCAACAGAGCTATTCATAATCGGGACCATGACCGGTGTGTTATTTGTGGGGCCTGGGTAAATCCGGCCAAAAAGTTCCACCATGAGCCTTGCGGTATCAATAGGTCGGATGAGGAGCAAAAGGGCGTGGTATTGTGTGATAGATGCCACTATATAAGGCATAACGGTCCGAGAAGTGCTGTGATTCGTGATAAAATAAGGGACTACCTCAGAAAACACTACAAAAAGGAGGCGCAATAATGGCTCAAAAAGATATTGTCTATGTGTATACCAAGTCCTTTGAGTTTTATAGCCGGGGTTTTCGTAAGGCTGGACAGCCAATAGTTAATACCGAATTCTTTAGATGGACACCGGAAAGAATAAAAAAATTTATTGAAAAAGGCTTTATCAGGAGGAAAAGATGAATAAGGTAATTTTAAAGGGGCGGCTTTCAAGAGACCCAGAGCTTAGATACACAACCACAAATAAGGCTGTCACCAGCTTCAATATTGCAGTAAAGCGTAGGGTAGGTAGCGACAATCAGGGTCCAACTGCTGATTTTATTCCATGTATTGCATGGAATAAGCTGGCAGAAATAGTGGCCAATAATCTTATAAAAGGTTCAGAGGTCCTTATTGAGGGGCGGATGCAGGTCAGGTCATACGACGACCAGAACGGAGTCAAGAAATATGTAACAGAGGTTATTGTCAACGAAGTGTATTTCTGTGGCAATAAGAAAGAAAAGGAGGACGGTGGTACTCCAGCTGGTGGTAATAGTCAGAATGATATCGGCAACTTTGGTGGTACTCCGGTTAGTGATGATGATATACCGTTTTAAAAAATGAGGAAGGAGCAATAACACCATGCTCGAAACAGCAACTTTTTTGGCAGGAATGATATGCGGATCAGTTTCAACGACTCTAATAATCATGTTCTTTATGGGAGCCAATAACAGGAGGTAAACATGGTAAATGAGACGATGGAAATCAAAATGATATTCCTGGTAATGGGATTAATTATTGGATGGTATATGGGTAAAAGGTGATGTAATGAGTGAAATAGGAACAACGGTTATAGCTGATATGAAGCGTGACAGGGAAACAGCCAGAGAATATCTGCTGTTCTATGATATCCGGCTGACTGAATATAATCGCAAAAAAGCGGATGAGCTATCATCTCAGCCACGGCCGGATAATCCCCAAGGGGGAGGAAATAATGGAGTGGGGAATCCAACAGAATCCCAAGCCCTCCGAATAGTCCGGTATGATGAATCCCACCCCGAATACTACTGGCTCAAAGCTGTAGAAATTCTCCAGCGAAGTCTTGGAGAAAGGAAGAACATATTCATTAAGGTCAGGCGTGAGGCTGAGGTGAAGAAGGTTAGTGGGGTTGGACGGCCAGCATGGGTTGTCTACACTCAGATGCACTACATGAGGGAGCTGGAGGATAGGTTCCTGAATGGTGCAGTGTCTATCAGCGAAAACTATGTCAGGAACTTGTGGCGTGAGCTAGTAAATCAAACAGTTGAGATTTATCTCAGACTAAAAAATAATATTCGTTATAACGAATATTAGACATATTAAGTGGTATTATGATAAAAGGAAGTAAGATACTTCGATGCTGTTTTCATTTGTAGAACTCCTCGCGAAAGGGACATCTGTAATGGATGTCCTTTTTGTGTTGCAGAGGGGGAGGGCGGCGTCAGAAAAAAAAGGTACTTCTGGCTATATAAAACGCTTGCGCGTCCCGTGGCGCCCAAAAGCTGTCTGCACACAAAAAAAGTTTGTAGCTTAGTTTAATAAAATGAATGACTCCAAATGGGAAAATTCTTTAATATAATCAAAGGCAGTTTTTGGATTTCAAAGTAATTAAAATTTCAAAGCAATTTTAAGGTGTTCAATTTGGACATCACAGAAAGGAGGGGGAGCCCATGAAAGTTACAGAAGATCCACGCAAGATTACTGTTTCCCAGGTTAATCTGGCCAAGGCGTTGGGAGTGACAACTGTACGAGTAAACCAACTTATTCAGGAAGGCATAGTAATCCGTGACGATGAAGATAAGCGGGGCGGCGTATATCTCCTCCAGAGTGTAAGAAACTATGACCGTATGAAAGGCGGCTCCCAGACTGATGAAAATGGTGAAAGCATTGATTACATGGCCGAAAAAGCCCGCCATGAAAAGGTAAAGCGGGAAATCTCCGAGCTGAAGCTGGCCAAAGCTGAGGCCCGGGCATATGATGCCCGTACTGTGGAGCTGGTTTTGACGGAGATGCTTTCAAATCTCAGAACACAGCTGCTTGGTTTGCCCTCTAAGCTTGCTCCTATGTTGGAGAAAAAAGGCAAGGGCAAAATCTATGAGGTAATGACTAGGGAAATTGAAGAAAAACTCAGCGAACTAAGTGAATACACACCGGAGCTATTTACTGATGAGGAAATAGAAGGGGCGGCTGACGATGAAGAAAGCAGTTGACCTATGGCGGTATATATCCGTCAAAGGATTAAAGCCTCTGCCTAAAACCTCAGTCAGCGAATGGGCAGACAATTATCGAATATTGTCCAATACTTCAGCAGAACCGGGGCGGTGGCGTACCAGCAGGGCACCGTATCAGAAGGCCATAATGGATGCTTTTACCCAGGTGGGAGTGAGACGGGTTGCGGTCATGTCATCAAGTCAGATAGGCAAATCTGACCTAATGAACAATATCGTAGGCCGGTTCGCTCATTTAGATCCGTGTACTATCATGATGATACAGCCAACCATCGACATGGCCATAGATTATTCCAAGTCTCGTATTTCTCCAATGCTGCGGGATACACCGGCCCTTACAGACCTGTTTTATACGGTCAAGGACAAGGATGGCGGACAGGGAAAGCAGAATGACGGCAATAATACCATATTATCAAAGATTTTCCCCGGTGGGCGCCTTATTATGTGTGGGGCAAATTCCCCAGCAGGGCTTGCAAGTCGTCCTGTTAGAATACTCTTGGCGGATGAGGTAGACCGTTTCCCAGATTCTGCTGGTGGCGAAGGTGATCCTGTGGATTTGGCTGCCAAGAGAATGACCACTTTCTGGAACAGGGTGATGGGTCTTTTCTCAACTCCTACTGTTGAGGGGCAGAGCCGTATAGAGAAAGAGTACCTTGCCGGTACCCAGGAGGAATGGCAGCATCAATGTCCTAATTGTGGGGAGTATCATACCCTGCGTTATGTGGATATTAAAGCCGAATACACAGAACACAAGGATACTCAGGGCCGTACCACGGTAACAGTGGACAAGGTGCAGTGGGTATGCCCTGATTGTGGAATGCTCTATGATGAGCGGACAATAAAAGACTCAAAGCCAAAATATACACCTATGAACCCGGAGGCGTTGAAGAACGGCATCCGGTCTTTTTATGTCAACTCCTTCTCCAGCCCATGGATATCATGGTCGGAGATTATCAGGGAGTGGCTGGAGGCCAAGGGAGACCCGACGAGGGAGCAGGTTGTAATCAATACACGCTTTGGGGAGCCATATCGTCAGCGGGGAGCCTTTGAGGATGAAATGCAGTTTGTAAGACGGCGGGAAAACTATGGGGCTGAATTGCCGGATGGTGTTCTGCTGTTGACAGCTGCAGTTGATACTCAGGATAACCGTCTTGAGTATGAGATATGTGGCTGGGGCAAGGGTGAAGAATGCTGGGGAATAATGAAAGGTGTTATTCTGGGCATTCCCAAATACCAGAGTACATGGGAGGCACTGGATGATATTTTGGACCGTAAATACTATCTCAAATCGGGGATAGGGTTGAAAGTTGCCCGTGTATTTGTGGATTCTGGTGGTCACTACACCACATCAGTTTACGCATACTGCGAGAAAAACTGGCGCAAACAAAGAATACCAATCCGAGGGAGCAATAACGGCCCTGGAGTGAGCTTGCTGCATAGGCTGGTACATTCCAAGAATCGGCCTATACCACATTACGAGTTGGGTGTAGACGAGGGGAAACAGATGGTTATGGATGGGCTGGACATAAAGGAACCGGGCCCGGGATATTTCCACTTCCCCCTTGATGATGAATACCTGAAAGATAGGGGATATGACCAGATATATTTCAAGGGCATTATCTCCGAGCAACAAAAGACATATAAGAAAAATGGTGTTATCAGCACCCGTTGGGAACCAACCAGCGGGGTAAGAAATGAGCCTTTGGACTTGCGGGTCTATAACATAGCCTGTATGCAGTCCATAAAAGCTAATTGGGCAAGGCTGGAGGAGCTTGTAACAGGAAGGCAGTCACAAAACACAAAGGAAATAATGCGGGTGAAGGAACCTTCCAGGATAAAGAAATCCGCACGCTCCTCCAGACAGTCCAATATTTGGTGAGTGAGGTGAGACAATGGCAAGTGAAATACAAAATGAGCGGCTCAGACTGTATCTTGAAGCCGAAAAGGCTGTATTATCCGGGCAGTCCTACACGATAGGCAATATGACCCTGACAAGGGCGAATCTGTCGTCTATCAGGGCGGCTATTGATAGCCTCATTGCCGGTGGTGCTGTGCTTGAAGGACAAGCTGACACCCGTGGAATGTGTAAGCGGGTAGTTTTCATAGATGGGAGGTGAAACTTTGAGCAGGAAAAAGAAGAAAACTGCTGGCAAGGAAAAGCTAGATATTAAAAATACTGGATATTCTGAGGGTGGCGCGTCCCATCAGTCAAACATACTGAAGGGCTGGAACCCTGTAAAATCCTCATCCAAATCAGATATTGATTTGAATCTCAACACCCTGAGAAACAGGGCGGCTGATGAAGCTATCAATACACCTGTGGGGGCGGCTGCGCTAAATACAAGTGCCACCCATGCTATTGGTACAGGCCTTACATTGTTTCCGCGGCCTAGATTTTCAGAGTTGGGTTTAACTGTTAAAGAATCCCGCGAGTGGATTAAAAAAGCCAGATCTGAATTTGAATTATGGGCAGAGTCGAAAGAATGTGACCTTTACCGGCGCAACAATTTCTATGATTTACAGGATATAGCCTATCTGTCATACATGACTGATGGTGATGCGTTTGCATTGTTCCGTCGCAAGCTGCCAACATCGGGCAATCCTTACACCCTTAGAATCCAACTTTTGGAAGCTACGAGGGTATCAAATCCGATTAATAGCGGTTTTACCACTGTGAATAATGTGGAGATGTTCGCACCTATCAAGGGACACAGAATCATAAGCGGTGTTGAAGTGGACAAAGACGGTGCAGTTACTGCCTATTGGGTATCAAACAAGGTCCCTTATGACCATATTGACCTTTCCGGGGTGGTGGAATGGCAACGTGTAGAGGCTTATGGAAAGCGAACTGGCACACCTAATATACTCCAGATTTGCCACGATGTGCGGGCAGACCAATACAGAGGCGTTCCATACTTGGCACCTGTACTGGAGACATTGAAGCAGACAAGCCGTTATACAACTGCTGAGCTGGCCAGTGCCATCGTTAAATCTTTCTTCTCGCTATTCTTTACCAGCAGCGGAGCCTCTGGTGGTGACCTTAACACCATATTGGGGCAGGGAATAGAGATGGATCCTAATGCTCCGGTGGTAGATGTCGGCGAATATGCTTTAGGCCCTGGCACACTAAATGCCCTGCCTATGGGCGTGGATGTAAAGGCAATGGATGCCAGCAATGCTCAGAGCACCTTTGGGATATTCATTCAGGAGCTTATAAAGCAGATTGGGGCGGCTTTAGGACAACCTTATGAAGTACTGATGAAGAACTTTACCAGCTCTTACAGCGCATCCAGAGCAGCGTTGCTGCAGGCATGGGATGAATATAAGCAGCGCCGCGTATGGTTCGCCCGTGATTTCTGCCAGCCTGTATATGAAATATGGCTCGCTGAAGCTGTAGCCAATGGGCGGATTGATTGCCCTGGCTTTTTTGATGATCCGCGCATAAGAAAAGCATGGAGCTGTGCTGAGTGGTATGGCCCGACCATGAGTATCCTTGACCCTGTTAAGGATATGAAGGGCTCTATGCTGCGCGTACAGAGCGGACTGAGCACTGGCGAACGGGAAGCTGCAGAAATGACAGGCAGCGATTATGAGGATAACCTTCACCAGCTCGCCTATGAGAATGAATTAAGGGAAAGCTTAGGGCTTCCAACATCTAATACAGCATTTGCCACGGAAGGGGGTGAAGAAAATGGGAAAGATAGTGACAACGATGACAACTCCGAGGTTTTGGAAGGTGACGAACAAGGCCGGGGAGAACGAACCCGCCGAAATGTTCCTATATGGAGAAATCACTCATGAGAAATGGTTTGACGATGATGTGACTGCCAAGGCATTTGCTGAGGATTTGGCTGCATTAAACGGCTGTGATTTGAAGCTCAGAATCAACAGTCCCGGCGGTGATGTGTTTGCAGCACAGGCTATTTATAACCAGCTTAAGGATTATAAGGGTCGTGTAACAGCTCAGGTTGACGGGCTGGCTGCGAGCGCAGCGACAATCATCACATGTGCAGGAGATACCGTCATAATGCCGGGAAATGCCCTGTTTATGATTCATAATCCTTTGACCTATGCCGTGGGAAATGCTGATGAAATGAGAAAGACAGCTGATAATCTCGATATTGTTCGGGATACGATTGTCAGCGTATATCTGAGCCGTACCAAAGGCAAGGTTACGGAGGATGAATTAAAGTACATGATGGATGCAGAAACATGGCTTACAGCTGATGAGGCTGTGACCTATGGCTTTGCTGATTCCGTGACGGATGAGCACATTGAAAACCGTATCAACGGTAATCTGCTTATTATGAACTCTATATCCTGCGATTTGAGCAAATTTAAGCACGGAGAGAAGGCCCGTGCAATATTTGAAAACATCCAGAAACCAAAGAAGGAGGCAAAAAAGAACATGGAAAACAAAGAGACTTTAGGCTTGCTTCAGAAAATTGCTGACAAGCTGGGTATCGGCGAAAAGCCAGAGCCCGTGCAGGACAAGACTGCTATTGAAAATGCAGTAAAGGCCGAAAGAGAGAGAATCATTAACCTGGAGGCCATGCTTACAGGTGACAGTGTTATCGATGCGATTATCAATGCTGCCAAGGAGGCAGGCCAGACCGCTGATGATATCAAGGCCTATATTGACGCGGTGAACAAGGCCAAGGAAAGTGAGACTGTCAACAATGCTGCCGTAGAGGCTATGTCCAATATCATCAAGGACAATATGGAATCCGGGGCGGCCAATGTAACTGCCACTGCCCCAACTGTGGATGAAAAGCAGGCAGCTATTGATGAAATTGTAAATATTGCCAATGGCAAATAAGAAGGAGGATTAAAACAATGGCTAGTTTAGAAAAGGTTACTGGCGTGGCTTATGATGAGCTGTTTGCTGGCCCGGAGATTCCGGCAATGACTAAGAATGTAACTATCAAATCAGGTTCCACCGTGGTACGCGGTCAGTTATTGAGTATTGATAGCGGTACCGGCAAGGTTATTCCTACCCCTGCTGCGGTTGCAGCTGTTGAAGCTGATGCAGAGCACAATATTGAGGCCCAGGATGCTGTACCAGCCGGAGTGGCTGTGTTTGTTGCCAAAGAGGCTGTGGATGCATCCACTGCTGACAAAGTTGCAACTGTATATACTTCCGGCTTTTTCAACCGTGAGAAGCTGGTTGCAGTTACCAATGATACCGTTGACGGACATGAGGCAGAGCTGCGTGATGTAAATATCATCCTGTCCAGCTTGAAGTAAGAAAAGGAGGATAAAAATAATGGCTATCAACATGAAAGATACAGTTTCTCTTATGCAGGCAATGGAGCGAATCAAGGCACCTGCCACCACTTTGGTAGATACCTTCTTTCCTATCGTTCCAACACCCGCCGTAACTTCCAAAATCGCTGTGGAGTACAGAAAGGGCGGTCGCCGTCTGGCACCATTTATCATTGATGGTGAAGTAAAGGGCATCAACGTATCCCGCGAGGGCTCCAATGTGGACATCTATGTACCTCCAATGGTTGCACCACGCCGTACAGTGAATGCTGAAGATATTGAACAGCGCGGATTTGGCGAAACCATTTACAGCACAAAGACTGCAGCTGAGCGTGCTACTGAGATTCAGGCCAACGATTTGAAGGAGCTTCAGGCCATGATTCTTAACCGCAAGAATCAGATGGCAGCAGAAATTCTTACCACCGGCTCCTACACCATCAAGGGCTATGCTGATGATGGCGAAACTGAAAAACAGGCTACCATTTCCTTTGACTGGAATCAGAGCATTACTCCTTCCACTGCATGGGACCAGGCAGGAGCTACCATCTACAAGGACATTAAGGGCGCATCCGAGATGATCCAGGAGAATGCTGGTGTTGTTCCTACCGTTATGTTGGTTGGTAAGAATATCGCAGGGTACATGCTGAACAACACTGAGATTATGAAGTGGTTGTCTGTACCAAATAACCAGAATCTGTCCATTATGAGCATCCAGCCTCGTATTATATCCCCTCAGGTTATGCGCATCGGTATTATCCAGAGCCTTAACCTTGAGGTATACAGCTACATGGAGACCTACACCGCTGATGACGGCTCCACCAAGCCTTTCCTTGGTGCTAATGATGTTATCATTGGTATTCCGGGCCGTGGCCGTCAGCTCCATGGTGCTGTTAATCTCATCAATGATGAGGAAACTGGCTTTGAGACTTATTCTGCCTTGTATGTTCCTAAGTATGCCGCAAGCAAGTCTGCCAACAATATGAGCCTCACGGTGTACAGCCGCTTCTTGCTGGCACCGGAATTCACTGATGATTGGGCCTACATCAAGGCCAAGTCTTAAGAACAGGGGGCGGCTGTTATGATTATCAAAGTTTCTAAGGGCTATGTAAGCTACAAGGGTGAGCTGTATGGCGTAGGCAAAACCATTGAACTTCCTGATGATACAGCAAAGAGCCTTATTGTTCAGGGTGTGGTTGAGGAGGCTGGTGAACTGCCAGCCTCTGATATTGAGCCCGTTCTTGACGATGAGGAGACTTCGGAGCTGGAGGAGCTGGAAGATGAAGATGCTGAGGAAGAGGATGAGGACATAGTGGCAGAACTGCCAGCTGTGGAGCCTGAGCAGACCGTAAGCAAGAGCACTGGTAAAGCCAACAGCAAAGGCACTAGCAAAACCAACAGCAAAGGCAAGGGCGGCAATACTCGTGCCAAGAAAGTGTGATGTGCTATGAGTGCTTTTCAGGACCAGCTAAAGAAGGATTTTGCCAATGTGTTTATCAACCTTGACGAATTCGGCTCCGAGCACGAATTAAACGGCGTAAATGTGCGATGTGTTGTCCAGTCTCCCACAGAACAGGATAACCTTTTAAAGGGCCTGCAATATAGAGGATTTGAAGCCGTACACACACAACAGGCCATCGTCTATGTAGTAAAGGATGATTTACAGGAGTTCCCGGCCAAAGATGAGGTTATGACATTTGATGGTGAAACATGCGTTGTTGATTCCTGCGAGAACCTGATGGGGATGCTCAAGCTGACCCTTGATTTTAACCATGCTTAGGCGGTGATATTATGGGCATTCAAGTTGAATTGATGGGTGATGAGGCCCTGATGAGGGTATTAAGCTCATTAAGTGCTCGGAACATAAATCCTGCAATTTCTTCAGCAGCTGGAAGAGCCGCCACCCATGCCCGCAAGGTGGGCAGCAAGGAAATCAGAAACGTTTACGCTGTCAAGGCTGGGGCTCTGAAGGGCAAGGCCCAGATCAGCAAGATAACTGGTGGTGCAGTAATAAATGTCCGGGGCGGCAGTGAGCCTGTAAAGTCATTTAACGCAAATGTCAGGGGCAAGGGGATATTTGTGGCAATAAAACGCGGCAAGAAATCCCTTGTACCCCGCTCATTTATGATGAACAACCGCTTTG
>NZ_JAILFV010000161.1 GCF_024697385.1 Anaerovibrio sp.
AATTATTTAAATATTATTCTATCAAAAAAAAATATAAAAGCCAATAAAAAAACGAAAAAAAATAGGGCTAATGCCCTATCAAACTATAAAAACAGTATAAATATCATAATAATCAAGATAAAATAAGATAATATTCAAAAAAATGAATATTACCTTATTTAAAGAAAAAGATGTACTTGAATACAGATTTTCCACATTGGGCTGCCAGGGTAATTATCATTCAACAGAGAAAAATTTTACCACACCCGTTTTAACTGCAATGCAGCATAAATATCCTTATCATGTGCTCCCTTCTGCACCTGAGCTTCACCGTTTATAAACCAGCCATTGCCTATCTCCATCTCTCCTTCCAAGGCACATATCATGTGAGTTCTGTCTAATTCATTACTGAGAATATATTCCTTGCCATCATTGCCTGAATACCGGAATGCCAAGTCAGGATTATAACCGGAAAAGGCATGCTTCACACCAAATCTGATACCGTAACTTCCTTCGGCCAGATATCTTTTGAATTCAACTCCCAGCTGCCCGGCTAAATAAGTATTATTCTTTCCTGAAACCAGCTGATTATATATGCCTGCACCTGCTTCACTATAGCCATCCTGATGCAGCCAGGATAACTGCACATTGCCATATGGACTCACATGCCATATCTTATTGTCATTGGCATGGAAATCATATTTGTATTCACCGCCCAATTCTATTACACGACTGTTATAATTAGCCGAAGCACCAAGACCCAGTGCGGAAATGCTACGGTTAAGGCTGTTTCTCATATGTCCGTAATCCAGATACAGAAAGCCTTCAGCAGCCCCTTTGTTAAAGCCTCCATACACACCAACACGATAGTCAAAAATATTGCCTCGACTGTTATCGGATGCACAGCTTATTGCATTATAACTAATAAATCCACCAGCCCGCCAATACGGTGATACCTGACGGTCATACCCTCCGGTTATACCGGCAGCATGGTAGTTTGAACCAGCTGACAAATCGCCCCAGTTTTTAGTCATCTTCACCCATATATTGTTTTCCTGTGGTACGGCCAACTTCATTTCCACTTCAGGCTCTTTCCCACCATCTGTTAAATTGCTTACCGGAATTGCAACATGAACCGGCTTAGTAGCAAATGCCACACTCATACGGTCCGAAATAACCCTGTTGACCATTGTGCTCTGTTGGGCAATAGCCGTCATCTGCAATCCACCGTTTTCACCAATAGCACTAAGGGCCGCTTTTGCATCACTTGGATTCAAACTATACAATGACCGCATTTCATCCCTGCGTGAATCCCCTGATAATGACTGAAGCATATCCCTCATGGCATTGTATGTATCCAGCTGTTGGTCAGATATATCCCCAAGATTATTGGCCGCTGATACAGAAACACTGATATCATTACCGTCAATTGTTCCCTCACTATTGAGCATACCTGTAGCTGCAAAAGGTGTCCCTGCCGGATTTGTGATATTGCCATTCAATGTAGTGGCACTCAGTACAGCTGCATTTTCTCCCGGAAGCATATTTAAAAGAGATACCGTCGAACCTTCAATATTGGCTGTACCATTTACCTGTATAGTCCCCTTTTCGCCACCACCAAAGGCATTTATGATACCATCTGAATTAAGTGTTCCGTTTATGACCATATTTGAATCAGCAGCTTTTGCTCCGATTGTACCGTGGTTGATAAATTGACCGGTAGTTGTATCATACAAATCTACAGGTAATTTATCCGTCATACTGTTAACAGTATATTCACCACCTAAAAGCGCAGCATCCTTTGCCACCTGAACATTAACCACATCGGCAGTACCACCATAAACAAGACAGCCCTTGTTTACATTGACTTTCAGATTATCAGCACCAGTAATATTTCCATTGTATTCCTTATCATTTTCCATATTGAAATTTAATTTTGTTACAAGCTCAGGAATATAAACATCATATTCATAATTGGATCCACCATACTGTATGGATAATGTGTTAATATCGGAATCAGTAGTACTTCCGTCATAGCTGCCATCAGTATTAAAATGCTTCCAGTCTGAGGTAATATCACCATTAATAACTGCATTATCCAAAACATTTATATTCTGAACAAAGGCATTGCGACCAATATACACGGCATTTGCTGAACCGGACATCGTACCGTTGATATCAAATTTTGATATAAGTGGCCCATTAAGCTCATCAGCCTGAACATTATAGGTAAACTGATCCATGGAAGTAATACTGTAGTTATTGGCAGAAGATATGATTCCTAGGTCAGTATCAACACTGCGGATATAGCGTATATATGAACCTCTGTATTCGTCCGTTGCACCATTGGAGCTTGAACCAAAATTAAATTCAAAGGCATTGCCGGAATTCCCCGTTGCTGTTACTGTACCGTTATGCACTATAGACTGATCTCGGCCATAGGCTACCAGTACACCTTTACCATTGGTACCATCGGCCCGAATCGAAGTATCCTCAGGTATAACGAGAGTGTTTTTAATTCCATCTATCCTGACACCGACGGCTCCGGTACCAGCAGTCAGAATATTCCCGGACTGTGTTACTGTATTGCCTGAACCGTAAATGTGCAGACCAATTCCCAGAGGAACTGTGCTGTATACATCCTGCAGATAGGCAGTTCCATCCTCGTTACGGGCAAAATAACAATTGGTATTATTGATAATCCCATTGTTGCCATAAACGGAATGACCAAAATATGCCTCACGGTCTATTGTATAGCCCAAATCCTGCATTACAGCCAATTCAGCTTCCATAAAAGCAGTATAGTTACTGTAAGTCCTGTGGCTCATCATGCCTGTAGTCTGTAAATGTGAGCCTTCAAAATAATACTTTTGGTTTCCTTCCTGTTTTTCTTCCCATCCCTGTACCGGGATTCCTGATATTCCATCAAATGTCGCACCTGCCAGGGCATCAGAAACATTTTCTCCCTTAAAATAAAGTTTTCCCTGGGTACCGGAAAGGGATGCAGCGTTTAAGGCTGCATTATCAACGATAAAAAAATCACTTTTTTTCAATGAGGAATCAGCTGCCAATTTTTTATTAAATTCATCTGTGGTGATTATCTCCATGCCGGCCTTGGCATGATTACCATTTTGGTCATAAAGATGGGCGTTCCAGGAATCAACATCAGTTACATCACCGGAAAATTGTATAAGCCGTTCGCCATCATCCGTGACATATATCTTTTCGGTAGGGTTGCCCTTGTCGTCAATATACTGGGTAGCTGCAAAAATCCCCAAGGCATGTCCCATTTCATGACGGAATGTTCCAACAAAATCAACTGCCTGTTCATTAGTTGGCAATATAGTATCTCCATCCATCATATATCCATTGACACTTCCTGACCGGATTGCACCAAAATAACGGCCTATGGTGATTTCACTGAATCCAAAGTGTTCCTTGGATGTTCCATCAAGAACCAAATTTTGCTGCATTGTTCCCAGCTCTAAATCACCCTGCAAGAATTGCTGTACGTAATTTGCATCAGATTGATATCCTGTTTCACCATCGAAGGAAGTGGTATAGGCAGATGCATTGTTGTAGTTATCTTTTGTAGTGACATATATCTGCCATGGATGAGAATTCTTCATCCCCGGACCCAACATATCAGTCCAATAATGTACGCCCGAGAGTATACCATTTTTTGTTGCATTATCAATGGTAAATTCAGGAGCTTTCACCACAGTTTCCGCCTTTGGATTGGGTTCTGCTGCAGTAGGTGGTACAGTAATCGTCACCTCATCCCCTGACTCCAATAAGTTAAGCTCCACTACGGATTTATCATTATATGTAATTGTCTCTGTTGTTGATGCAAAGGCATAAGGCGCAGAAGCCAACCAAAGAGCAATCATTATTGATAATTTTTTACAACAATTCCTATTCATATTACCCTCCGTGAATTAATGTCATTTCATAATATGGCATCCATGCCATTCAGTTACCGAAAAAAAATATTGCCAATAACACTCAAAACAATACTGATTATTATGCAGGTCACAACAGGAAAATGAAAGGACCCGTTTTCTCCTGTATAATTAATGTCCCCGGGTAATCTGCCCAAAGGAAGATATCTGCCACCGAAATATATAATACACCCGGTAACCACCAGTATAATTCCCAATAGAATCAGCAATTTTCCCATATCGTTCATGTTGTTCATACCATCCCATAAAAGCAATGATGTATAGATATTATTTTTTATATTCTATCAGAAATAACATATATAAAAAATAGTTTGGTTAAATATTTTTTAGGTATAACGGAAAAGCCATGATTCATTTTAGTAATTATTATAACTGCAAAAAACATAAAACAGTGTTATAATATATAGGTATGACAAATTATTGGAGGATCAGAAATTGTTAAATTCAAATGAATATACAGATATAGCTCAAAAGGTGGATCAAGGTATCCGGTTAACCCGAGAAGATGGAATCCGCCTTTTTCATTGTAACGATATAGCCTGGTTGGGTGCCCTGGCAGACAGCGTCCGCAAAAAGAAATGTGGTGACATAGTTTATTACAATGTAAATTGTCATGTAAACCTCACCAACATCTGCACTTCACACTGTAAATTCTGCGCCTTTGGCCGTGACAAGGATGATGCGGGGGCCTATGAAATGACAAAAGAAAAGGCACTGTCAGTGGTTGAGGACGCCCTGCATGACCCAAATCTTGCCGGTCTTCATGTGGTAAGTGGTCTGCATCCCACCTGGAGCTTTGAGGATTATCTTGGGATAGTAAAGGCTATCCATGAAAAATACCCACAGCTGTATATAAAGGGCTTTACAGGAGTTGAAATCACCCACTTTGCACAGATTTCCGGCCTTTCAATAAAAGAAGTTTTGACACGCCTCAAGGAAGAAGCCGGCCTTCAGGCCATAGCAGGAGGCGGCGCAGAGATACTTTCTGATCGTGTACGCAATCAGCTTTGCCCCAAAAAGGCAACAGCAGACCAATGGCTGGAAGTTGCCAGGACAGCCCATCTTATGGGTATAAAAACAAATGCCAGCATGCTTTATGGTCATATAGAAACCATTGAAGAGCGTGTTGATCACCTGTTGAAATTAAGGTCGTTACAGGATGAAACCGGTGGATTCCAGACATTTATATGCTTCCCTTTCCTGCCGAAAAATACCGAGCTGGGACAAAAAATAAAACAGACCAGCATGTGGGATGATTTGCGCACCATGGCCATATCCCGCCTGATGCTGGATAATTTTATGAACATAAAAGCCTACTGGGTAATGCTTACGGTACCCGTTGCCCAGATTGCCCTTGGTTTTGGTGCCAATGATATTGATGGCACAATACACAAGGAAACAATCCTTCACGATGCCGGAGCCACAAGCCCAACCGCCTTGTCAGAAGACAGTATTATCCGTATTATCCGTGAAGCCGGAAGAATTCCGGCAGCCTGTGACTGCAATTTCAATATCTTAAGAAAATTTGAATGAGGTAATAAACTATGGATACAGCTACAGCAAACGCCAGAGCCAGGGCCGAAGCAGGCCAACGCCTTTCCCTGGCTGACGCACTTGCCCTTTATCATGATAATGACCTGCTTTTTCTTGCCGGATGCGCCAGAAGGATGAAGGAGAAGAAAAGTGGCCGCAAGGTATTTTATACTGTAAACCGACATATCAACCTGACAAATATATGCAAGGCCAACTGCCCACTATGTGCCTTCCAGGTGAAGGAAGGAGATAAACGGGGCTTTGTCCTTAAAGAGGCTGACATTGATAAGATACTAAAAAATGCGGAGAATATCCCAGAGTTATCAGAAATCCACATTGTCAGTGCACTGCACCCCGACAAGGATTTTAAATATTATCTGAACATCGTAAAGCAGGTAAGGAGGGCATTGCCCCAGGCAGATTTAAAAGCCTTCACCCCTGTGGAAATAGTAAACTTCAGCAAAATCAGTGGCAAGACCATCCGTCAGGTCTTGACTGAATTACAGGAGGCCGGTCTTGACAGCCTGCCTGGTGGTGGTGCTGAAATACTATCCCAACGGGTAAGGGAAATAATATGTCCCAAAAAAGCTACCAGGGATGAATGGCTTGAGGTAATGGAAACTGCCCACGGGCTGGGAATACGCACTAACGCATCAATTATGTATGGGCATATTGAAACCATTGAAGAGCGTCTACAACATCTGTTCACTATTCGTGATCTTCAGGATAAAACACATGGTTTTCAGGCCTTTATGCTGTTCCCCTTCCATCCTGCCAACACCGAGTTAGGCAGGGATTATGACCTGAAGCGGGTTGGTTCCTGGGAAGACATGAAAATGCTGGCCTTATCCCGCCTGATTTTAGATAATGTCGATCATATCAAGGCCTTCTGGATAATGCTGACCATGCCTATTGCCCAGCTTGCCCTTGGCTTTGGAGCTGATGATCTCGATGGTACAATCGGTGAAGAAAAAATCATTCATGCCGCAGGGGCTAAGACACATACAGGTATCACAAGGGCTGATCTTGAGCGCTTTATAATAGAGACCGGATACGAACCGGTAGAGCGAGACACTTTTTATCAGGAGGTAAATACTGATGCGCATAAATGAACAGCTTGGTATCCATATGCTGGAAAAAGGCGATCCCATCGAACTTGGTGCAAAGGCTGATGCAGCACGCCGCAAGCTGTTTGATGAGACAGTGACCTTTATTGTGGACAGAAATATCAACTATACAAATGTGTGTAAAAATGAATGCCGGTTTTGTGCCTTTTTCCGTCCAAAGGACCATAAGGATGCCTACCTCCTCACCCAGGAAGAAATATTGAAAAAAGTTAGTGAAACCGCTGAAGCAGGTGGCACGCAGGTAATGATACAGGGTGGACTTTATCCCGATCTGGGCCTTGATTATTACGAAACAATGCTCCGGGGAATAAAAAAACAGTTTCCTCAGATCACCATTCATTCCTTTACGGCTACCGAAATACAATACTTTGCCCAACAAGCCGGTCTTTCAATCCTTGACACTTTAAAAAGATTACAGGAAGCTGGACTGGACAGCCTGCCTGGCGGTGGCGCCGAAATCCTTGTAGATGAAATAAGAAAAAAAGTCAGCCCCAAAAAAATCATGACCGAAGATTGGCTTCATGTGATGGAATGTGCTCACAGCATTGGCATGGAAAGTACAGCTACAATGGTAATAGGCTTCGGTGAAACCATGGCCCAACGCATCGAGCATATGGAAAAAATTCGTCAGCTTCAGGACAAAACCGGTGGCTTCCGCGCGTTTATCACCTGGACCTTTCAACCTGGCAACACTCAACTTGGCGGCGAAAAAACCACAGGCTGGGATTATATGAAAACCTTGGCCGTTACCAGATTATATATGGACAATATAAAACACATCCAGGGCTCATGGGTAACTCAGGGCGAAAGAATAGGACAGCTCACCCTGGGCTTTGGTGCTGATGATTTGGGCAGTATAATGCTGGAGGAAAATGTTGTCCGGGCTGCCGGTACACAATATGAAATGTCAATCAACAAGATGGCAGATATGATTCGTGGAGCCGGCAAAAAACCTGCCCAGAGAGATACCGAATACAATGTTATTAAACGGTTTTAATTGAAAGGAACAGCCATGACAGATATTAAAATTCCGGCAGCGGATTATGCTATAGTAGGTGGATCCGGAACATTATCCAGTGATTTCCCTGCCAACATTCCTGATATAGATGTAAAAATATTAGCCGATAATCTGCGTTTTGAAACGCCTTATGGACAGAGTCCGGCCTTTCGCTTTTTCTCAGTAGGCGAAAAAAAGGTTCTCACCGTGAAAATGCATGGATGGCGCAGCGGAGTAACCAGGGCCGATGCATCCAGGCAGGTGTTCTGGACTTTCCGTGAAGCCGGAGTAAAGCGCATCATATCCGAGGGAGGTGTTGGTACTGTAAATAAGCTTCTGGATTTAAGGGATTTCATCATCCCTGATGATTATCTGGACTTATCAGTACGCAAGGATGTCATGCTTGATGGCCGATACCTCCTTGTAATGCGTGATGCCCTGTGCCCTGAGCTTCGCGAGGCTTTGATTGCAGCTACCAAAAAGCGTTTTGCCGGGCGCATTTTCACCCGTGGTACCTATGCAGTAACCGATGGACGACACTTTGAAAGTCCTGCTGAGATAGCTATGCTTAATGGACATGCTGATATTGTTGGTCAAAGCATCGCTCCGGAGGTTTATCTGGCCAGGGAAATTGGTGCCTGCTATGCAGGACTGTATTTTACTGTAAACTATGGTGAAGGCATCCGGGAAAAATGGTCTCACCATGACATGTCTGATATTTTCTATGATGATGCACCAATGATAGGTCAGATCATTTTGGAAACCATCCGCAATGTGGACGCAGAAGAACGCAATTGTGAATGCCTGTCCCTTAGAAAGGAAACCCTGCTAAAGGATGTATACAATGAAAGCTCCTCTAAAGGATGAGAACAACTATCAAGCTTCAATAAAAAAAATCGTTTCCCTGAGGAAACGATTTTTTTATTTCAAATATTTTCTTCCAGAATTTTCACTGCTGCCGACAAGGTTTTTCCGATAGGCTCCCTGATTACCAGCTCCGAACGATTATCTGCCCTTGTCTGTGACTTATTAATCAGTATGAGGTGATTTCCGGAAAAATAGTCAATTAAACCGGCGGCTGGATATACTATCAGCGAAGTACCCCCTACAATCATTGTGTCTGCCTTGGAAATAGCCTCTACTGCCTGGGACAGAACATTGTTATCCAGGCCTTCTTCATAGAGAACAACATCAGGCCTTACTATACCTCCACAATCCTCACAGTGAGGTATTGGAAGGGAGTCCTCCTCCAGGGCATATTCCATTGGATAAGACCTGCCACAGGTCATACAGGACCATCGAAGACTTGAGCCATGCAGTTCATAAACCTTATTGCTGCCGGCCAACTGATGAAGTCCATCTATATTTTGTGTTATAACAGCCTTTAAAATACCAAGCTTCTCCAGCCTGGATAGGGCATAATGCCCTTCATTGGGTTTTGCCTTAATGAACATCATTCGATTGCGGTAAAAATCGAAAAATTCCTCAGGATGTTTCACCAAAAAACTGTGGGAGGCCATTTCCTCAGGAGTAAATTCCTGATTGAGCCTCTGACTGTATATTCCCCCGGCACTGCGAAAATCAGGGATACCGGATTCCGTTGACATTCCGGCTCCACCAAAAAACACGAGATTTTTACTTTCTTTTATGATTTTAGCCAAAATATTAACATCATTCATACCAGAAGCCCCCTTCCCTAACTAAAAACCTTCTGGATATCAATGAGATATGCAGAAGGTAGCTTTTAAGATTGGTAATCCCTTAAGGAGATGCTGTATCCTGCGGCCGGCATCTCCTTACAAGGATTACTGTAGAAACTGTTTCACGCCCATAAAGCAAAAATACAATCCCTGATGTAAAGCATAATTACTTTTGCGTGTTCTATTTGACTCTATAATCGTAATTTTTTTAACAAATGATAAGTAAATGAAAAAATTTTAATTTTTTTCTAAACTAAAAGCTCCCATGTATTCTTGTATAATCAATTATCAATGAAGCCGGCCGAACATCACAGCCAACAGTTATTATCTTCACCCCTGCCGCCTCTGCCTCTGCCAGGGCTTCGCCAAAGGCAGGATGTGTCTCAACATTTGGTCGTACCTCACAGACTAAGGGCATTTGTATAACAAAGGCTATTCCCGCATTGATACCTTCCTTTTGGGCCTTTATAAGCTCATGAATATGCTTTACTCCCCGCTGAGTCGGTGCGTCAGGAAAATATCCTATCCCCTCACGCTCCAGGGTACAGCCCTTTACTTCAAGGAGATATCTTTTACCGGAACGCTCCATATAAAAATCAATTCTTGACTGCCCATAAGTGTATTCCGGTTTTATAAGGTCAAAGTCCTGTTCTGACAGCCATTGATGAATAATCTTATTAGGGGCCTGGCTGTCTATATTTATCAGCCCAAGACCGTTTTTTTCCACTGTTACAAGATCATAGCGGGTTTTTCTGTTGGGATTATCGGATTTAGCCAATACCACTTTAACCCCGGGTATCAACAATTCCTTACAGCGACC
>NZ_JAILFV010000022.1 GCF_024697385.1 Anaerovibrio sp.
AGTTCTCTATGTAAATTTTCGACAACATCCATTTGCTTACTGTACTGGCCACACTCCGCTTCATAACGTTTAGAAAGCCTGACAGCAAACTCAACCAGTAAATCATGCGACATTGCAGCCAGCTCATCTTTATTGCCCGCCCGAGCCATTTGCACCATTTCGTTGAAGTCCAATTTATCCATTCATTAACCTCTCTTAGAAGCGATAATTTATCGATTTAATTATAACACTTGCTTCCCGGTCATGTAAATCGATAAGTTATCGCTCTGGGCAGTGAATATAATAAGTTACCACCCCAATGCGCGGTATTTACACTAGGATTTTCGCCGCTCACACAGTACTGCTGCACTGCCCGCAATGACCATCATATAAAGATTGCCAGGAGACTTCCTGAGCAAGAAAATTTCCTGGCCGCTTCGTTTTTTCCGTTTTTACAAAATGGTACTTTTTTGAGGATTTTCTATGGGTAGACCTATTATTTTCACCATGAATGAATGGGATTCTCCAACTCCCGGGGATAATCATACGTCTTGGTTACCTCGCCTGCCGCATTCTTCTTTTTCCCAGGCCGAGGTATCGGGACAGGATTGATTCCCATGGCCAACAAATCCTTAATCCTGGTCAAGAACGTATTATCCGAGCCCTTTACCAGTATCTGGGGTTTGCTATTCTTGATTATGCATCCTTCCTGAAAGCATTGTCTGGCCGCATCTAATCCACGAACCTGGGCCACCATCTGCATGAATTGGATAAGTCTTTTCCGCATTAAATCAGTTATAGGCTGATTATTACTCAATGTACCATCGTAGTGCATAATACGTGACTTTGCCCGCGAAAGCTCATAGAAATCACCATAACCTATCGAGGTCTCGTACCGTTTGAACAGTAACTCGTTGGCGATATCCTCATCGAGAAATCTTACTATCGAACGGTCTGGGAGACCATACTTTCTCTTAATGGTACTTACCTTGCCTTTATAACACTGTATTTCGTAGCGAATAACATTCTCCGCCGCTTCCATCAGGTCATCCAGATCATCCTCATTCATGCCGGCATAGTCTTCTTCTATCTGGGCCCGCTTATCGTAAAATACAGCTTTATTGGAAAGATTTCCTTCAGCAGTACTTTGTGCAAACATTGCTTCATCCTTGCGTCTCTTGACCTTGGTGCGCTGGTGCAAGGAAGTCCTCTTGGACAAACGATAGAAGGTATCTGCATCGCGCTTATCCTTAAAGTGGATGTTGTGGGTATAATCAATCCGGCGGCAATTCCATTTTAGCAAATCAGCCAGATATGCGTATTCTGTGTCCTGTACGTATGGGGCCATAAAGTCCCGGAATACATCGATGAGCCTGCTTATGTTGTCCTCCGTGCATTCAAACAGTTCTATGCTTGGTTGCCGCGTGATTAACAGCCAGGGCTCTATTTGAATCCTCAAGCTATATCCGATGCAATTACCTTGATTTTTCTTTTTGCCGGCAATCTTTTCCATACATTTGGTCATGGTGACTTCCTTGATGCCTTTGTGTACAGCTGATATACCATCTATTTCGGCATAGCCTTTTATATCGAATCTATTGATAGAACGTTTGGAAAATCTTAACATTTTCATGAGCTCCAGGGCCTCAGTGCGTCCCCAGAATAGCATGCCAATGTCGAATGTATGAACCATATAATGTCACCTCGTAGATAGTAAAAGAGAGATTATCGCAAAAACAAGTATACCTCTTAACCCCATATTTTACAATGCTTTTCAGGGGTTTAAGTAGGTAAATTTTTGTGTGATAATCTCTCTATCCTCTGGAACTATCTACTTGGCTTTAATCACATGGCTAAGGAAATTTTTTTCAAATTAATCCAGCAGCCTCACGACGCTTGTACTGGATAAGCTCTATGGCCATCTTGTAGCTCTGCTCGATTACTGGCCGTCGCTGAACGGCCTCTCCGGTCTCCCAATGCATAATTACACTATCGACGGCACCATTGGTCTTGGCAATCTAAAGCCAGTAGCTTCATGACAGAGGCTGCCCCCGGGGTGGACCGCATCATCTTCAGCCTACTTGATATGCCTATGCTTATGCCTTACACTCCGATTAAAAGGAATGCAATTTTTCTTTCTCCAATTCTCTTCGGCTATACGCGCCTCTGCCGCCAAGTCAGAAACAGGTACTTTATACTTTGCAATAAATGCCTCTGCTTCTTCCTGCGTCCTGCATTTACGATATTTAGCGCCGCTAAATCCATCAATCTGTATCTTCGCCTCATCCCAGGAATAATATACTCCTGGAACCAAGCCTATGGCCACAGCATATATTGGCGGCGCCAGAAATACCACCGTTTCCCTTTCCTCCAAGAATTTCATTGCCTCTTCACGAGAGTTAAAACCTTGGTAATGCGCTCCTGAGAAGCCTTTTACCTGTTTACAGGCTTCTGCCCACGATTCGAATATCCCAGTCTTACGACCTCTTTTTACCGCATAATACTTTTTTGCCATTGTTAAACCTCCACTTTCTTATATTCAATGGTCTCCTTGTAAAAGCTACCAACACTTACCCCATAGATACTTGCGTAAGCCGCCAGATCATCGGCCGACACACGCATCTCTCCGTTTTCCTGCTTACTGATGCAGCCTGGCGCCTTGCAGAGTTCCTTCGCTACATCATCCTGCTTTAGCTTCAGTTTTCTGCGGCACTGCCTCAGCATACCCGGGTCAAACACAATCAATGGTCACCACCGCTTTCCTTTACCAGAACATCCAGTATCGACAGCTGATATATATCCAGTAACCTGAATAACATATCTACGGTTAAGGGCGTGCTGCCAGATTCATATCGCCAAAGCGTAGTTCTGTCTCTGCCCACCAGTTCTGCCACGCGGTCAATAGTTAGATGTCTTTGCCGCCGTGCCCGACGCAGCCAGTTCAAATTTATGCTTTCCATTAAATTTTCCTCTCTTTCTAGGCTCCTCTCGCGGGCGCCTTTATTAATGTATTACCTGCAGCTCTTGCACTATTAAACCTCAGCGATGACATATTTCGCGCTATGCAACCATATAGGAGCCAAAAATGCTCACCGACTACGGCACCACCTAGTAACCTCCCTGGAGAGCTCTTGCTGTTTTCTGTGCCCCCCGGGGGTAGTTGATTAAGCATTTATGGCCGCCCCTACAAGAGTAACATCCGTTTTGCAATGGTCCGTGCGCCGACAAGCCCCCCTGGCCCGCCAGGAACGATATATTTGCCAAGTCACATAAAATAGCCACATGCCATGGCCCACAAGAAAAAGTACAGTTATGTCACTCTAAGCTAGGTATTGTTACGCCACAATAGCTAATGCTATCTCAGAATAAGTATATTTATAAAATACGTATCATATTATATTTAACATCTTACACTTTACGGTGATTTGTGTTTAATTTACATACAAAATAAGCCAATACTATTAATCTAATTGACCTTAGCGTAACAATACCTAGTTTAGGGTGACATTAACCTAGCCTGGAGTAATATATTGCTCTTTGGACGCTGGCCCTTAATAGCCACATCCCTGGTCCATAAAACTGCACATACAAAATAAGCCGCCTGCTAAAAGCAGGCGGCCTTTTCTATTGCCCATAAAAGAAAGGAGCATCTACTATGCCACGTTCACCGCCGATAGATACTATCTACCAGCCAGTTCACTGATTACAAAGGAGGATTCAAAATGAAGAAAACAAATGACGAGATTATCAAGGATGCCGTAGACCAGCTCATGGAGATGTTCCGCACGGGGAAACTTCCAGAACGGGTAGCCTTCTCCATCATCCACCGCCATCCCGGAGACATTATTCCCTCAGATAGCTGGAGCATTGGTAACCGCATCCTGCAAATGCTTCAAGGGACCACTGATGCCCGCGGCTATAAACAATGGCAAGCTGCCGGCCGCCAGGTAAAAAAAGGCGCAAAAGCCATCCATATCCTTGCGCCCATGGCCTACAAAGTAACGGGCAAGGACAAGCTGACAGGCGAGGACATTGAGAAAATCATCATCAAAGGTTATCGCCCCATCCCTGTCTTCCGCTATGAGGATACGGATGGGGCCCCCTTGCCTTATGACCATGAATATAGGCCCAGTCAGTCTCCCACATTCTTCGATGCCGCGGATAAGCTGGGAATCAACGTATCCTATCGCCCCGTAGCCGGTAAATATCTGGGCAAGTACAGCATCAACACCAACAGCATCCAGCTATGCAGCCAGGATGCCATTGTCTACTACCACGAGCTGGCCCATGCCATCCACGCTACTTTCGTTGACCTCCGCGTCTACGATGATGCCAAGTCAGAAATAGTGGCGGAGTTTTCTGCCCTTGTGCTCGCCAACATTGCCGGCATAAACGGCTTTGAAGCCCAAGGCTTTGATTACATCGAGCATTATGCCAAGAAACATGGCCATAGCAGCATCATGCAGGAGATGTTCTCGGTCCTTAACGATGTGGAGAAGATTGTCACCACTGTGCTCAACGTATCCGAGGACGAATTGGAGCTCGCCGCTGTATGACCCATAAAACCCAAAATAGCCTAATAGCTCCGCCAAGCTATTAGGCTATTCCTTATACAACCATCATCATTTTAACTGGAGGAATGCAAAATGTCAAAAAATGTTATCGCCCGAATCGAAGACCTGTCTCATGAGGATTGGCTCAAACTACGCCAGAAAGGTATTGGCGGCTCCGATGCAGCTGCCGTCTGTGGTCTCAACAGATGGCGTGGCCCCTTAGATATCTATCTGGACAAGACCGCCGAAACCATTGCGGAGAAAGATACCGAGGCCATGTACTGGGGCCGGGTAATGGAGCCAGTATTGCGTGAAGAATTCCGTAAGCGTACCGGCCTCAAAGTAGAGACTGTCCCTTACATGTTCTACTACAAGGAATACCCCTTCATGCTGGCCAATATTGACGGCATCGTTCACGAAGCGGATGGCGCCGTCAGCCTCCTTGAAATCAAAACAGCCAACGGCTTCGCTGCTAAGGACTGGGAAAGCGGGCTGCCCCAAGAATACTACATTCAGCTTCAGCACTACCTTGCTGTCTGTGACCTCCCCAAAGCCTACATCGCTGTCCTTATCGGCGGCAACGAGTTCCGCTATGAGGAAGTTCACCGCGATACCGAGACTATCCAGACCATCATAGCCATGGAGGCCAATTTCTGGAATAACCATGTCCTGCCCCAGACGCCCCCGCTGGCTGATGCCACTTCCGATAAAGCCTTATCCGCTTTATACCCTAAATCTAATGGCACCAGCATCATCCTGCCCAGTGAAGCAGACCAGCTCATAGCCAACATCGAGGACTGTAAGAATCTGGAAGACCAGCTAAAGACCGCCAAAGCCGAAGCGGAAAACCGTCTCAAAGCCATTATGAAGGATGCTGAATGCGGTAAAACCCCGGCCGGTTATTCTGTCCGTTGGAAAAGCAGCAGTACCAGCCGCCTGGATACCACCAAACTGAAAGCAGAACATCCAGACCTTGTGGCCCAGTACACGAAAGCCACTGCCTATCGCCGCTTTACCATCACTGCCCCGAAGGAGGATAAATAATCATGAAACATATCATCCGTATAACCGAAACCCTTACCCGGGATATTGTCGTAACTGCTGATTCTGCCCAGGATGCTTTAGAAAGCGTCATTGCCAGTTACGATGATTGCAATATTATCCTGTCCGGCGAAGATTGGACAGATACGACCATCGATATCGTAAAGTCTTAAACTACAAAAACTGTGCCGCTGTGCTCATAGGAGCCAGCGGCATTTTCTATGCTGAAAGGAGAATTTATCATGATCACCATTTCCGTATCCAAAATTAAGCTTGTCCGTGAATCCAATCATCGTTATGACATTGATAACCGATATGTCCATGGTCCACAAGATGCTGCTGACATTATCAATGCCGTCCTCGACCTTGAAAACGAAGCTCAGGAGGTTGTCGCCGAAATCATCCTCGACAATCAGGGCAAGGTTACCGGTGTAATGGAAGTAACCCGTGGTAGCATTAACTCCAGCATATCCCATTGCCGGGAGATTTACCGGGGAGCCATTCTTCACAATGCAGCATCCATTATACTAGCCCACTGCCATCCCAGTGGCGAAACCAACCCCAGCCGTGAGGACATAGATATTACGCAACGCGTAAAAAAAGCTGGCCAAGTCCTCGATATACCTCTGCTTGACCATATTATCATTGGTCACCATCGCTTCACCAGCTTAAAAGAAAAAGGCATGTTGTAAGCCA
>NZ_JAILFV010000062.1 GCF_024697385.1 Anaerovibrio sp.
CGAGCTTTAAGATGTCCCCCTTCCTCTTTAGGTGGGGGAAAACAAACTACAACAGCTGGCGAGCATATCTCCCAGCTCGTTGAAACGCTAATTGGAAGATTTTTCTTCTAAAGAAGAAAAATTTGAACAATGGCGTTATAAATAATTAATTACAAGAAAAAATCCCCCCACCAGGATATCCGGTTGTGGGAAATTCAGCATACGGCCATACTGCCACTGAATAAAGATCACCTTTATCCGTCAGCATCGGATAAAAAATTTACATACAAATATATACTGCAAAATCATTAAGTCATACAAATGTCTAAAACCATATTTTACTCAGAGGCTGTCAAACTCCTTTCACCTATTCCCCAATAACATCAGCAAGTAATAACATAAAGGATGTAAGCCCTCTGAGTTTCAGTCAAATTGATCTATAGCCCAAAAATAAAACTGAAATGAAAATCCCTGCCTGCAAACTGAATCTGGGAACACCATAAAAATTAATACAGACCTTGAGCTCTTGAGTTTATTAATCACCCAAAGGTCCTAGGAAAATATGAATAACCGGCTTCAGTCACCATGAGATGCCCTGTCTCATACCATCTGCTGATGATGGATGTCAATGGCTGAAGATATTATCCAGCACTTCCCTAGTTTTTTATAATTATTATAACACAAAATTTTAAAAAATATTAAATTTTTTAGTCGGAACACATAAAAAACAATGTTAAAGTGCATTTTTTTAATTTAATTTTAATTTTTGTCCGAAGGGGACAATTTTGATAATGCAAATCAATAAAAATATATTATGATACCTGACTATCCATAATACTTATTCATTAATAAAACTGTAATTGACCGACATTAGTAAAATATACCTATTATGTTAAAGTGTTTTAAATCACATTCCCAAAAAGCAAATAAATAGTCCCACCTTAACCAGTGGTAAAAAAAATACCGGCTGTAAGCCGGTATTCAAGGATAATATTTCAGTCTGATACAGATATATCAATCCAAAATATAAATCTCAATATGCTGTCTGCCAAAGGCCAAAGCCTCCTCATGGGTATCAAAAGCTATATCAATCGTGTTGTCAACAATACTTGACCCCATATCCTCAGCTACAGCCTCACCATAATCCGGAATATACACCCTGGTTCCCATAGGGATGAAATTCGGATCTGAAGCTATTACACCCTTTCTCAGGCGGGTCCCGGTGGCCGTTCTTGGGCCGGTTTCAACCGGGCTGTATGCAGATGCATGCACCATTACCCGACGGGCATTTTCCAGGCCGGCAGGTGCCTTAGGCGGATCAAGCCGTCTATAGGTCTGAGGGCCGCATACGCCATCTACCAAAATCCCTTCTGCTGCCTGAAACTTCTTGATTGCAGCAACTGTTGCTTTATCACATTCTCCGGTTTCTGCACCGAAATAAAACCCTTTTTCCTTTAACAATCTTTGCACTGTTATGACATCATGTCCATGAGAACCTTCCTTAACAAGAATCCCTGCAGCGAAAACCGATGAACTCACCAGCATAATCACCATACACACCAGTGCGCTAATCATGAGCTTGCCAAGTCTCAAAAAAAACCACCTCTCATTCTCACAAAATCACTGGCACTATTATACCATAAATAGTAAAAATTCGTCAAAAAGGCAAAGCCAGCACTGGAAAATCAACGGTTACAGTCTTTTGCCAACAATAACAAAACAGCCGTGGAAAAGACATCCATGCTTCCCGATGCCTTTCCCACAGCCCACTGATTACATTTATTATATTGAGTCAGCCAAACCCATATCAGATAATATTTTTTACATATACATCATAAAGGGCCTTAAGCTCTTCCATTCTGTCATACATTTCTACCTGCAGTCCGGAAGCAGTCTCATAATCACCCTCGTTCAGCGCATTAATCAGCAGGGTAAACAGGGACTTGTTATCAATGCTGTCCTTGGCCAGATAGCAGCGAAGCTCACTGATTTTATTCCAATTATAGGCATCCTGATCCGTAACGAAATTGGATTTAACCTCATTGGCCGCACGGACAATTTCACGATTTTCCGGAATGATACGGGCAATCAGCTCAGTCTTCCAACGAAGGAGTGCACCTTCCTTGAATGCATCAATGACAGCATCAGTAAAGGCCCCAGCCTTGGTGATGGCAGCACGCTTGTCGGCATGATTGTCAAGAGCAGTGAGATTTTCCCATACAGTAGCAGGAGGTGCACCAAACAGGTGATTACGCTCATCCTCAGTATAATCCTCAAACACATCCTTTTCGGATCTGTATGCCCTGTCAGTCTCAAGATAGCCAGCCTTGGTGCCGGCTTCCTTGGACAATTCTGCCAGAAGCTCATCAGTAGTCCTGGTAACGGAATAACGCACACCATCCAGTACAGCAGAATAAATAGCTGCCAAAACAAGATAGGTATCGGTATATGGATTGCAGGCACGAAGCTCAAACCTGGTAGCAGCAGGATTGGAAATATCACGAATAAGGCCTGCAAGGATTGACCGGTTACGGGATGGAACCTTTGGACTGTGTCCCAGGGATGTAACGATACATACAGGGGCCTCAAAACCAGGCTTCAGGCGGTTAAGGGAATCATTGGTAGCAGAAACGAAAGGATTAATAACCTCATAATTCTTCAACAGCCCCATGATTGCACCATAACCAATGGCACTCATGAAATCAACAGTCATTTCCTTTGGTGAGAAAAGATTGTAGAAGGAACCATCCTCCATGATTGCTGCCAAACCAATATGGGTATGCTCACCGTTACCGGCAACACCAATCATTGGCTTTGCCTTGAAGCTGACCTCCAGGCCATTGAGACGGAAGGTCTGCTTTACGATGGTACGGACAAGGAGCTCATTATCTGCAGCCTGAAGGGCATCGGCAAAACGCCAGTCTATTTCAATCTGCTCACATACAGAGGTCATATTACCGCTCTTATCGAGATGAGCCTTGATACCGCCTACCTCCTTATGGCCCATTTCCACCTTGAGGCCATAGGATTCAAGACGCTCAACAGTCTGCTCCAACGCAGTTCTGACAACACCATGGGTACGCTGCCAGTACTGCTCCTGCATTACCTGGGAAGCAAACATTTCATCCACATGCACATGGGACAGCGGTGTCTTTACCCAAAACTCCAGCTCTGTAGCTGCAGTAAAACTGATATCAGCTACCTTGCTGCAGTCAATGTGCTCCAGTCCGGAAATTTTTGGGTTGGAATGTAAAATATCCAGCAGTTCCTTTTTTACAAAGGAAAGGGTATCTGCAAGTACGGAACGGGAGTCAACCCTCTTGCCGTCGTGAACCAGGAAGGCAGGAATACGCAGTGTACCAATAGGCAGGCCGGTTTCCTCATCATAATTTTCAAAATTGTAATCAATAAACCAATTAACTGAAGGATCGATTGGCATGTCAACCTTGGCATTGTTCAGAGTAGCAATCCCTGACAGTACAACGGAGGAACCATCAGTCTGAACAGCCCTGCCTGCATAAAAATCATCAATATCCTTCAGGAACACCCGCATTGGAATCTTCTCATCAGTATCATTTCCTGCAAGGTCAATACCTACCAATGACACAAACTTAATTTCCGGATGCTCAGTAAGTGATGCAATAATATCTTCCTTTTTGCTGTTAGCCGGGATTACAAATAATAATTCTTCCATGTCGCCTACCACCTTTTCAAATTAACAATAAAAAAAGCCACACGACTGCTGATAAAACAGTTCGCGTAGCTTCATCGCCACAAAATATTCAACTTATTACAATGATAATGATATCACAGCGATTTTAGTTTGGCAAGTTTTTTTTAAGATTTGCTAAACCGCACATCCACGGGATTGCCAATATGAATGTCACTCTTTATTTCACGAGGCACAGCAATCTTCACTATCAGCTTGCCTTCAGGATATATGCTGTCGTATTTGCCCTCGGTATTTTCATCAGGCTGACCATGATCCTCCGGCTCTATGATTTCAAATATGGTTCCGTCATATTTCTTGCGGTCTACATAAAAGGAGGCCAGCCTGCCAATATCTACATAATCTGCCTCGGTTTTGTCCAGATATGCCTCAACCCATATATCCGAATCATCACCAACATAGGCTACCACATCACCCGGATTAATCTCCGTACCGGCTTCGATGCCATTGAGATATACGACTCCATCCACAGATGCCGTAATTTCGGTAGCTCCGGCATTAGTCTTGGCTGCCTCCAGGGCTGCCCTGGCTTGATTGACCTGTTGCTGGGCCATTTTAACGGCTTCCTGGTTAGGTGGCTGATAGGTTGCTTCATAGGATATGTCAGTCGTCTGCCGTGATTTGTTGGCCAAAAGGCTCTCGTACTGGGCTTTGGCCTCATCACGCTGAATACCGCTGATCGCTCCCATTTCATAGAGAGAATTCATCTGATCAAGCTTCTTTTTGGCATTGGCTATTTCAGCCTCTGATGCCCCAGCCACAGAGGACTGCACCATTCTTGGTCTGGATACCACTACGCCCTTTTTGATCTGCTCCAGATTTTTCTGGGACAATTCCAGCGTCTGCTGCATCTGTTTCAACTGTTCATCAGTTACTGCTACCTGGACACTGGCTATTACATCACCGGCTTTTACAACATCACCGTCATGAACCAAAACCTCAGTGACCTTTCCTGGTGCCCTGGCCCTAACACCAACCATACTGCTGGCAATTTTTGCATCATATATATTGATATTCCCCCAGGTATAGAGCACATACCATACAACACTGGAACAAATAAATATCAGGCTCAATACTCCTACCAGGCCATACTTAATGCAAAATTTAACTTTATTTGTAATATCTATTTCTGCCACTCTCTGCCTCCAACATGATTTCCGGTCTTCCCTACATTAACAGGTATTACCCTGCAGCGAAAAAACATGACCATACAAAATCCCGGAAAAACTTGACTAAAATCCAGAGCGCCTGAGAAAGGACTACTGAATCAGCCTCATAATCAAACACAAATCACAAGGGAACCGGGCCGTATCAGCAAGCCAAGTTCCCCTGAATAAATCAAAATCATCCTATACCTGTCAGGTGATGAAAAAACATCACCTGCACTGAGCGTCAAAACTCATAAAACACAGTCTGCCAAAGCAGTCAGCCATCTAGCGTATCAGACGCTGAAGCTAACCGATTTTATAAACAATTTGGAGTGCCGGACCCGCACTGAGCAAGGTCTATTTTATCCCCCAGCAACTGACCTTCAATGTCTTTCCAGGAATTGTTTATTGTCTTCATTGCCAGTATCCTTCTGACATCCACCTTGATTGCCTTTGCCAGACGACCTGCCTGGACAATATCAGCCATTTTATATTTCTGGTCTATCAGCAGGGAGATAACCTTTTTGTCAAGGCCGTATCTCTTCCCGATCACATTGACTGCCACCTGTTTGCGGTGCTCCCTCAATACATTTTCGGAAATGCCTATCTCCCTGAAAACATCAAGCCAGGTGTTGGCATCATTTTTCAGGGCAACCACACCATCAAAGGTCTTATTGGCCAGCATCGCCATGTATGCCACACGGCACGCGTCCTCAAGGGCTCCCCCTCCATCACAGAACGCCAACAGGGAACTGTAGCTTATACCATAACTTTTCGAAATTTCTGCCACCAGCTCGTGCCTGTCAGGCCAACGCCTTGGCACAATCATCAGCTGCCGGTTGGTATCCACCGGATTGGCAACAGCTCCGGGCTGTATTGCCTGATTGCTGGCAGAACAAAGGACAGCAGAAAAACTTAATGCTCCCATCAGCATTATCCCTGACAAAACCTTTAAGATCCCATTTTTGGTCAGCTTTACCATAGGATTCACCCCTCTACGCCTTTTGTACATTATAGCATAATATTCAGTCTAAAATCCTTAAATAATTATAACGCAGTTGTTCAAATTTTTCTTTAAAAAAAAGAAAAATCTTCCAATTAGCGTTTCAACGAGCTGGGAGATATGCTCGCCAGCTGTTGTAGTTTGTTTTCCCCCACCTAAAGAGGAAGGGGACATCTTAAAGCTCGTTATAAAAATTCAGCTGACATTAAAACAGGAACCACCAATAAATTCCCTTATCAGGGAATTTGATGGTATATCCTTTGCGTCATATATGGATTTGAAATTCCGACAGAAGGCCAACAGCTCCTGACCCTTCTCGAAGGTAGGATTATCAGGGTCTATTTCGGCCAACATATACATTGCAAAGTGCTTCAGGGCTCCCAGCTCATATATCAGTGCCGAATTAAACATAACATCTGCATCATCCTGGTACGGGAAGATGTATTTTTCTTCCCCCGCCCTGACATTTGGCCACTGCAAAATGGTACTGCTGGCCGAACGCCCACGGGTACGATAATCACGGACAATCCGCCGCAGCAACCGCACACGGGAGGTGGAAATTCTGGTATTTTCATCCATGTTGAGCTGATTAAGCGCGCTTACATAAATCTTGAATTTGTTCCCGCGTGGAATGGCGCTGGTTAATTTCTCGTTCAAGCCATGAATGCCCTCCACAATAATGGGCTGATCCATACCGATCTGAACCTCTGTTCCAAAATCAAACTCCCTTATTCCTTTTTTGAAATCATAAATAGGTGTCAGCACCTTTTCACCATTCAACAGGCTCCACAGCTGCTCATTAAACAGTTCCGTATCAACGGCATCAATGGATTCAAAATCATAATTGCCATCCGGCAGCTTTGGGGTATCCAGCCGATTCACAAAATAATTGTCTATCGAAACCGACACTGGCCTAAGCCCCATAACCATCAGCTGAACCTTCAGCCTCTGGGCAAAGGAAGTTTTCCCTGAAGATGACGGGCCTGCTATGAGTATCAGTCGGTTATCGGCTATGCCATTCGCTATATGATCAGCAATATTGGCAATTTTCTTTTCATGCAGTGCCTCAGATACACGAATTAAATCGCCTATATTTCCTGACTCAATAATTGCATTTAAATCAGATACATATGAACAATGAAGAATCCTTGCCCATTCCTTTGCTTCTTCCAACACTTCACGAAACATATCAAACACCTGCCTCTATATATAATGAGACTTATTCAGTGAGAGTTTGTGACTCCTGCTGAATTTCAGTCAACATAATCCCATGCCTTATGGGAATCCGCCACTGCAGGGTGACAGAAGGCCCCATTGACATTGGATAAATGAAATGCCCGAAAGGGCAGTATACACCCTTTCAGGCAAATAATGCATAATCAACCAAATACTGCAGTGACCAGCGTATAACATATGGCGCCCATAACAGCGGTACAAGGTATGGTCAGTACCCATGCCATAACCATCTGCTGTGCAACTCCCCAGCGGACAGCCCTGATTCTCTTGGCTGCCCCTACACCCATAATAGAACCGGATACTACATGTGTGGTACTTACAGGCAAATGAAGCAATGTAGCAGTAAAAATAGTGATTGATGAATTAAGGTCTGCCACAAAGCCATTTATAGGTTCCAGCTTAAAAATCTTGCCGCCAACGGTTTTAATAATGCTCCAGCCGCCGACTGATGTACCCACCGCCATGGCAGTAGCACAGAGAATTTTCACAAGCAATGGAACCTCAAATTCATGCAGCACCCCACCTGACACCAGGGCCAGGGTAATGATACCCATTGATTTCTGAGCATCATTGGAACCATGGGAAAAGGCCATGGTAGCTGCTGTTATGATCTGCATTTTTTTGAACTTATGATTTACCTTGGATGGACTGGAATTACCAAAAATCATAAATATCAGGTTCATTAAAATAAATCCGATCACCATACCAATTACAGGCGATGCCACCAAGGCTATGACTATTTTGCCGATACCCATGAAATTCAGTCCGGCAACCCCCATGTCAGACATCAGCACACCGCCGATGATGCCCCCAACAAGGGCATGGGATGAACTACTTGGAAGACCGATCTTCCAGGTAAGGAGATTCCATATAATGGCACCGGTAAGGGATGCAATTATTATCTGCTGACTTATATGGCCAACAACTATATCTCCACCAATGGTCTTGGCTACACCGGTACTTACCAGGGCACCGAAAAAGTTAAGCACAGCTGCCATGATAATGGCTCGGCTTGGGGAAATGGCCCTGGTAGATATGGAAGTGGCCACAGCATTTGCCGTATCATGAAATCCATTTATAAAATCGAAAATCAGGGCCAATGCTATAACTATTATTATCAAAGGATGTAAATCAAGCATACTTCATTACCACACCCCTAAGCAAATCAGCCAATTTTTCACAGTGATCAAGGGTATCCTCCAAATCCTCCAAAAGATCCTTCCACTTGATGAGCTCAATAGGATCCTTTACCTGGGCAAAGAGATAAGCCAGCTCACTTCTGAAGATATGATCCCCCTCACTCTCCAGCTTGCTGACATCACTTGTCAATTTCAGGATTTCATCCTGATTTTTGCTTATTTCCTTTAAAAGTTCAAGAACCTTAATTATTTTCTGGGTGCACTCAATCAACAGCTTTGTCAGACGGATAGCGCCTTCACGGGCTTCACCGGTATGGTAGATAACTATTCGCTGCAAAATCCCCTGCAAAAGATCTACGCCATCATCCAGGCCATTGGCAATGGAATATATGTCTTCACGGTCAATTGGTGTAATCAGGGTCCGGTTGAGCTTGTCAATGATACGGTCATTGACCTTATCTGCCTGATGCTCAATATCATTGATTTCCTTGACCTTGATATCGGCTTTGCGATGATCGACCATTACCTCATCCATCAAAAGTGTTCCCTGATAAAAAAACTGAGCACTTTCAATGAATAAATCATAGAACTCAGATCCTCGTTTTTTATTTAAATTAAACATAATGACCTCCTCGCAATGCACATTCTATGATAACTATAACACATTACAGGGCAAAATAAAAATATTATTTAAAACTCATTAATTCCTTTATCTTTCATTATTTGAAGCATTTTTCAGACGAAATTTCCGCAAAAATTAACCCATGTCACAGCAATAAAAGAACCGGACTGTCCCCCAGTCCGGTTCCATAAAAAGAATATATTATCAAAAAATAAAATGTCAGCCTTCAACTGCCTGAACAGCCTTCAATACCTTTGCGGCCATGCCATACATCTTTACCTTTGGCACTGAGCATACTGCTATGCGAACGCCCATCTTCAAAGGAACTGCAAAAATCAGGTCATCGTGAAGCTTTTCACAAACAGCTGACGAATCACTGGTTGGAACAGAGATAAAAAATCCTGCTTTATAAGGCAGGGCATTCAACCCACACTCCTTGGCCTCGTTCATGAAGATTGCCGCCCTGTCACGGATAATTCCGTACAGCGCATCCCTTTCACCCTCGAATTTTGCCAGCAGCTCACTATCCTGCTGTATAGTAGTCAACAGTGTCTGGGCCCCGCGGCTTACATTGGACCAGGTTGCCCTGCCGGTGTACTTGGTGACATTCTTGAATTCCTCAATTATTTCCTCATTCGAGGAAAGACCAATCAAAGCACCTGTACGCTGTCCATACATGGTATAGCCCTTGGACATGGAAAAGGCAAACATCACAAAGATATTATCCGGGAGATTGCCAAACTGCTTCATAAATCTTCTGGTCTGATTCTTTTCACCGGCATAATCAATGTAGGCAATATCCACCAACAGGTTTATTTTCTTGCCCTTGGACGCCCAGCTCCTGCAGATATCCAACACCTTGGTCCATTCTTCATCAGTAAGGCTGTAGCCTGTAGGATTGTGTGCAGGGGTATTGATGATCAGAAGCAGGGAATCCTGCTTGCCCAGGAGCTCTGCAGTCTTTTCCTCCAATGCCTTGACATTGTAATTCTGATGTTCATCAAATAATGGATATGTGGCCAGAGTACGGGCTTCTTCCTGACAAAGGACATTGTAGGTTCCCCAGAACCAGTCAGAGGTCAGAACCTGGTCACCGATTTCCGAATAATTCATTATGGCCATATGAATGGCTCCTGTACCGCCAGCAGTAGAGCACGCTGCCAGATACCCCTCAGGTTTGTTGTCTGCAAAGGTGAGATTAATAACGCTGTCAAGGTATGCAGGCAGCCCTGCAGGTGGTGCATAGGCGGCAATATCTGCTATATCAAGGCCCCTAAAGGCTTTTTCCATGGTAGGCAGACAAGCCAGTTTTCCATCTTCATCAATTATGGACCCAACAGTTGCATTGGTAACCTTAGCTGCGCCATGCTCCTTTATTGCCTTGTTGCAGGCTCCGCTTGCGCCAAAAATAACATCAACCAACTTCTTGCCAACACGATGTGAAGCGACCTGTGAACTCATATGTGCAATGCCTCCTTGTATAATACATATCATTAGGTTAATTATAACGCCTAAAATCAAAGTTTGCCAGAGGCAAATTATTCTCTGTCAGCGTTTCAACGAAGTGAGAGATATGCTCACCAGCTGTTATAACGCCATTGTTCAAATTTTTCTTCTTTAGAAGAAAAATCTTCCAATTAGCGTTTCAACGAGCTGGGAGATATGCTCGCCAGCTGTTGTAGTTTGTTTTCCCCCACCTAAAGAGGAAGGGGACATCTTAAAGCT
>NZ_JAILFV010000064.1 GCF_024697385.1 Anaerovibrio sp.
ACTACAAATGCACAACAGCCGGCACCAGCTCCACATTAACTCCAGAGTGGCCAACTACCGAGGGGGATACTTATCAGGATGGTAATGTTGTATGGCAGGCGATTATTGACCACACACAGGCAAGCACCCGTCCTGGTCAGGACTTCTATATTTATGCTGGCATAAGAGATGGTGCATTGACATTTGTTGTGAGCACCAGCTCCACAGTACCCTATGGCTTCACTGCTGAGACCAGCCGCAAGGTTGGCGGATTCCATTGCCTGTGCGCTGATGTTGGTACTATTGAAGGTCATACTCTTTCCGGCTGGCTTGCTGGTGAGATTTTGCCAGCCTCTGTCTGGGATATCGAGCATCGACCTAAATCCGAGCCTGAGGGCATGGTATATGTTGATGGTCTTGATATGTGGTTTGATATCTATCTCAACAGCTGGACTGGTACCACTGCAGACAAAACACTGAAAGCTGTTTCTAAGTTTGGGGCTGTTACCGGAGACGGTGCATCCACAGAGAAATTCCATCCATTGAAGTGGGAGCAAACACTGGGAGAACAGAAGAAGCGGCTTCCATGGGTAAGAGAGTTCAGAGTGTTCTCTGTTGGCTCCAACCAGTCCACCAATATTGCAGGCAGTACCGATGCAAATACAGCTGGTGGCCATCAGGATACAGCTAATCGGCGCATGATATCTAACTATGGCATTGAGGATTGCTGTGGCTTCCTGTGGCAGTGGTGCGCTGATGTTGGCTCTGCATCCACCAGCGGTTCTTATGGCAATGGCTTTGATGCTAACGATCGGGCCGATGTCAAAGGCCAGATTTATGGTGCCGAGTATCGCCCTCTCGTTGGCGGCAACTGGGGTAACGGTGCGGTCTGCGGGTCGCGTGCGGCGGATTGGACTAACTCTTCGTTGGGCTTGTCTGCGGGTTACGGGGCGCGCGGTGCGTCTGAGCCGGTGGGGCGCAATGCGGAAAGTGAAAAACTCCCTGCCCGCAAGGGCAGGGCCAAATCGGTTATAGCTATTTAACATAGATAACTGGGCTGTATGTTATCGCCCTATTGTCGGCGGCAACTGGAGTAACAGTGCGGTCTGCGGTTCGCGTGCAGCGAATTGGAATAACAGCTCGCTGAACTTGAATGCGAACAACGGGGCGCGCAGTGCGTCTGATACGTGGGATAATTAGAGGTGTCTGAGCTAACCCACGGCTGAACATACAGTCCATGGTCTTTTACCAAAACATGAAAAGGGAGATGGTGGCGGCTAGTAGTAGATGCGAAAGTCGTCACCTATTATTATGAAGCGTAAAGGAAATTTATATGCGAGGATTATTGATAGGCAAAATTTAGAGCTTGCATTTGACAAGGCCAAGAAGGGCAAAACATGGCAGAGAACGGTCAAGAATGCGGAAAAGCATCGGGAGGAGCTTCTGGATAAGCTGGAGGAAATGCTTAAAAAACATGAGTATAAAACCTCACCATACCATACTAAGACCATATATGAACCCAAGAAAAGAGTCATATATATACTGCCATTTTTCCCGGACAGAATTGTTCAACATGCCATAATGAATATTATTGAGCCATTATGGGATAACCTGATGTACTATCATAGCTATGCTTGCCGGAAAAAGAAGGGCCAGCATAAAGGTAGCACAAAGTGCATGGAATATATTCATAAGAAACCCTATTGTCTTAAGTGTGACATTAGTAAATTTTATCCATCCGTCAATCACAAGATTCTGTATAAAATCATCAAAAGAAAGATAAAGTGTAAATATACTCTGGCTATGCTACTGGAAATTATCGAGTCCATTCCGGGTGAAACCAATGTGCCTATTGGAAACTATCTCAGTCAATGGATGGGTAACATATATCTCAATGAGCTTGATACTTATGTAAAGCATATACTGGGGATTAAGCATTATATCCGGTATTGCGATGATTTTGTTTTATTTGGCACCAAGCAGGAGCTATCCGCTGTTATTCCAAAGGTGCAGGATTTCGTAAACAACCGGCTTCAAATGAAGCTCAGTAAATGCGACCTGTTCCCGGTAACACGCGGGATAGACTTCTTAGGGTACCGGCACTTTCCTGACAATTATGTATTGCTCAGAAAGACTACAGCTAAAAGAGTCAAAAGGCGCATCAGCGGTTTACTGTGGAAGGTTAAGCATGGCAAAGTAAAGAAAGCCACAGCCCTTGGCTCCATAGAATCAACAAAGTGATGGATAAGGTGGGCTAATACACATAACCTCGCAATATCCTTGGAGATAGAGAATGTTAGGAGTGAAATTGAAAAGGTTTAGTGATTTTGCGGAAGAGCAAACCCTGGATGGTGACAAGGTAAAGCTGGATGATATTCTTGGCAAGGAGATTATTGTAACCGGATTCAATGTTAATAAGAGCAAATATCACAATAATAGTGGTAATTGTCTTAAATTACAGTTTGAGCACGACGGTACCAAGCACGTTCTGTTTACTGGTAGTAATGTACTGATAAACCAGATCGAGAGATACCAGTCAGAAATACCCTTCATATCCACAATTATCAAAGTCGACAAATTTTATACATTCAGTTAGGAGATGAAAGACATGAAAGGATTCCCCAAGCATCTTAATTCTAAGCAGGATTATTTCTACATCCGGGAAAAGTTCCCATCAAGTATGTGGAAACCTGCCTGGCAGGCCCTCCTCGACGGTGAAAAGAACTGGTTTTGCACTGGCAAATTGGAGAGTAAAGAGGATGGAGTAAAGAACCGTACACACAAGGTAGTTGAGGTAACCAACCACGACGGTGAAACTGAGTATTACCAGTATGAACAGCAGACAGATCCAAACTGCGAGATGCTTCGTCTTGGCTTTACTAAAGCGGAGGTCAAGGCAGCATTAAATGAATGACCTAAGTATTCAGAAAGAAATGA
>NZ_JAILFV010000066.1 GCF_024697385.1 Anaerovibrio sp.
TGCAGTATGCTTTATAATCAATATTTTGTTTATATATTTTATTTACAAAATCATTATATCCCTGGTCCTTATCGTCAGTAGAGATAACTGCAATCCTAATCTTACTTCTAGGGATGAAGATTTTCTTATCCTTTTTCTCTATGAATTTTACATCATTTAGCCATTCTTTCTTCTTGCATACGTATGAATTTTCGTTTTCAAGCGTTATGTCATTAGCAGAATTACACTGCAATTGTAATTTTCCATTGTAGATTTTCAAGCGTCCAGCAACATGTATTTTACTGCCATCAGTCACCCGAATATGCTCTCCAACCTTGAGAGGCACAACAACATTTAACATAGTCACGGGCGTTTCACCATATGAACTTATAAGATCAATAAAAACTCGATTCTCCAACAATTTAGATTTGCCAACAGCATATTTACAATCAGGATAACCCGAACAACTCCAGAATTCACCATGTATCCCATTTCGTATTGTTAATTCCTTCCCACACTCCGGGCAATAATTTTTTACTTCGATTTCAGACGATACCCTGCATACATCACCTTCGATATCAATATTATCAAGTATCGTATTTTCCTTAAGATCGCTAAAAAGCTCCGTAAGAGTCATATCCTGTCACACTTCCTTTGTATATTTGCACTTCATTTTCTACATCCATGAAATTAGTCGATTTAAGCAACAAACTTATATCGTACAATTCACTACTTTTACTCCCATTCACTCCTCTTATTTTTCTGCTTCCAAATCAACTATTAATCATATAACACTCTTCCTGCAATACACTAATTAAGGCGTTTATCGCATCATTTCCACCAATCGTGCAAACTGTTTCAATTTCTCTATATTTTTATGATACTCTTCTCTCATACCATCTGCCTTATCCCCAAAATCGAACAAAAAACGCTCTTGTTCTATAACACCACACCAATAGCCAACCAAATAATCCCTGAATAAAACCTCACGCTCGAACAAGAACAACTTCGCACCATCTTCTTCTCCATATAGAGACCGATACATATTGTATCTCTCCGATTTAACCAAATCGTTAAAAAGCTTACTCATGTTTTTAGGCAAAATCTTTGCTTCTTCAGCCATTGGAGCGACGCCTTCTTTGAAATACATCTTCAACAAAACATTTCCGTCAATTAAACTATCACGTCTTGAAGCATCGTCTACTACTCTACATTCCTTATATTCTTTTGCAATCAGCCACAACAACTCAAAGCAAAAAATATCTATTCGTCCTTCCTCCGCTGAGAAAACCAGCGAGTGTATCAATTGCGCCTTTTCCCAGATTTTCTCTGTAGTTCGAATATCCAGTCCTAAAAATAGCATCTTTAAAAAGTTAATAACCTCATCACGCGTGGCCAGTTCTTTCACCGGATACTGAGCTAAAACTTCATTATATTTTTCTACAATTTTCTCCGATACAGTGCCACAATCCAACTTTAGTGAAAATGATATTATCTTTTTCAAATATTTATCTGTGAGAATTCCTTCCCCATACAATTTATGTACAGTTTCTTCTAACTGTCCTGCATTCACAGCTAACACCACAACGTAACTGCTTCCCAAAAACAAATGATGCAATCGTTCAAGTATTTTTATTTGATATGGCGGAAGGCAACGATCCAATTCATCTACGAGCAGAATAAGTTTTTTATCCCCTGAAACCTTCACCATTAATCCTCGCAAGCAATACAACGCGGTCTTTAATCCGGAAAGCAAATCATAGGCACTATCCGCTTTTTCTCTCCCCAATGCCTTTTCATATTCCTTTTTCCCTAACTCAACCAGATCAAACCCCAGTCTATCCTTAACATACTGCCCTGCAACTTCCTTCAAACAGCTCCCAATAAAATCCACAGCTGCACGCGCAGATAATTTTAACATCTCGGTCTTCCAAATTTTTGAATAAATCTGATCAAGAAAACTTGCTACAATTGCCATCAATGGCTCATCATAATAATCATATTCCCAACAGTTATACCGTAAAACCAAGCAATCTTGTTCACCATTCAATATTTCTTCCACTCGGTCAAGGATAAAGCTTTTACCAATGCCCCACTGCCCCTCAACTGCAAAAGTCATGCCTTGATTATTTACCTTTAATCGTTGAACAATAGACATAACTTGTCCAATAAATTCTTCCCGCTCCAAAACATCAACTATTGTATTTATTTTTTCGCCCATCTATATTCCCCCATTATCCAATAATCCTGCCCTGCATTCAAAATCCTTACTCTTCCAAACTTTTTCTTGTAAGCAGTAGTTTCCCACACACTTACTTTGCCATCTTATATATAAGCCATTTCATTTGACTCTTCTCAAAATGACTGAAATATCCATCGCAGACAGCCTGTATATAGCCTTGTGCCTGCATATCATTGGGAGATAATGTTTTGTCAAAATCACAACATATAGCTAAAACCGGCTTCTTCTCTTTCGGTCTTCTGTTAGCAGCTTCCATAAATAAATACCTCCCATTTCGTAAAAGCTAAAACCAAGATTATATCAAGCCATATAATATAATAGCATTTTCTGGGCAGAAAAAGAGTTTTATCA
>NZ_JAILFV010000069.1 GCF_024697385.1 Anaerovibrio sp.
GCTTAAGGATGGAGCTTCTTCTGCAGTAATCAATATGTCACATGATATTCATACCATGACGCTGAATGAGGCCGATATTGCCCGTATGCTTTCCGGGGATGAAGGTGCTGATATTTCATCCAATAAGAGCGGAGTGGCTAATGAAAGAATACAAATATCTGACTTCAGCGATGGTGATGAAGCAGGAAAGGTGGAAAAATAACTCATGTATAAATCAATAACGAGGGCATTGTTGTTGTCCTGTATGGTAGGTATGATTCCTGTATCTGGTGTTTATGCTGCCTCTGCTGTACCACAGCCTGGAGACAGCTTGGGGACAGTAGAGGAAAAAAGCGATACACCGAAATTGGACAATAAGTTAGATAATAAAAAAAGTGAAAATCAGTCTTTGCGTTTTACACTAAAAGCAATCAATGTTGACCAGCCGGAAACACATTTTGATCAGGAGGCCCTGCAAAAAATTACAGCAAAAGCGGTTGGCCACGAAATAACCGTCAAGGACTTGGACGCAGTGCTGTGGGATTTAGCAGTATATGCCCGCACCCATGGGTTCCCTGCGGCTTATGCCTATGTTCCGGAGCAAAAGGCCAAAGGTGGAGAGCTGTTAATGCGTATTGCCCTGGGGCGTTATGACAATATTAAAGTTGAAAATAACTGTGCAGCGTCCTATGAGGATATAGCAAAAGGACTTTTGGCATCACTGAAATCAGGTGATGTAATTAAAGAGCGTTCCCTGGAAAGCAGTTTATTCAATGTAAATGAAATTTACGGAGTCAAAGCAAATGGCACCCTGGTGCCTGGCAGCAAGGACGGTACCAGTGATCTGATTGTGCATATAGAACCGGGAAAAACAAAGACAGCGACTGTATATACTGATAATTATGGCTCCAAATCATCCGGCAGGTACCGGTATGGTTTTCAGGCTGATCTGATGGGAGTTATAGCCAGAAACAGTCGCATGACAATCGGTGGCTTGATTTCAAATAATAATTTGCATAACTACAATATCGGTTGGGAGACCAGGGGGGGCCATATGGGAACAACTCTGGGTGCACGCTTCAGCCGTATGGATTATGAGCTAGGAAGTCTGTTTTCCGCATTGGGAGCAAAGGGTATTGCCAATACCACAAGCCTGTATGGTATGACTCCTATATGGCGGACTACCAGCAGCAATCTGATTATTAAATATGGTATAGATTATCGGAGTATCAATGATGAAATGCGCAGTGCCGGATTGAATGTCAAAAAGCACAGCCATTCCTTCAATCTTGGTATTGATGGTGTATGGCGTGAAAAAGGTGGCCTGGCAGTTCATTACGCTCTGACTGGCTATATGGGCAATGTTTCCTCTGATTCCTTATCAGGTGATGTTATCGGTAAAGCGGGCAACACCTTGGGGAGTTTTTCAAAGGGGATATTGGATATAACTGCCTTACAGCCATTGGGCCATAGCTGTAATCTGCTGTGGAAGTTCCAGGGGCAGAAGGCAAGCCGTAATTTGGACAGCTCAGAAAAAATGTTTTTGGGTGGTGCCCGTGGAGTGCGTGCTTATGGTTCAGGTGAAGGCTCTGGTGATGAAGGGTATTTGAGTTCACTGGAATTTCAGTACAGAACCCCATGGAAGGGCCTTGTGCTCAGGGCCTATTATGATGTAGGACATGTCAAGGTTGTAGAGGATGGCCGGTATGGTGGTCAGACCCTTAAAGGATGGGGTATAGGAATGACATATCAGCATCCTGATCATTATTTCCTTCGGCTGGACTACGCCCGTCGTGTAGGTTTGGTTGCCGATGCAGGTGACGATGCAAAATCTCCACAGCGGATATGGTTCCTGGCAGGTAAGACCTGGTAACTTAAAACAATGAAATTCAAGGGTGGCAATATCTTTAGCATGATTTCCACCCTTGTTTTTTATAGAGAATAATTATTCTATAGTAAAATTTGAACAATGGCGTTATAATACGATTATTAAAGAAGGTAGTATATATCTAACTATTAGGGGGGTCTTCATGAAAAAAATACTGTTAATACTTATGGTTTCTTTGTTTACCATGTCAGCAGCTTGCTCTGCAGCAGGTTCAAAAATAGCGGTCATTCCATATCTTGATACTACAGAAGCAACCGTTGACAAGGACTATATACCGGGTTTTATGCACAAATATTACAACGATTCGATGGCTAAAATGGGACTTAGTGTGATACCGGAAAATGAAGTCCAGGCTGCGTTGGATGAAGCTGGTTACGATGTCAGTAACCAGATGATAGCTGATAAGGATATAATGGCCGCTGTTGCAAACAGAACAGGTGCAGATTATGTTGTGGCTGTAGAATTAAATGATTTGAAGGATGCAAAGCATGAGTCTTTTTTTCAGCTTAAGGTGAGTGTATCTGTTAAAATGAGATATAATTTTTATTCTGTTGCCAAAAATAAGCTGTTGGCATTTCAGGTAACTGGTGCTGATGAAAATAAAACTATTTTTGGCGGAGTCGGAACCAAGAGCCCTATAAATAATGCTCTTAAGAAGGCATCCGGCAAGGCCAACGATAAAATCAAGATTGAATTAGCTGCTAATAAGATAAGTTTATTGACAGAATAACTGCTGTATATACAAAATGGGACTTGTTCAGAAAATAAGGTAACTGCTGAACAGGTCTCTTTTCTTTCCGATTTTCTAAAATATTTTAAAAGTTATTGACATATGTTTATAATTTGCTAAAATATGGTTAAAGACATATGTCAAAAAAAGGAGTGTGCCATGGCCAGACCAGTAAAAAAGAAAAAGATATGCTCATTACCCGTTTTTCAGGAGTTTATTCCCAGAAATGCAGTTGAGGATATGCCTGAGGTTTGTATGACCGTAGAGGAATATGAAACCATAAGGCTGATGGATTTCAATGGTCTTAATCAACAGGAATGTGCAGATCGGATGGGTGTTGCCAGGACCACGGTTCAGGCCATGTATATGGCTGCACGCAAGAGAATGGCTGCATGTCTTGTTGAAGGGCGGCCATTAAAAATTGTCGGTGGAGATTATGAGGTGTGTGACGGGGATGAACAATGCTGTCCTGGTCATCATAGCAAACATCGTTGTCCGCAGTATTGGAAAGGAAGAGAAAATATGAAATTAGCAGTAACTTACAGCAATGGTCAAATTTTTCAGCATTTTGGAAAAACCGGTGAATTTAAATTGTATACCATAGAAGACAATAAAATAACAAGCTCAGAGGTTATCAGTACAAATGGCGAGGGTCATGGGGCCCTGGTTGGAATTCTGAAACAGCAGCAGGTGGACACCTTGATTTGTGGTGGCATCGGTGCCGGCGCCCAGAGTGCTTTGGCTGATGCCGGTATTACCCTTTATGGTGGGGTACAGGGGTCTGCAGATGAGGCTGTGGATGCACTGTTGGCCGGCAAGCTGTCCTATGATCCTGCAGTACATTGTGATCATCATGGCCACGGTCATGGGGAAAAACATGGACATTGTCACGAAGGTCATGGTGAAGGGCATTGTCATGGTGAGGGACATGGAGAAGGCCATTGCCATGGTGAAGGCCATGGCAATGGAGATGGTAAGGGCCATGGGAAGGGCTGTGGTGGCCAGGGCCAAGGTCAGGGTCATGGTCAAGGTAACGGACAGGGGCGCGGTGGCCATGGTGCCCATTGACGATTATAGTTTTGTGCTGTATAGTTAAACCTGTGTGA
>NZ_JAILFV010000095.1 GCF_024697385.1 Anaerovibrio sp.
CATTGTTCAAATTTTTCTTCTTTAGAAGAAAAATCTTCCAATTAGCGTTTCAACGAGCTGGGAGATATGCTCGCCAGCTGTTGTAGTTTGTTTTCCCCCACCTAAAGAGGAAGGGGACATCTTAAAGCTCGTTATTTTTTCCAAGGCAAATGAGATTTTTGCGGCTGCTTATTCTTCCAGGCAACGATTACTTCCAGCACGGACCCTGAAACACATCTTGTTTTCGCAGAAATACTCATGCAATTTGCCGGCTTGGTACTTGGGTCGATCTCAGCTATTTTCAATCCGGTACGAACCGGACAGTCATCGTGCAGCATTCCTCTCAGGACACCATCTATAGGAGACTTTAACTCCAGGACATGTCCCCCTTCTACATGTAATTTGCCGATTACTTCATTTTTACTGATAAGATATGCCGTTGGGTGTCCAGCTTCCAAATATCCATCACAAGGAGAATTAATGGAATGAGAGGCCTTCATAAGTGCCCTGAGCTCGGCAAGCTCCCTTTCCGGCATGGCAATCCCCTCGCGAATTATCCGTCCAAGATTGTGGCCCCTGGCAGTTTCAATTACACAGTTTACATCCTTTCCAGCAACAAATCCAGGTCCAACACCTATGGTAAGTGGTGCCATTTTCATATTGGTACCCAGATTTCGTTTTGCGTAGATGGCATCTACCACCACTTCCGGTTTCAGCTTACTGATGCATTTTGCCTCAGGGTCAATCATGATTACCAGCTTGCCCTCCTTGAGCATTTTCTCGGCGTGCTTCAAATCATCTGCCCTATAGCAGACGGTTCGCTCTACACTGGTTTCACCATCATATATGGCCTCTGAAAAAACAATATTACGCCGAATTGCTGAAGGATACTGTCTTTCAAGCATAAGAACCCTATGACCGGTATGATACAAACGATGTGCGATTCCTGTAGCCAGCTCACCGCCGCCACGAATAACAACAAGTTTTTTCATTACCTGATACACATCCTTTCCAGAATCAGCTGTCTTCGTATATACGGACACGGAGCTTCAGCCCGCGTTCATCACATAGCTTTCTGCACAAATCAATCTCCTGCTGATTTTCAACCTTTTCCACCACAGTCATGACCACATTTGGAATATACTCCTTGCAATTCTCAGCAAAATTCAACATTGCTTCATAAGATTCCACACCATATTTTGCCCTGGTGAGTTCCAAATATCTGTCCGCATTGGATGCATTTAAACTGATTGAAATCGTATCCAATATCCCCCCGGAGAAATCCGCCGCAGTATTTCGCTTATGTTCAAGATCTGCCAAGCCATTTGTATTCAATCGTGTTGGTATCTCAGGATGGATGGTCTTCACATAATGCAGCAGCTCCACCAATACGTCCAACCTCATAGTAGGCTCACCAAACCCACAAAAAACAATCTCCGATACATATTCCCACGGCAAATCATCCAATGCCTCCTTGACTTCATCAGCCGTAGGCTCTTTTTTCAGCCACAGCGAACTGGCCTCAGCCATTTTTTTCATGTTGCGCAGACAGAAAGTACATGCACAATTACACTGATTGGTCAAATTAATATATATTCCACGCTTTCCTGCAGGCTGTTCCTTCAGACTGTCCTCAATCTGCAGATACCTGCCTCCTGAATGAGTTGCATAAACTATCATTTCCATTACTCCATTACATTTTCTTCTGTTTTCCGGCACTGAACAGTATTTCTTTTACCATCTTCAATCCAAACAGCAACAGCCTGACAACCGGAAAAGCACACCATATCCACATAAATTAACCTTTACGGAGGATAACATCACTTTATTTTAATTCTGTAAGAAATTCTTCAAAGGCCAGGCCATAATTCCATGGCAGATTCAGCTCCACAGTATATTCCAATGCCTTATTGATAAAATCAGCGGCCTTTTCCACGGACTCCACAAGGGGCAATCCATTGACCAGACTACCGGCCACTATTGCCGCAAAGGCATCCCCGGTACCTGAACGGTCGTCCCCCACCTTTTTCCGTACAACATAACTGGAACCGCCATGCTTTTCGTATACATAATTTTTTATATTTGCAGCATCATTTAACCCTGTAATGATTACCTGATCAGGCCCCTTATCCGAAAGTGCCTTTGCCATACCGGCAAGAGCTTCTTCAGTAATGCGTCCATCCCTTGGATACTCCAGATCCAACAGCTGACAGGCTTCTGTCAGATTAGGGGTCACCAAATCTGCACACTTCAACAACCGTCGCATTTCATGGCACATTTCAATAGAATATGAGGAATACAGCTTGCCGTGATCACCCATAACAGGATCTACCATAACCCGCGTATCATCTTTTTTGAAACGCCTGATAAATTCTTCCACAATATATATCTGCTCAACAGACCCCAAAAATCCGGTACAAATTCCATCGAATTCCAATCCATGCTGTTCCCAATTCTCCATATACGGGACCATTCTTTGCGTATAGTCATCAATAAAATGTGGCTCAAACCCTGTATGGACTGATAATATCGCCGTAGGCAAAGGACAAGCCTGTATACGCATAGCTGAAATCAAGGGCAGCTCCACCGTAATAGAGCATCTTCCAAATCCGGTAATATCATTTATTAAGGCAATACGCTTTTGTCGTCTGATCATTGGTCAACCAACCTTCTAACATCATTTTGTCCTATTTAACCCGCCTTAAAACAGGTCGTTTTATTTTATTTTCCTGTCGCAGCAGCTGGGCAATATATTGTTTTTCCCGCAACCGCTGGGTCTGCCTGCTGATATTAATTAAAATTCCCACCGCAAACAGGGACATAATCAGTGAAGACCCGCCATAACTTATAAAGGGTAGTGGTACCCCGACTACAGGAAACATCCCTGACACCATAAAAAGATTGGCCACTGCCTGTCCACCAATCAGCAATAATATGCCAATACCCAAAAATTGCCCATAGCTGTCATTTGCCTGACGGGCAATGTTGGAGGTATACCGGCAAAAAGCGGCATATACAAATAAAACAGCCAATACAACTATAAAGCCCATTTCCTGACTGAACACGGCAAAGGCAAAATCAGTATGTGCTTCCGGCAAATAGTCGTATTTGCTCAAGCCCTGTCCTATACCCATGCCAAACCAGCCACCGGAGCCTATTGATGTAAGCGACCGTACCGTTTGGTAGCCCTTATCCTGCGCATAAGGCCACGGATCATAAGTAACCATTATACGCTGCATACGATATGGCTGCATATAACACATGAGTCCCAAAGCAATTAAGCCAAATATAATCAACCATTTCAGTTTACGCCATTTAAGTCCACCTACCACCATCATAAGCGCCGGTATACCTATAACAATACAGGCAGTTCCCATATCCGGTTCCAGATAGACCAACAGCGCCATAGCCGTGATAATCCCATACTGTCGGTTTATAATATTGATTTCCTTCCCATAGGTATTGCGAAAGGATAAATAGTAGCCTGCCAGCATTATGCTGCACATCTTGGCGAATTCAGCCGGTTGAACAGAAAAAAAGGGGAGAGTAATCCACCGCTTTGATCCATTGATCGCCACACCAAAAAGCAGTACAAAAGCCAGGGCCAAAATAATCAGTCCTGTTACCGGAGTAATCCATGAACGCCATTTATGATAATCCACATTGGCTGCTATGAGACAGGCCACTATCCCCAATAATGTACTGAACATGTGCCTGAATAAAAAATAGTAGGGGGATGAATAATCCCTTTCAGCCATTACAAAGGTAGAGCTAAAAACATTAAACCATCCGGCAATCACCAATATAGTTACCATTGCAATAATAGCTTCATGATTGTTCTGCCATATTTTATACCTTTTTTTCTCTTCCAGCTTCTCTGATTGTTTCACGAAAAGGTTACCTCACACCTGTTGATTTTTTCACCTAAACTGCTGAATTTTCTTTCGTATTCGGTCATGATATTATCCGCGCGATTTTCCGAATGCAAATCAAAGGACACATCCTCCACTTTGAGATTGGCAGCCTCAAACTGTTCCAAAGAAAAATCAAAAAGAGGCCTGTTGTCCGTCTTAAATATCAATTTGCCCGGGTGCTTAAGTAACCTGGCATAACGCCGCAGGAATCCCACATGGGTAAGCCTTCTCTTGGCATGGCGTGCCTTCGGCCAGGGATCACAAAAATTAATGAAAAACCTGTCTACCTCACCCTCGGCAAAAATCAATTCAATATTATTGATATCAAAGACTAACAACTTCACATTGGTCAGTCCAAGCTCCCTGATTTTTTTTGCTGCCATATAGAGCACATCCTGTTGTGCTTCTATACCAATAAAATTAATGTCAGGATTTTTCAGGGCCATTTGACTGATAAAATCCCCCTTGCCTGTACCCAATTCAACATACAGCTGCCCATCACGGCCAAATATTTCCTTCCAATGCCCACGCTGTGCTTCATCTGCAGCATTATCCTTGGCATAAACAAAATCATCAAAATCATGGATGGCCTTATCCACCCATGGTTTTCTTCTTAAACGCACAATATCTCTCCCATTTCATTAAAAGTATAATTATTTTTTTTCGAAACCATATTTTTTCAGATATCTATATAATGTAACACGACTGACATGCAAAAGATTTGCCATGCGGCTCACATTTCCACCGGCAGCCTTCCAGGCCTTTACGAAGATGTCCTTATCTTCCTTCCACTTGTTATCAGGCTTAACATCCCCCATAAGATTAATGTCTGACGGCCTGATTACTCCATCAGCAGTTTTAAAGAATGCGACCTCCAAAACTCCCTGCAGCTGCTTAATATTTCCCGGCCAATCGTAGTTGGTAAGCATCTCCACGGTCTCATCGGCTATTTCTTTTTTGTTCATCTGATGCTGATTTGCCAGCTCGGTAATAATATGTACTGCCAAATCCTTAATATCCTCCCGGCGATTTCTCAAGGAAGGAATTCTGATTACACTGCGTGAGATAATATCATATAATTCCCGTGAAAACAAGCCCCTTTCTGTAAGTCGCTTCAAATCACTGTCACAGGCACATATTATCCGCACATCTATAGACCTTTCAACATTTTCCCCAATGCGGTTTGATTGTCCTGTATTAAGGGCAACAGCCAATTCCACGGCAATATTTCGTGGCATTTTTTCTATTTCATCAATAAACAGAGTTCCTCCGGAAGCCAGCTCTAATTTCCCTGGATGGCTGATTTCGGAATTCAGGGAAACCCCAAAAAGCTCCTGTTCCAGTATCTCCGGTGTAGTATCCCCGCAATGAATAGTAATCAACGGCCCGGCAGCCCTAGGGCTGGCCTGATGAATACCATGAGCCATTCTCTGTTTGCCGGTCCCTGCTTCCCCCTGAATCAGCATATGATGTTTGTTCCTGGCGATTCTCAACGCTTTATCCTTGATGGATGCGAAATTAGTCCCCGCGCTGACCAGGGAATTCAAGCTGTATTTTGCAGTAAAGCCTGCTGCATGCGCCACTAATGTCCGCAAATCCTCAATTGGCATTGATACGGCCACAACACTATGAACGGTATTATCCATATTATAATCCAGTGGAACTACCGTGGTAATGTCCTCATAGGTTTTTGCCTGGGTAATCCAGGTCACTTCTTTATTATAGGAAGGAATGCCCTTAAAGCCACGATAAATCGGAGTATGACGATAATTCATAATCACATCGTTGAGATTAGTTTTGACTGTATTATCCTTTTGCTGAACACCAATACCCATCAATCGGCTCATTCCCAGTTTATTGGCATAGGCCACTTCATCCCCGGCCATAACATGATAAACAGCAAAAGGAGTTGCATCCAATATGGCCTCCTGGGCCTTTATCCTGGTATACTGCTGCAGGTGTTCCTCCAATGCCTGCTTAACAGTAAGCAGCATGGCTATAATGGCATCCTGGGGCATATCTGTTTGCTCCACAGCCACCAGAGTTATAATATATGCCAACTGGTTATCCACTATAATAGGCGCTGAACAGGCATCACTCTGCTGACACTCCTCAGCCCACATCTCAGGGCCAAACAACCAAAATGGTGCCTTATGCTCATGAGCAATACTGATACTTGATGTACCAATATCCTCAATGCCTACCCGAACGCCCTCAATTTCTCCGGGAGTCATTTGGTAAAACGGCATTGAATAGCTTTTCAGTACGGTACATTCAGCATCCAACAGCAACAGGCTTATATTATACTTTTGAAAAAATTCCCTTACATTTATACTGATATTTTCAAGGTAATCAATGGCCGGCTGATGCTGTTTCTGCAGTTCATTAAACTCCTCATCCGATAATCTGTTGTCCGTTGACATTTTATCAGAAGCCACTTTTAGATGGGCACTCTTTTCCCATGACCTGGCTACCCATGGATGCACATTAGGATTGATTTCTCCTGTTTCGATAAACCGATGATAATATGCCTCCAGCTTCTCCCTGCTACGCCGTTCTCTAATCATTAATCAAAACCTCACTTCCCGGCAGTAATATGATATAACGCAATAAAAGCTGTTCCCGAGGGGGCCCAGCTATGATTTCCGATTTTACATATACTGTTATTTTATCATTAGTGATTTTGCTCTGCAAATTTTACACAGGAAAAAGTTACATTTTTATGCAATAAAATATCATTTATTGGTAATATATTGTTCACTGCTTTATTCAATATAGGAATTATGCTATAATCACCTTGTGTTGTTTTAAATTTTATCAAGATAGGTGATTCACTCTTATGTCTACACAATATAAAAAAATTCAGAAAAAAAATACCCATACCAACCCTAAGGCTGAAAAAACAAATTTAAAGCCTAAAGCCAGCAGGGATTTATTGCTCATAATTCTCATAGTCTTTACGGCAGTTATACTTGTATTAGCCTGGCCAAATATGGATGTTCTTGGGCGCAGCATGTATGTGTGTCTCAGTATAGGTATGGTGATAGTGTATGTCAACAGGCATGCCAACTTCAGCGAAAAAACCCATAAAATTCTGATATATGTCAGCTTATTCACGCTTTTTTCCTCTGTAGCCCTCCTGGCACTCAGCGTTTATCAGCAATTCTTTTAAATTACATCACAGAAAAGTAGTTTCTGAAACATAAAACAACAAGGAAAAGGATCGTTAACTCATCATGAGTCAACGATCCTTTTTTATCCATTTCTGTCACAGCTGCTGAAATGTACCAGACATCAGCTTATCTGGTCTATTACCTCACCTATATCACCATTAATGCATATACTCCTGGCCTGAATATTCTCCGGACAAGCTGCTTCTCCATCATTTATACAGGCATATACAGCCTCACGGTTTTCCAATGTCTGTTCCCAAAATGGGTATTTGATTATTCCTGGAGTATTATAACCTACCCCCAGCTCCAGATATAAAACATGTCCATTTTTGCTCCTTAAAAAATTTGTATATCTTTCACTGGCAGCATGCCACCCTGCATCCTCCACAAAAGTATTATCTGAACGAAGGTTCATGGTAAGAGGCTTGCCACAATAAGGACATTTAGGAATAAGTACAGAAGGTATTCTCATATTCTCCTGACTCTCCACCATATCCCGGATAATCTCTTCATTATCCAAGGTATAATCACGACAAGGCTCACTGCATTGAAAAAGGCCATAATCACCCTGAGTGTAAAATAATCGGTCTTTGTCAAAGCCTGCTTTTTGGAAACAATGATCCACATTTGTCGTAATAACAAAATAGTCTTTCCCCTGTATCAGAGAAAGGAGCTGTTCATAAACCGGTCTGGGTGTATCCAAATATCTATTGATATATATATACCTGGACCAATAAGCCCACATTTCTTCAGGGTTTTCATAGGGATAAAAGCCACCTGAATACATATCCCTAAAGCCGTATTTATGTGAAAAATCCGAAAAATATTTTTCGAATCTCTCACCGGTATAAGTAAAGCCTGCAGCTGTGGAAAGTCCCGCGCCGGCACCAATCACCACCACCTCGGTATCCCTGAGAACATCCTGCAGTCTTCTGATATTATCCCAGTAATCTCCGATAGATTTCATAATCAATTCCTTTCCATACATTAAAAATCACCTTTATTTTACTTCCCGTGCGTTCCTTAAATGCTTTTACCGTTTCAACGGCAATTTTCGCTGCCCTGTCATTGGGAAACATAAATACCCCCGTTGATATACAGCAAAAAGCAATGGATTTTAATCCTTTATCATATGCCAGTTTCAGGCATGAATCATAACAAGACCTCAACAAGCGTTCATGCTCTCTGGTAAGAGCTCCATGAACAATAGGTCCAACTGTATGTATCACATATTTACAGGGAAGGTTAAATGCCGGAGTAATTTTACCCTGCCCTGTAGGCTCGCCATAGCCTTGGGCATCCATTAAATCCTGACAATAAATTCTTAGCTGAATGCCTGCATAGGTATGAATACAGTTATCAATACATGCGTGGCAGGGCTGATAACAACCTGTCAAGCCACTATTGGCCGCATTTACTATGGCATCACAGGAAATCCTGGTTATATCCCCCTGCCACAAATACACCCCAGGCTTCATTTCTTCCATATCGGCAATTTCCACTATTCCTCTATCGCGAATTATGCCCTGGAGATATTCATCCTGTACTTCCCGGAAGCCCTTTGGCATCGGTGCTGCCGGCCTTATGTTCATTAAGGACCTCAGTTGCTTTCTGGCAGCATTTGTTTCCCGTTCCACCTGAACCTCGGCAAATTTAGGATTTTCACCCAGAAGCATTTCAATAAGGAATTTCCGCCTTTCCTGCTGATTCATACCAACACTGCCAACCTTTCATCATAAGCAACCATGATTTCCCATTATTGATTAAAAGAATCATCACGACTAACCGTGTTATAACGCCATTGTTCAAATTTTTCTTCTTTAGAAGACAAATCTTCCAATTAGCGTTTCAACGAGCTGGGAGATATGCTCGCCAGCTGTTGTAGTTTGTTTTCCCCCACCTAAAGAGGAAGGGGACATCTTAAAGCTCGTTATAATGCACTTTTTTACTGCCAGTGACATTTTTAGTTTCCATGAATTCCTCTATAGCGGCCCAGGTAACCCTAAAATTATCTATAAATGCCGAATGCCATGCCTTTGGAACTACACAAAGACGAGAATCAGGGATTGCCTGATGTGCTGCCAGAACTGTAATAACAGGTGCATGATCATCTTCATCGCCTACTATTAATAAAACAGGACATGTTATCGTATTAAAGAACTCACTGTCTACTCTCATTCTACTCCAAAAACTCATATAATTGGTACAAAATTCCTGGTAACGCTCAGGCTCAGGCATAATCTCCTTCTGTTGAGCAATAAAAGCAGCATCTATTTTAGCCAAGTCATCTACTTTCATGTCTCCGCTAAAAAATCCTGGTTTAAGAGTCCCTGCACCGATTGCAATCACACGGTTAACTCGTTCCGGACACACAGAGGCTACTTTGTAAGCCGTATAAGCCCCATCACTGAAGCCTAATAATACTGCTGGTTCATCTGTCACTTCTTTCATCACAGTCAGCATATCCTCGGCTTTCTGCTCATAAGTGAGTCTCGTATGACCTATCTCTGAACGGCCATGTCCACGGGTAGATACAACAATGACCTGATAATTTTTACGCAAATTATCAATCAGCTGTCCCATCTCATACGGACTGCCCACTCCTCCGCCATGAAATACGAATACAGGCTTCCCTTGACCATAGACTTCATAATAAAGTCTCGCATCTCCCACTTGGCAATAATGACCGACCTCAAGATTATTACCATAAGCCTCATTGCTTTTATATGCACCTGGTTGCTGCATAAAGTATCGTATATTATTTTCATCGTCATTTTTAGCTGCTCCATCTGCCATTGCTCCCCCAAAAAGCATAACGCCTACCAGAAAAGCAATCATTCCAGTTAATATTTGTTTTGGTTTCATAGTCGCCCTCCACTTTATCGATTTACATGTATTTTTAAAGACTGCTTACCCGCCTGCGGTAATTATGCAAGCTTTCTTCTCCTCTTTCATCCAATACCTTCTGAAGCTTATTAATCATACCATCTTTATCTTCAGGAATACGGCCATTAATCCTGATAGGCATGGTAACATGTTCTGCCCGGAATATGGTTGGGATATTCAGGCATCGAATAAATTCCTGCATTTCCTGAATGCGTTCTGTCTCTGTAGCCTCTTCATATTTTCCGGCAGCCACATCAGCAGACAACGGTGTATCAGGAAATAATGTCAGCTCTGACGCATAAATCATGGCGGGCTTCAACTGATTATAAACTTTAGCGGTCTCCCGCGCATGTGAAAGCCCCCAGTTATGACCTCCCAGCCCTCCTAAAAAGTTGCCGATCCAGGGCATCCCGGCATTATCCATCTTTCTACACTGTTCCAGCACAAAATCGGCATGATATCCTTTATGCATACGGTCAAGGAGTTTATCATCTCCGCTTTCCACACCAAAGTAAAAATAACCATATCCTATGTCAGCCAATTCCTTCAGCTGCTCCACTGTCTTATTCTTCAGATTGTCCACTCTAGCATAACCGCCGATAGACCGTACCTGGGGCAAATAATAATGAATCAAATCAGCAATTTTAATCAAATCCTCTGTGCGCCGAATAAAAGGATCAGCCCCCTGCAAATAAATACGGTCAAAATCCCAGTCAGACTGCATAAGTTCCTTGATATCTGACTCGATTTCCTCCATCGGTGAGAGCTTAAATGGACTATCCTTATAGAATGTACAAAACTCACATTTTCCATGACTACAACCTGAAGTTATCTGCAAAAAACCATCTGAAGCTTCATACGGTGGACGATTAATTCCACTTGAAAAATGCATCACTAAAACACCTCTATAAATAACAACATATTAATATCATTCAACCAACATAACCCGTCCCGGCCTTCGCGGTTTGCCCTTGGGGTATTCCCCATCAATATATCCCAATATAACAAAGGCCCTGCATATATAATTTGACGGAACCTTCCATTCCTTTAAAAGAGCCTTACCTTCATCTGTAATAAAAGTTTCCTCGCCCCGGGAAATTATACAGGAACCCAACCCCATATCTGTTGCCATAAGTACCATGTTTTCTGCTGAGCAGAAAGCATCAGCTACACTGAAGGGGAAATCAGCCTGTCCGAATAATACTACTACTGCAGGAGCTCCATAAAATCCGTCCTCAATGCGGGAATCATCTATTACACTTGGCTGTTCATCAGAAACATGACCCCCTAAAAGCTTACTGCGATCAAATGGTAAAAAATTTAATCTCCCTATTCGGCGTACTATTTTTTCATCTCTGATTCCCACTAAATAGCTGCGTTGACCTCCGCCGGCATTGGGGGCGTAAGTCCCAGCCTCCAGTATTTTCACCATTGCTTCATGAGAAATCTGCTTTGATGAATATTTTCGTATGGAGCGGCGTTTTTTCACCAATTCAAGAACATCCATGACCATTCTCCTCACTTTATCAGCAAGCCTTCCAAAGAATCCGCCCAACATTGCGGATCCTCTGCATAAAAATCGCCCCCACTGCTGCAGGCCACTGCCGGACACCCCCTGCACCAGGCCAAAAGTTTACATTTACTGCACTTTTTGAAATTATCATAATTTCTATATTGCTCCAATTCATTAATCCATAAATCCGACAATTTATCGCTAAATACATTGCCTACACAACTGTTTTGTACTCTGCGGCATGCATATACATCTCCAGTGGGGAGAATAGTCAAATGGCAATTGCCACAATTACAGCCACCATAAATCATCTCCGGCTCTGCATCTGCAGGAATATGGAAACGACCCTTTTCGTAATCAAATAATGTCCATAAGTGATCCTTACGATTAAAATAGGTTTCACACCCTTCTTCTTCATAAGAACGATATATATTGTCACAATCCTCCAACAATTTCCGATATCGCTTTGGAGAGATGCTATTTTCTTTATCATCACTTGTAGGGCAATAGCGGGCGAAGGCATATACATTTGCTCCGGCCGCCACCACTGCATCAATAATATCAGGTATTTCATCTATATTTTTATCGGAAACTGTTGTCATTATAATAGACCTGATACCAGCTCCATTTATAATCGCAACTTTTTCCAATGTAGTTTTAAAGGACCCGGGCTTACGAAACCAATCATGGGTTTTCTCAGTACCATCGATTGACATTTGATACCGCAAGCATCCGCAATCCGCTAGCTTCTTACAAACCTCCTCCGTAAGGTGGAAAGGATTTCCCATAATAGTAAATGGAATTTTCTTTTCTTTAAATTTGTCTAATAATGTCCAAAAATCCGGGTGTAAAATCGGATCTCCACCTGTGAGGTAGAAATAAGGTTGACGGCCATATGTATCACAAAAATCCAGGCAATTCTCCAATACCATATCCATTTGACCTATATTCATAAAGTCAGGACACTTATGAGTATTCTCAGCAAATATATAGCAATGCTTGCATCTTTGGTCGCATTCATCAGTGATATGCCATTGGAAAGAAAAATATGGTTTCATACAGCCGTCCTCCTTACCTCTCTACTTATTTGTCTCCTGAACCACAGGATGAACCGCAACCGGAAGCTGCCAGTTTATCCCCTGACCCACAGGACGAACCACAGGCTGCGGAGTACTTGTCCCCCGAGCCACAAGCAGAGCTATTAGTTCCACTTACTGCTGATTTGCCAGACTTCATGTTCCAGGCTGCTAAATTTTTTAATGCCATAATAAATCATCCTTTCTATAAATAGGCTGAACTAAACTACAGGTACATCTTAGCATCTGTTATCCGCCCTGTGAAATGATTTTATCGCATAATTAATGCACCAAACGCATTAATATGATATTATAAAAACAAAAATGAGGTAATACAATGAACACTCAACAGCTGGAATGCTTTACTACTCTTGCCAATACCCTGAATTACGCAAAAACTGCCGAACAGCTCTCCCTGTCCCAACCAGCTGTTTCCAGACAAATACAAAGTCTGGAAATGGAACTTAATACCAAATTATTCAACCGCACCACCAGATCTGTAAGTCTTACTCAAGTAGGCTTTCAGTTTTTGGGCGATGCTCAGCAAATGTTATCCCTTTACTATCATTCCCTGGAATGGATTTCCACCTTTCACAAACATAAGCGCTCTGTGCTGCGGATAGGATACGCCGATTCACATGCCAACTGGCTTATAAGCAAAATACTATCGGGATTATTAGAGGAAAATCCTCAAATTGTTCCTGAACTTAATCTGGATCAAACTGATGCCAACCTTCAACGCCTTTCAGTCAGTCAATTGGATCTTATTATAGGGATCAAGGATGCTAAATTCTCCGATGACGATATCATATTTGAACCATTACATAATGATGCCTTTGTCTGCGTAGTGAACAAAAACCATCCTCTTGCAAAATATAAAAAGAGACGCCCCAAAAGCGTCTCCTCTGAAGATATATGGCCCTTCCGTCAAATTATTGATATTCCGCCATACTTGTTAAAACATGTCTTTTCCCGTGGACATCATATAGTTCCTGTAAATGATGACCTGGATAATATCATTTGTACCACCACCAGTGAAGCCTACAACCTGGCATTGGCCGGTGCCGGTTTTGCACTTATACCCCAGCATTTAACCCTCCCTCACAAAGAACTGATATTTCTCCCCTGGAAGGAATCCCCCCATGCCCCTATGGGAATATACTATCGCAAGCAGACTGCCCTGGATAAAAAATCAACGATTTATAAATTTGTACAGATTGCCAAAAATTGCATTGATTCAGCCATGCCACACAACTGATTTTACTGTCGCCGTACAGTATAAAACCAGCTGACCTCCTCCAATAATGTAAGTCAGGCTTTATTTTATCAGCACATGAAAAAACAGGTGGTATGAAATACCACCTGTAAAATCACAAAATCACTCAATATGACTGCCAGTAGCGGTCAGTCTTGCCACAGCACGCTTCAATGCTGCTTCAGCACGAACCATATTGATATCCTCTGCTCCGGACTTACCGGATTCTATGCGCTTTTTGGCACGGTCAAATGCCCTTTGGGCACGATCCGTATCAATATCCTCTGGCAGCTCTGCCACAGATGCCATAACCGAAATTTTATCCGGCTGGACCTCCATGAAGCCACCACCTACAGCCACCAGCTTTTCATCACCATCAAGCTTTACCCTCATGGCATGAGGCACAAGACTGGTTACCAATGGTGCATGATGGGGTAAAATACCCAGCTCACCGGCAATAGAGCGGACAATCAGCATATCAATATCAGCAGCGTAAACCATCTTATCCGGAGATACAATCTCTAGCTTTATTGTAGCCATGGATTATCCCTCCTTTTTCATCTTCTCAGCCTTCTCCAGAACCTCTTCGATGCTGCCTACCATGTAGAATGCAGCCTCTGGGAGTTCATCGTATTTACCTTCCAGAATTTCCTTAAATCCACGAATAGTATCGCGAAGCGGAACATACTTACCAGGTGTACCAGTAAAGATTTCTGCTACAGCAAAAGGCTGAGACAGGAAACGCTGAATCTTGCGGGCACGGGCTACAGTCAGCTTATCTGCATCGGAAAGCTCTTCCATACCCAGAATTGCGATGATATCCTGCAGTTCCTTATACTTCTGAAGAACTGCCTGAACCCCACGCGCTACCTCATAATGCTCAGTACCAATAACATTTGGATCCAAAATTCTTGAAGTGGAATCCAGCGGATCCACTGCCGGATAAATACCCAACTCAGCTATCTGACGGGACAAAACTGTGGTAGCATCCAGATGGGTAAATGTACCAGCCGGAGCCGGGTCAGTCAGGTCATCTGCAGGAACATATACTGCCTGAACAGAAGTAATTGAACCCTTGTTGGTAGATGTAATACGCTCCTGCAAGGCACCGATATCAGTACTCAGAGTTGGCTGATAACCTACGGCTGATGGCATACGACCGAGCAGCGCAGATACCTCAGAACCAGCCTGAATGAAACGGAATATATTATCTACGAACAAAAGCACATCCTGCCCCTGAACATCACGGAAGTATTCCGCCATGGTCAGTCCGGTCAGGCCGACACGCATACGAGCTCCAGGTGGCTCATTCATCTGCCCATAAACCAGGGCAGTCTTATCAATAACGCCTGATTCAGTCATTTCTGACCACAGGTCATTACCCTCACGGGTACGCTCACCTACACCGGCGAATACAGAATATCCACCATGCTGGGTAGCAATATTATGAATCAGCTCCATGATCAAAACTGTTTTACCTACACCGGCACCACCAAACAATCCGATTTTACCACCACGGGAATATGGTGCAATAAGGTCAACGACCTTTATACCGGTCTCAAGAATCTGAGTTGCAGTCTCCTGATCATCGAATTTTGGAGCCGGACGGTGAATAGGCCAGAACTCCTTGTTGCCAACTGGTTCAGGATTGTGGTCAACAGTCTGACCCAATACATTAAATACACGACCAAGGCAGGCATCTCCTACTGGAACTTTAATAGGAGAACCAGTATCCACAGCCTCCATGCCACGAGTGAGACCATCGGTAGAACTCATGGCGATACAGCGGGTAACAGAATCACCCAAATGCTGCATTACCTCGACTACCAGATCTATATCTACATCGCCGGCTTTACCCTGGATTGTAATTGCATTAAGAATCTCTGGCAGTTCACCTGCAGGAAATTCAATATCTACGACAGGTCCTATTACCTGTACGACTTTACCGTTTGCCAATGGTAAACCCCCTTACTTCAATGCCTCAGCACCGCCCACGATTTCTGTGATTTCGCGGGTTATGCCGGCCTGACGAACTTTATTATAGTGCAAATCCAATTTTGCGATAAGCTCCTGAGCATTATCCGTAGCGTTACTCATTGCATTCATACGGGAACTCAGCTCACTGGCCGCAGCCTGGAGCAGAGCAGCATAAATAGTAGTAACAAGATACTGTGGCAGCAAATATCCCAGAACATCTGCAGCATCAGGTTCATAAATATATTCGGTACGGATTTTGCCTTCCTCCCCGGCCAAGCCACTGAAAGGAAGCAACTTTACCGTTTCCGGGACACAACTGATAGCTGATACAAATCTAGTATATACCATATATACCTCTTCGATATCACCGGCCTCAAAGCGGGAAATGATATCTTCAGCTATAGTCTTGGCATTTTCATACTTCGGTCTCTCACTGATACCGGTGTATTCACTGCATATATTATAGCTACGGTTGGAAAAATACTCTTTTACTTTACGGCCCACAGTAATAAGCTGTGTATTGCCCTTATCCTTTATCTGGGCAACAGCTTCTTTGATGGCATTACTGGAATATGCTCCGGCAAGACCTTTATCTGAAGCCATTACCAATATAAGGCATTTCCCCCCGGGATGCGTCTCCAGCAGGGGATGACTGAAATCAGTCACATTAGAAGCAACATCAGATACTATCTGAGCCATTTTTTCTGCATAAGGCTTATTGGCAACAGCAGCTTCCTTGGCCTGACGAAGGCGGGAAGTTGCTACCATATTCATGGCATTTGTGATTTGCTGTATACTTTTTACGCTCTTAATACGACGGCGTATGTCCTGTAAACTAGCCAAATAAAATCACCTCACTGCCTTATGCCATTTTATAGGTTACAGTTTCCTTAAATTCCTCAATACACTTGGAAATTTCTGCTTCTAAGGCATCATCCAGCTTCTTCTGGTCCATAATCTTCTGAAGGACATCCTCATGCTCACTGTGCATGAACTTCAACAGATCAGCCTGGAAAGCAACAACCTTCTCCACCGGAATATCAGTGAGGAAGCCACGAACTGCTGAGAAGATTACTACTACCTGCTCCTGAACGGCAAGCGGTGCATATTGAGCCTGCTTCAGAGTCTCAACCATTCTGGCACCACGATCAAGCTGTGCCTTGGTAGTTTTATCCAGGTCTGAAGCGAACTGGGCAAATGCAGCCAACTCACGATACTGTGCCAAATCCAAACGCATGGTACCAGCTACCTGCTTCATGGCCTTGATCTGAGCACTACCACCTACACGGGATACTGACAAGCCTACGCTGATTGCAGGACGGATACCGGAATAGAAAGCGTCTGTCTCCAACATAATCTGACCATCTGTTATGGAGATAACATTGGTTGGGATATATGCAGATACATCGCCTGCAAGAGTTTCAATAATTGGCAAAGCCGTAATTGAACCAGCGCCCATGGCGTCTGACAATTTAGCGGCACGCTCCAAAAGACGGGAATGTAGATAGAATACATCACCCGGATAAGCCTCACGCCCTGGTGGACGACGAAGCAGCAGAGACATTGCACGATATGCAGCAGCGTGTTTTGTAAGGTCATCGTATACACAAAGTGCATGACCACCTTTATACATAAAGTATTCTGCCATTGCAACACCGGCATATGGAGCCAGATACTGCAGCGGTGCACTGTCAGATGCAGTTGCAACAACTACTATGGTATATTCCATAGCTCCACCGTCCTCGAGGGTCTTAACCACACGGGCAACGGTAGATGCTTTCTGACCAATGGCTACATATACACAGATACAATTCTGTCCCTTCTGGTTGAGGATTGTATCAACAGCTATAGCTGTCTTACCTGTACCACGGTCACCGATAATCAACTCACGCTGACCACGGCCGATAGGAACAAGGGCATCAATTGCCTTCAAACCAGTCTGAAGTGGCTCATGTACAGACTTTCTGTCTGCAATACCAGGAGCCTTATATTCTACTGGACGATATTCAGTTGTGTTAATAGGTCCCTTACCATCTACCGGGCGTCCCAAGGCATCGACTACACGGCCGACCATTGCTTCGCCAACAGGAACCTGCATGATGGTACCGGTTCTCTTTACAAGATCACCCTCCTTGATGGCTGTATCACCACCAAGAATAACTGCACCAACATTATCCTGCTCCAAATTCAGAACAAGACCATATATATCGTTACCGAAATCCAAAAGCTCTCCTGCCATAGCCTTGCTGAGACCATGAACATGGGCTATACCATCACCGATTTCGATAACAGTGCCTACATCATCAACATTCAAATCAACATTGTAATTTTTGATTTGATCCTTGATAATGGCTGTTATTTCTTCCGGATTCATTTTCATACTTCGCTGTCACCCCATTTTCTCAATTACTTGCCATCAATTCAGCCTTTAGTGCCTGTAATCGCCCGGTAACACTGCCGTCAATCCGCTTATCACCGATTTTGACAATCACACCACCAATAATCCTGGGATCATTATGCATGCGCAGTTTAATTCTCTTACCGGTTACTCTCTCCAGCTTTCTCCCAAGGCTTTCCTTGAGCTCAGACTTCAAATCAAATGCACTGGTTACATCAGCAATCATTATGCCCCGTGCCTTATTTGACAGCTCCTGATAGCACTCATTAATGGCCTCCAGCAGTACAATACGACGCTTGTCCACCAGAAGCAGCAAAAACTTAAACATCAAGTCCGAAATTTCTCCCTGCAAGAGCTTGGAGAGGATATCCTTCTTAGCCTGAGGCTGTACCTGCGGGTTGGTCAGGAAGCCCTTTAAATCAGCATGAGAAAAAAGGTCTTTGCTAACCTTGGCCAGCTCATTACCATATTTCTCTAGCTTTTTTTCTTCTTCAGCAATCTCGAAGATTGCAACCCCGTATTTACGGGCAAGCTGTATATTTAACATGGCAAATCACCAATCTTATCCTTATCGAGCTGATCTATAAATTCCTTGATAAGCACTTCATTTTCAGCAGCATTAATCTTCTTGGAAACGATTTTCTCAGCAGCCGCTACGGATAATGCAACGACCTCACCCTTGAGTTTTTCAACTGCCTGGGCGCGTTCCCTCTGGATTTCCTGCTGAGCAGCTTCTTTCATCTGCTGAATCTCAGTCTTTGTTGCCTGAATGCTGGTTTCATGCTCCTCATTTGCACGCTTTTCAGCCTTATCCATAATATCCTGAGCCTTTAAGCGGGCACCAGCAAGCTGATCCTGATATTCTTTCAGGGTTGCCTGAGCAGCAGCAGCATCGTCATCAGCCTTTTTGATGCTATTAGCGATTCTGTCCTCGCGCTCTTTAAGGACCTTGACAATAGGCTTATAAGCAAAAATACGAAGAAGTACAACCAAGAGAAGGAAGTTCAGCATCTGCGCAATTAAGGTTGCGTTAATATCTATCAATTCTATTGCCTCCTCTACTTATCACCTCATCAAAACGCTGATTATTTAATAAGTGGGTTAGCGTACAGTATAATCAGGGCAATAACGGTTGCTATAATACACATTGCCTCGATCAGACCTACAGAAATCAGGGTGTTGGTAAACAGTGCATTCTTGGCCTCAGGCTGACGGGTAAGGCCCTCAATAAACTTACTGGTAACCAGGGCATCACCCAATGCAGCACCAACTGCTGCCAATCCCATAATAATACCTACACCGATCATAGCTGCCGCTATCATAATTGCATTTTCCATTAGATAATCCTCCTTATAGTCATAACGATAATTTACCGCCTGTCAGTGGCATTCCACTGCAGCAAAAACTGTTACTACTCTTCACTTTCCTTAACCGCATTGGCCAGATAAGCCATGGAAAGGCTGGTGAAGATAAATGCCTGTACTCCGCCGATAAATAAGCTGAATGCCAGCCATGCTACTGATGGAATTGGCATCCAAATTGGAACCAGCTTCAGCAGGATAATAATCAGAATTTCACCTGCAAGAATGTTACCAAATAAACGGAAGGCCAGTGTGATTGGCTTTGCCACTTCTTCAATGACATTGATAACTACAAATATTGGAAACGGCTGAAAAAAATGCTTAACATAATGCATTCCCTTCATATACAATCCCAATACATGAACTATCAGCACGATCAGAAGCGCCAATCCTAATGTGGTGTTCAGGTCGTTTGTCGGTGATGCCATTGTAGGCACCAGTCCTAACCAGTTAGCTACAATCAGGAAAAGAAACAGGGTCACAATCAATGGACACAGGAATTCTCCCTTTGGTCCGAGATTTGTTGCAACCTGCTCCCTCAGCCAAACGATAAGTGCCTCAACTATATTCTGGGCACCTGTTGGTACCAGCTTGAGATTTCTGGTGGCCAGCACGGCAATGAATAACACTATTGCCATACTCAACCAGGTCATCACAAGGGTTTCCCAATTGAAGGTCAGTCCGGCAAACTGCACTGTTTCGCGAACACCGATTTCGTGCATAACCTATACCCCCTTCTGCTGCGTCTGCATAAAAAAATGCATCTCTTGAGAAATTACATTGACTTAAAGATATTTACTGTAATTGGTATGAATTAACAACAGCAATCCCAATACATAAACAACGGCAAAGCCCGTGACCACTGCCACGAACTGCGCCATTGAAACATGAATGGCTGCACCAAATACAGCAGCCAGCAATAACAGCCGTATAATAAGTCCAGATGCCATAGTGCTTTTTGCCCTTGCTACAGTCATATCCGCACTACGCCAAAGTCGTCCCAACATGACACCATACCAGGCAGTTCCCATAAGATAACCCGCAGCCAGTCCAAAAATAAGAACACCCTGATCATATGCCAGTAAAGAAACAACAAGCATGGCTGTAATTATTGCCAATATACCCAGCATTTTTCTGATGCCGGCCAATACAACTTCCCTCATATTCCTCCTCCGACAAGGCACAACCTCATCTTCGTTGAATACTTTATTAAACCATATAGGAGTACAAACTCCTATACAGATTAATTATAACATATTTTAACCTTAATTATCATTAATATTTTAATGACAATATCGTTGCAAAATAACCATCAGATTATTTCTTTAAGCTGTTTCCATATCAGGTAGAAGGCTATCGGGAATCCCAACAGAATCCCTGTCAGTTTTCCGGCATATTCCAACCCCAGCCATTCATCTGCCATGGACCCCAAAAAAATGCATATACCAATGACAACAGCAAAAAAAATTCCCGTGCCCCCTAACACTCCAAGGATTTTTAATCCCTGAGCCAAGCCACCGGATTCTGGTTTTCTGCTCATAAAAAGATCTCCTTCAATGATAAAAGAACAGCTTATTATTGCTCAAAAAGCTAATATACTCATTATATCAAATTATTTTTTGGAAAAAAAATATTACAATATAATGCAGCAATATGTTTTAATAAATATCATTTATCAAAACATGCATTTCCTTCTTCTCCTTAAAATACCGCAAAAATGGATGCTTTCTGTATTACACAGTCCAGCATCCATTTCTGCAGTGATAACAAACCGGCACCATCGGCACAATAATTAGCCCCTAGGTCTTTCACCATAAAAGATATATTTCGGCTGGAACAGCTCAAAATATTTTGTGTATGGTATGTTTATCTCCATTGTTCCTATAACATATGGTCCAATATCATAATCACTGAAAAAAACAATCATTCCGTCATTATCCAACCCAAAGGCCAAGGTATTATCATCCAGCATTTGTTGAATTTCACCTACCATGGTATTATAGTCCAACATTTCTACCCGCTCACCCATTTGCTTTTTCGTCTCAGTAGCAATAATTTCAGCAAGCCCTTCCTTTGTTTTGAATATATCACTCAGTTTTAATTCCCTGCCAGACTTGGTATCAAATGAATGAGTTATGTAATAATGTCCCGGATGGGCTCCACCCATATAGATATATTCCATCGCAGCAAAGCTGCAAACCGCAGTGTCCACTCTCAGCCCTTGAAAATCATGCTCATAGGCAAAGGGAACCACAGTGTCGTCTGCATATAACCCATTGGCCTTCCCCAGCTCATACTCCTCTATGAGACCGCTCCGGCAATCATTGACCATATTTTTCAAATCATCCAGGTTTTGACCGGATAATTTTTTTAAGGATTGCTGCAGACGGGGATGGTCAACGGCACTGCTGCCATCCAGCTGGACCTCATAGGTAAAGGCATCCATCAAAAGCTTATGGCCTGATTCGTCATAAAGCATCTCATGGTTCTCCCTGGAGCTATATGCCAACGGCCTGCTGTAAGGAATTCCCCCAGGAGTGCTGAGGCTGGCATTCCCCTCTTCACAGGCATTGACAATGGGAATGCCGCTGCAATCCCCGAAATCTGCAAATAAGCCCAAAGCCAATACCGCAGCCCCTGATGCCAACATCTTTTTCCACATATACTTTCTCCTCCCTTATAACACAGTTGTTCAAAATTTTCTTCCCAGAAGAAAATATTTTCCTTAATTTAGAAAACAGGATATAGGACACATTCTTTTTATCACATATTATACGAAAAAAGATAAATATACCAGCTTATTTAAAAAAATAGCACCTTATTCCCGTCATGTCCGCCCTTGGGCCTATTAAAGGGTAAATCCCCCAAAATTAAAAGACACATTGAAGCACATGCGTCTTCAATGTGTCCTGGAATATTTTAATTACCAATTTGCAGGATTATTTCGCTATAAAACGATCAGGCTTCTCCTTCACGATACCATATTTGTACAAAATGGCCTGGACAATGCGTCTTGAGGCCTCACCATCACCATAAGGGTTGCAGGCTTCTGCCATGCAGGTATACGCTTTACTGTCGGTCAAAAGTTTTTTTGCTTCGTCATACACAACTTTTTCGTCAGTGCCAATCAACCGTACAGTACCAGCCTCAACAGCCTCAGGCCTTTCAGTGGTATCACGGAGTACCAGTACAGGCTTGCCAAGAGCAGGTGCCTCCTCCTGCACCCCACCGGAATCAGTCAGAATCATATACGCACGATGCATAAGATTGGCAAACGGTTCATAGTCCAAGGGATCAACCAGATAGACCTTGTCCAAGCCGCCTAATTCAGCCTTGACCACTTCCCGTACCTTAGGATTTTTGTGGACCGGGAAAACGATTTCCACATCGTCAAATTCCTGAGTCAGCTGTCTGAGGGCCTTATATACATTGCGCATAGGTTCACCCAAATTCTCACGCCGATGTGTAGTTACCAAAATGATGCGCTTGTTTCTATAATCTATGTCCTGAAGCATTTTATTATCAAAAACAAAGTTTTCATTAACTGTCTTATGCAATGCATCTATAACAGTATTGCCTGTTACATAAATATCAGCATCATCAACAGCTTCTGCCAGCAGATTTTTCTCTGATGTATCTGTCGGTGCAAAATGAATATCTGCAATAGAACCTGTGAGCTTCCGATTCATTTCTTCAGGAAATGGCGAATACTTGTTATGAGTCCTTAATCCAGCTTCAACATGACCTACAGGCGTTTGATGATAATAAGCCGCCAACGCCCCGGCAAAAGTAGTAGTGGTGTCACCATGTACCAGTACAATGTCAGGCTTTGCCTGGGTAAGAACCTTATCCAGCCCTGTCATAGCTCTGGAAGTAATATCAAACAGGGTTTGTCCGGCCGACATGATATCCAGATCATAATCCGGCTTAATATTGAATAGCTTCAGCACCTGATCCAGCATATCACGGTGCTGGGCTGTTACAGCAACTATTGGTTCAATGGCTTCAGGATACTTCCCCAGCTCCAATACAACCGGTGCCATTTTGATTGCTTCCGGGCGGGTACCAAATACAGTCATTACTTTTATCTTTTTACCCATCATTATCCCCTTCTACACTTGATACAGAAATGTACATGCTTACGGATTTTTCATCCTGAGAATTCCCAGCTTCTTTGCTCCCAGGAACACAGCCAAAATCACACATACAACGATTGCAATTGCGACTCCACCGGATACCTCATTAAGCAATACCGCACTCAGGCCAAGCAAGGCACTGATTATGTACATCAACAAAACGGCCTGCCGCTGATTAAAGCCTAAATCAAGCAATCTGTGATGCAAATGACCTTTATCAGGCTTAAATATAGGCACGCCACCACGATAACGACGAATAATTGCAAAGGAGGTATCCATAATCGGAACGCCCAATGCCAATATTGGAACGATCAACGCTATGGTTGCCGCACTTTTTACTGCACCAATTACCGATATTCCGGCCAACATGAACCCCAGGAACATACTTCCGGTATCACCCATAAAAATCCTGGCAGGATTAAAGTTATAACGCAAGAAACCTATGGCAGCTCCAGCCAAAGCAGCAGTCAACAGTGTTACCAGTGCAAAATCATTCTGCAATGCCACCAGCAGGATTGTCAATGAAGCAATTGTTGAAACCCCTGCTGCTAAACCATCAAGGCCATCAATAAGATTGACGGTATTCGTCAGTCCTACAATCCAGAAAATAGTAGCCGGTACGGCAAAATATTCCAAATAGAAATAATCACCGAAAGGGTCTGCAATAAAGTCTATCTGGGCACCAAAGGCCACCAATATGCAGGCCGCAACAATCTGTCCCAGCAGCTTCACCTTAGCCGGCAAATTCTTGTAATCATCTATAATGCCCAACAGGACAATAAATGTACCCCCTGCCAGCAGGCCCCATACATCCATGCGAATATCCTCAGGCAAGGCCCCAAAATCCAATGTAGCCATCACCCCGGCAACAAACGCAATATATATTCCTATCCCACCAATCCGAGGGATTGGTTTTTGATGAACCTTTCTGGCATCCGGTGCATCCAAAGCACCTGTTTTGTCTGCAAAGATTATAACAAATGGTGTAACAATAAAGGATATCACCAATGCGACTAATAATGCCCATATAAAATCTGGCATATAATGCACCTTCTTTCTCAAGACCATACCGATTTTACATCACTGTGCCCCCGTTGTCAATATTACCCAATTTTCTGTAGCTGTGCAGTACCCACAACAGGCGGATTCACATGCCATCAACCAGTATGCTGTTCCTGAGAGAATTATTTTATGTCCTTTGGAGCTACCTCGGTTACTGAGCCATCAGGTTCAAGATAGATAACCTTGTCCAGCATTGCATTTCTCAGCATCCTGCGACATAACAGGCAGGGTTTTCCTGATGCCAGTGTGCCATCAGCATTATAGCCCACAATATATGCCGTAGCACCCTTCATTTTTTCCGGATCACCATTGATAATGGCATTTTGCTCCGCATGAACAGCTACACACAGCTCGTAATTCTGGCCTGGCTTTATACCCAACCGCTGACGCTCGCATACTCCGGTATCAATACAGTTAGCCTCACCCCGTGGAGCTCCATTATAGCCGGTACTGATAATTATCTTATCCTTGACTATAATTGCCCCGTATCTACGCCGTAAACAAGTTGATCTTCTGCCTACAGCCTTGGCAATATCAAGAAAATAGTCATTCCATTCTGGTCTATCCTGTTTGTCAGCCATTACAGTCTCTCCTTTATTTCCGCAAAATATCGTTTCGCCAATATCACTGCCACAAAATCATCCACGGGCTCCGGAGGAACCTGCATACTGGTAGGCAATAATTTTCTCCACCCCCTTGGAGGCTTTGCCTTCCAGTATTCCTTTCTTGCCAGCTGGGTAGTATAATACTCATCCCTAACCGCAAGCTGTATATCCGGGAACTCACTCTGCAGCCGCCTGGAGGCTTCCTTGCTGGTAGTACCATTACCTATGATAATCATGCTGAAATTATACTCATCGTACAGCCTATGGACTTCCTCCAGCAATCTGCCCGTATCAACCACCTGCTGGCAACATACCTTGTCAGCAGCCGACAATATGGCCACACCACACTTATCACGCCCCGGGTCAATTCCCAAAATACAAGTATCAGACATCCTTTACCCCAATATATCTACACATTCGTTAATACCACTATTGAAATTTACACAGAAAGTTTTTCCCCTGATATATCCTGGTACTCCGGTATCACATCAAAAAACCTGTCCCGTACCAATTATTTTCAGCTTTAATCTCAAAGGCCCAAAAACCTCACAGGTTCCCTTGGAATAGGCATATATCATGCCCTTACCGTTATAAACATGCAGTGTATCTATGGCCTTATAAATCTCTTCGCCTTCTATTACACCAACATTGCCTGAAATAGGATCAGGTAGCATTCCCTTGCGGGTAGCAATCCCATTTACCCGTTTAAGGAAGGAGGTAATAGCCATATCCACAGCTTCCTCATCGTTGATATCTACATCAATACTGGTACTAGTAATCAGCTCATCCGCATCGAATACCTTTTTATTCCGGTAGAGCTGAAGAACTGTACGGACGTTTTCACCACGAATCAGATTACCAACAGATACGATACGCACAATCATATCATCCTTGCTTGCAGATATGACCTTTGATGCCTGGAGATAATCCGGCTCCAGTATCCAAATCTGCTTTTCAGCCTCACTCGCCTGGTCTCCCAATCGTCTGGATATATTGTTTCTGGCGATTTCCGTTAACACCTGGAGATCACTGTATATTTCATGCTCGTCCCTGCCAGCCTTGATTACACCACTGGACAGGACTTCCCCTGCCCGGAAGGTTATATCGCCTTCACGCATGATCTGTATACCTGTAGTCAGGCTTTCATTGCGTGATTCCAGCTGTTCATTGGTCTCCACCAGTTTGCGGTTGCTTTCCTCAAGCTTCCGGTTCCCATCCTCCAGCTTTTTATTGCTATCAGCAAGAACGGTGTTTTTTTCTGTCAGTTCCTTTTTAGCTGCCTCCAGCAGGCTATTACCATTTTGCAATTCCCTGGTTCTTTCCTCCAGCTCATCACGCTGAGCATGGAGGTTGGCCACGGCCGCCTTTGCCTTCTGCAGCTCTTCATCAGTATATTTCTGCTCAGCCTTTGCCCTTTCCAGCTCCTTGGCAGCTGTTCCCAAACGCTGTTCAGCCTCCACCATGGATTGCTGCAGCTTATCCATGCCAAACAGGGCAGTACGGACATTGTCGGATACAGTGGTCATCACTGCCAATGTCATCGTGGTAATACTTATACCGGTTAATATTGTAACCAAAATAGATGTATATTTAGGCCTCATGCCGAATACAGTCAATTTTTTCTTGCCGACCTTTGATCCCAGTCTGTCACCAATAAAGGCAATGGCCCCACCTGTAACTACCAGAACCATGATCAAAAACACACCATACATGCAGAGTCACCTCCTACATAAAAACAGATGATCACCTTGATGCCCTGTGCATCAGCCAGCCACCGGCAAACAGCCCGATAATATTAGGCAGCCACACAGCCAGCATAGGATCAACTGCTCCACTCTGTGCTATGGCTCCTGCCATAGTCATCAAACTATAATAGATAAATATAATTATGATACTGATGACAAATCCCCTTGAAGAGCTGTTTCTGTTCGGCTGCATCCCCAATGGAATAGCCACCAGTGTAAATATCAGACTGGCCATTGGAATGGTAATTCTTTGATACAATTCAGTTTCCAGCTTCTTCGTATTGACATACTGAGCCTTCATGATATCAATCTGTGCCTTAAGCTCCTTCATGGATAACTCCTCAGGCTTCTTCTGCTCCCTGATGATTTCACGGGGGCTTTCATTAATAGGTAATATCTGACTGGAAAAATGCATCGTATGATTTGTCTCACCCTTCGATACATCATAAATAATCCCGGAATACATAGTCCACTGATTATCATGCCATTCAGCATATTCTGCATTTTCAACATGACTCAGGCTGCCATTTTCAAAGGCCTGCATGGAAATACCATACATGGTATTTGTCTCAGCCTCGTACTGTCTGGCATACACCAGTCTCTGAATCGTGCCATCCTTAATTTCCTTGATAATGATATGTTCCTGGGATTGAGGTGCCAGATTGCCCTTGATTTCATAATTCAATACATTGCTGTAAGCCTCATTGGACCACGGTACCACATATTCATTAAAGGCAATGGCAAACACACTGACCAGGGCGCCCAGAATAACAGCCGGCATTGAAATGCGGTAAAAGCTGATACCACATGATTTAATAGCTGTAATTTCACTATTACCGGACATACGGCCAATGGTCAGCAGGCTTGCCAACAGCATGGACATAGGAAATGTCCATATGATAACCCCTGGCAGGCTAAGAACAAAAATCTTGGCCACGGAAGCAAGGGATGCCCCATATTCCGTTATGTACTGGGCAATACGAAACAGAGTACCAGACCCAATAAATACAGCAGAAAACGCACATATGCCAAATATAAAGGTCTTGAATACTTCTATAAAAATATACCTGTCTAAAATTCGAATCCGCATGCGCTTTACCCCTATAATTTAAAGTCCTTGCCAAGATAAAATTTCTTGGCCAATTCACTGTTCGCTATTGTTTGGCTGTCACCTTCAAGAAGGATTTTACCATTATTCAGAATATAGGCCCTGTCAACGATGTGCAAGGTCTCCCTTACATTATGATCTGTGATCAGAATACCCATTCCCCGTTCCTGCAGGTACTTGATTATCCCCTGAATATCAGCTACAGCCAAAGGATCAACACCGGCAAAAGGCTCATCAAGCAATATAAACTGTGGCTCTAAGGCCAGGCACCGTGCTATTTCCACTCTACGGCGCTCACCTCCGGACAATTCCGTCCCCAACCGATCTATCACATGGGATACATGGAACTCCTCCAAAAGCTGATTCATCCTTTTTTTGCGGGCTTCAGGATCCTTTATGTGGGCTTCAAGTATAGCCATAATATTTTCTTCCACCGTCAGATTTCGAAAAATGGAGGCTTCCTGTGCCAAATAGCTTATTCCCAATTGAGCCCGCTGATACATAGGCAAATTACCGATTGGAATCTCTGACAAAAAGACCTCACCGGAAGTAGGTTTTTCCAGCCCTACAATCATATAAAATGTCGTAGTCTTACCGGCACCATTTGGTCCCAACAAGCCAACGATCTCTCCCTTGTATACCTTAAGGGTTACATTATCCACGACATTTCTTTTTTTATATGTTTTTACTAAATTTCTGGCCTCAATGTGCACTGATCAGCCCTCCAAAATCATTTTGCAATCCCTGTTATTGAACCTTTGCCTTACCATTATCAGCCAGGAATACAGTGAGTTTTTTACTCTTTAATGTATTGTTATCCTGAATAGCCCAGGCATTACCGGTAAGTACAGCCTTTCCCGTACCGTCACCATAATAATCCACCTTGTCACCACCGGCTTCCATATTGTTAGGTGGACTTACCATATGGGCATTTCCTGTACCAATAATGTGATTGGACTGCAGATATCCCTCCATGCGGTCAGCTGTAAAGGTTCCCTCCGGAGCAGTTATGCTTCCCCCGGAAGGGATCAGCACATACTGGTTTGTATCAAAATATTCCACCCTTGGTCCGGCAAAATGCTTGTCCGCTTTTGTTCCCCGCACTGAGCCAACAGCTATCATATGCTCACCGCCATCAGTAGACACCATTTCTGCAGACATTCTCATATCATCCTTAACAGCTACAACATTTCCTGTTACCTTGCCGTCTTTTGTTTTTGTATTAAATTCCGCATAATTTCCGGTCACAGTGGAGTTGCCCTTCACCATGACCACATTACCGGTCGCGGTAGACATGCCGGTTTCCATATTGTATTCTACAACCTCTGCATCCAGAGACGCCTTTTCCGAGCTGTTCTCAGCCGCAAAAAGGGTACCTGATACTGTCAGTAAAGCTGCACAGGCCATAACACTTATTTTTTTCCCAGACTTCATATCCATAGCTAGTTCCCTTTCTCCAAGTGAGCATTTCCACTTATCTTAAAATTCCTGAATCCATTAGCACTTTCTATTCTGTCACCTGAGGCCTTTACTGCCTCCTTTTCATATTCAATGCTGGCATCGCCCTTCATGGCCAGCAATTCTTTCTCAGCCAACCATTCTATCTCAGTACAGGAAAATCTGCCACCATCGCTGCTCTCGCCTGATACGCCGTTTAAGACCTCCAGATGATGTGTCTTATCATTGAATATTGCCTTAGGAGCTGTCAGGTTTACCGTGCGTCCATCCTCAAAATTAAACACAGCCTTAACATCAGTCAATGAGGCATCCTTGGTATCAATATCCATCTCAATATTAGCAGCAGTAATGGACCATAAAATCCGGCCATCCTTTTCCTCCTGAATGGTATTCCCCTCAAAACTTACAACTCTTTTTTCCAGAGGAACACGATTAATATCAGGTCCATCAGGTATATTGTTGACTGCCCAGGCAATCAGCACAGCCAGCAATATGGAAAAAACAGCTATTATCGCCTTGCCCTTTTTACTCATTATCCTGTACCTCTGCCTTCACTGTATGATGCTTGTGAACCTGCTGCTCAGGCGGCGTATTCCACCTTTTCTGAAACCATAACCACTGTGTGGGATTATCTATAATAACCTTTTCAAGTATTTTTGTCATCTTGTATGTCAAATCAAACAAATCTTTATCTGCATCCCCTGTATCTTCATAGCGTAATACTTCACCAACCAGAACCTTGTGATGGCCATCAGGCTGACGAAGAATAAATGCCGGAATGATTGGGGAATTAAACTTTCTGGCAAATACAGCAGCCCCCATGGGCGTGGATGCAGTCTTACCGAGAAAGTCGATAAATGCACCGCCAGGACCCGCATCCTGATCCGCCAAAAATCCTAAAATCCTACCTTTTTTCAATGCCTTGGCCGCCGAAAGAAGCTCACTGGTCCCACGGGAAAAAATCTCGACATTGATAGTTGCCCGAAGGTCATTCAACGCATTGGTATAATCCATATTTGGCTGTTGCTTTGCTATGGCACTGACAGGCAAATCATTCATGGTAAAGGCTGCAGAGAGCCATTCCCAGTTTCCAACATGTCCGGTCAGTACCACTACCCCATGCTTTTCCTTCAGGGCATTCTGCATTCTCTCCAAATGCTCTATCTGAATATGTTTATGAAAATTCTTCTTGTTCAGGGCAGGCATATACAAAACTTCCATGAAGTTTTTCCCCATATTTATAAAGGATTCCCTAATGAGCCTTTCAGCCTCAGGCCTTTCAATCTTCAAGGACTCCATCATCTGCTTGATAGCCAGATTCCTCTGCTTTTTTATGAATCTGTAATATAAAATTCCCAAGCCCTTACCTGCTTTCATCAGGAAGCTGTACGGCATCCTGCAGGTAATCCAGCTCATAAGCATAAGAAGTTTGTATACCATAAAAAATCCCTCACCAAAAGAATACACTTATTGCCCAATGTTATCAACAGGGTGGCTGGCCATAAAGCTCTCTACCAAAGCTTTCCATTTGCCCTGTTTTTTCAATATATACTCAATAATCTCCCTTACTGCTCCGGTGCCCCCATGACTTTCAGCCACCAGCATTGCATATTTCTTGATTTCCGGTATGGCATCACCAACACCACAACCCAGCCCTGCTGTTATGATGAGCGGCAGGTCGTTCAGGTCATCCCCCACATAGGCAATTTCCTCATCCTTCAAATCATATTTCTGCTTAAGTTCACCATAGGCTTTTCTCTTATCAGCACAGCCTTGGGACACAGAGGAAATTTTCAGCTCGGCTGCCCGCCTTGCCACTATCTGGGATTCTCTGCCTGTAATGATGGCGCTTTGCAGTCCGGCCTTATGGAGCAGGGTGATTCCCATACCATCCCTGGCCGAAAAGGATTTGGCGATTTCACCTGAAGGCCCCATATAAATCTGCCCGTCAGTAAGAACGCCATCCACATCAAAAATGACCATTTTGATTTTTTTTGCAGCCTGTTCTGCTCCTGCACTAATAACCATATCAAACAACTCCCTGACGCAGCAAATCCGTCAAATGTACGATACCTACAGGTTTTTTATCAGCATCCACCACTGGTAAAACCGTAATAGGCCTTGGCTTATGCTTTTCCATAATACTCAGTGCTGAAGCCGCAAGCTTTTCCTTGGATATGGTCAATGGTGTCCTGGTCATCAGCTCCTCCACTGATTCATCGAGGAATTGACTTCCCTTGGCCAGGCACCGTCGTATATCACCATCAGTGACAAGTCCAATAAATACCCCATTATCATCTACTACAGAGGTAGCACCCAACCCTTTGTCCGTCATCATAAAGAGTGCTTCCTTGGCAGTAGCACTGTAATGTATAATCGGATTGTCCTCCCCACTGTGCATGACATTTTCCACGGTAAGGAGCAACCTCCTGCCCAAGGAACCTCCCGGATGAAACAATGCAAAATCCTGACGGGTAAAGTTCCTTGCCTCAAGGAGTGCCACCGTTATGGCATCTCCCATGGCCAAAGTGGCAGTAGTACTGGCCGTAGGTGCCAATCCCAAAGGACAGGCTTCCTTTTCCACACTCACATCCACATAAAAATCAGCATTTTTCCCAAGGGAAGAATCACGACGCCCTGACATTGCTACAATTTTAGCCCCTATACGCTTGATAACAGGCAATATATTGACGACTTCAGCACTTTCTCCGCTGTTAGATATGGCAATAACCACATCCTCGGCAGTCACCATTCCCAAATCACCATGAAAGGCCTCTGCCGGATGCATAAAGAAGGCCGGTGTACCTGTGCTGGCCAGGCTGGCAGCAATTTTCCTGCCAACATGTCCTGACTTGCCCATACCAGTTACTATGACACGCGCTTTACAGTCCAGTATACACTGTACCACGCGTTCAAATTCATCATCCACATGATTAATAAGCTCAAGAACCGAATCTGCCTCTATACGCAGCGTAGCAATTGCCGAATCCTTTATCATTAATATGACTCCTCTATCTTATGACGCATTGTTCAAATCCTTATTCTCCACAAAAACCATATGCTGATACAATCCGGGAGAAAAATATCATTTTCTTACCACATCATGTATTGCTATAGCACTCTTTAAAAGATCTTCCAGCTTATCAAGATAAACCATGTTAGGACCATCGCACAAGGCTTCCTCAGGATTATCATGAACCTCCATAAAGAGAGCATCCACGCCGGCACCCACTGCAGCCCTGACGAGATGAGGTACATATTCACGGTTTCCCGCTGAGCAGGTACCTGCTCCACCAGGTAACTGCACGCTATGAGTACCATCAAAAACTACAGGATAACCAAAGGACCTCATGATAGGGAATGCACGCATATCTACAACCAGATTGTTATAGCCAAAGGTTGCACCACGCTCAGTAAGCATAATCTGTGAGCATCCACCCTCGTGGAGTTTGTCAACAACATTGCGCATATCACCAGGCGCCATGAACTGTCCTTTTTTGACATTGACCACGGCACCACTTTGGGCAGCAGCGTATAAAAGGTCAGTCTGACGGCATAGGAACGCAGGAATCTGGATAATGTCTGCCACCTTGGATACCGGCTTTACCTGCTCCTCAGTATGAACATCCGTAACAATAGGCACCTGCAGTTCATCCTTGATGGTCTGAAGCATTTCCAGCCCCTTTTTCAAGCCAGGACCACGGAAGCCATTAAAGGAAGACCGGTTAGCCTTATCAAAGGAGGCCTTGAATACATATGGTATACCCAGTCTGCTGGTTATTTCCTTGATAGTACGGCCTATCATCAGGCAGCGGTCCAAACCTTCCAGTACACACGGACCAGCCAACAACGCCAACGGCTTGCCATTACCAATCTCAAAATTTCCCACCTGAACCGTATTCATATTCCTTACCATCCTTTCTAGGCTTTATGCCCATTTAAACGCTTTTCATATTCTATATTGACCAACTCCAGATCCTCCGGTGTATCTACACCAACAAAGTGGAAGTCAGTTTCTATAACCTTTATCCTGTAGCCATTTTCCAGGGCCCGAAGCTGCTCAAGAGATTCGGTCCTTTCCAAATCTGTAGGTTCCATTTTGGCATAACGCAGTAAAAAGTCCCGTTTATAAGCATATATTCCGATATGCTTATATACCTTCACCCCAGTATTTTCCCGGAAAAAAGGCAATACCGATCTGGAAAAATACAGTGCATAGTCCTTTTTGTCGGTTACCACCTTTACATTATTTGGATTATCAATCTCGGCTTTATCCAATATCGGCGATTTCACTGTTGCCATCTGCAGGTCCGGATCCTCGTCAAAAGCCCTTGCCAGGGCATCTATGATGGCAGGCTCTATCAAGGGCTCATCCCCCTGAACATTTATGATGAGCTCTGCCTCCGGATGTGCCGCTGCCACCTCTGCCAGACGATCTGTCCCCGTAGGATGATTTTTTGCTGTCATCATGGCCTTGCCGCCATTATTCACTACAGCATCATAGACCCGTTTGTCATCAACGGCCGCTATTACATCAGTAATTCTTTTCGCCTTTGCTGCCTGCTGGTATACTCTGACAATCATAGGCTTACCGGCTATATCTGCCAAAGGTTTACCCGGCAGTCTGGTTGAGGCGTATCGCGCCGGAATAATACAAAGAGTATTCATAAAATCAGCCTTTCTTCCTGCGACCCTCAAGCTTTTCCCTGAGCATCGCCTCAAATTCATCTTTTCCATCCTGCAATACCACCTCTACAGTGAGGATATACACAGGAATCGCCTTATCCTCCGGTACAGCCGCCAAAAATTCCATAGGCAGCTTTACCGCATCCTTCTCAGTAGTAACAATAGCCTCTGCACCTTGGCGTACAGCCTGTTCCATGGCATCGACCATTTCCTCCTGGGTATACTCATGATGATCCGGGAAACGGAAGCTTTCAATTATGACGGCACCGGTACTGCAGACAGTCTGCTCAAAGGACACCGGATTGCCAATAGCTGACAGGGCAACTACCTTTTTCCCTTTGATTATTGTTACAGGCATTCCCTCGTCGGCAATATTCCGCTTCCACTCACACAGTTCAATACAGGACTGCGGATGATGTATACTTTCGACAATAATAGGCTGTTTACCGTATTTTGCTATCTGATCACGGACATATTTATTATATCCTGGTAATCCCTGATCAACCTTGGTCATCAGGCACACATCAGCCCGTTCCAGATGATTCAGTGGCTCCCGCAGGGTTCCCCTTGGCAAAACATATCCATTGCCAAATAAATTTACTGAATCTATAAGCACCACATCTATATCCCTTACCAGCTTCCAATGCTGAAAACCGTCATCAAGGATTGCAACCTCTGCCCCAAAGTTATCGACTGCATACTGTCCGGTTTTGGACCGATCCGCCCCAATGAGTACAGGTACATCCGGCAAATGCTTTGCCAGCATGTACGCCTCATCACCAGCCTGATCAGCCTCCATATAAATATGTTTGCCGTCAGAAACCAATCCAACCTCCCCCTGCCATTTGGCACGGTAACCACGGTTCAGTATTACCACCTTGTAGCCCATATCCCTGATATACCTTGCCATTCGCTGTGCAGTAGGCGTCTTGCCGGTACCTCCAACAGTTATATTACCAAGACTGATAACAAAGCAATCAAGCCTGGTACTTTTGCAGATACCAAATTTGTAGCTGTCCAGCTTAATGTTGACCAACAAGCTGTATACATGAGACAGGAGATAGAGTATATGGACCACACAACGGGTAAGAAAGCCCTGGGGTTCTTTATTATGCACTATCTGCATGAAATAGGTCTGGAAGTTTTCCAGCTTATCTGTAGCCTTGACCTTATTCTGCTCAACCTTTTGCAGTAAATCACCCAATATTACAGCGGTCCGTTCTGCAGCTCCCTGGTTTTCACTTACGATGGACAGGGTTTCACGCTCCATACGATGACGCTCATCATCATCCTGAAACAGTCTTTGCACCTCATCCACCAGCTGATTACCGTCACTGACAGTGACAACTGCATTGCGGTTCTTGAACAGCGTATGGGTATCCTTGAAGTTAAACATATTATCCCCCACGATAATCGCCTTACCGTGAGCTGCCGGCTCCAGTATATTATGTCCCCCATGGGGTGCCAGGCTGCCCCCCACAAAGATAACATCCCCTACACTGTACATCTTGCCAAGCTCGCCAATTGTATTGAGTATTACCACATCATGATCTGTGGAATATTTTTCCTGCAGCTGGGTTCTGGTAACAGCCTTAAAGCAATATTGATCACAAAGCTCCAGGATTGTATTGGTGCGCAGGATAGCCCGGGGAGCAATAACCAGCTTAGCCTTCGGAAACAGCCTTTTCAGATTGTTATAGGCCTTCAGGACATGCTCCTCCTCCCCTTTATGGGTAGAACCAGCCAAAAAGATTCCCTGATTGTCATCCAGGCCCAATTCCAGCAGCAGATTATGTTTTTCCTCTTCGCTTACATTTGTGTAGGTCTGATCAAACTTGGTGTTGCCTGTAACAGTAACAAGCGCAGGGTCTGCACCAAGCTTTATTATATTTTCGGCATCCACACTGGACTGCATGGCAAAAACCTTAATGGTACTGAGAATTTCATCCCACAGGCTGTACATATAGCGATAGCGCTTTACGCTTTTATCACTGATACGGCCATTTACCATCAATACCGGGATATCCAGGCGTTTGCAGGCCCTGAGAAAATTGGGCCATAACTCAGTCTCCACAGGCATAAAAACCCGTGGGCGGACACGATAGAGGAGATTTGCTGATAACCAGGGCAAATCAAAGGGAAAATGGATAATACTGTCTGCATCCTTTATTATGCGATTGGCCATTTCATAGCCGCTGTTGGTAAATACAGACACCAATATCGGACTTTGCGGAAATTTACGATGAAATTCCGTTATTAAAGGACTGGCGGCGACTATTTCCCCCACCGAAGCAGCATGAACCCATATACAATTTTTACGGACAACCTTGTCCAGGGAATGCTTCGGCAAAAAACCAAGCTGCTGTTTGATTCTCTGAACAAATCCTTTTTCCCGGACAGCCCGAATACAGAATACCGGTGTCATCAGTATAACAACCAGTATAGCTGTAATATTGTACACTAAATGCAGCATTAATATATGTCTCCTCGCTTATGCGTTGTTATTACGGAACTGTATGTTGTATAGGTTACTATACAGACCATTCATGGCCAACAGCTTCTCATGAGTACCATGCTCAACAACATGCCCATTCTCAATGACAAAGATCTGATCGGCATTAAATATCGTGGACAGCCTGTGGGCAATCACAAAGGAGGTACGCCCACGCATCAGCTTATCCAAAGCATCCTGAACGATTTTCTCACTTTCAGTATCCAAAGCTGATGTGGCTTCATCAAGGATTAAAACCCTTGGATTTTTCAAAATAGCCCTGGCAATAGCCAGTCGTTGGCGCTGTCCACCGGAAAGATTCAGCCCCCGCTCACCAATTTTGGTATCGTAGCCTTCCGGCAGTTCAACGATAAATTCATCTGCATTTGCAGCCTTGGAGGCAGCAATAATTTCCTCATCAGTTGCATCCAGCCGGCCATATCTTATATTCTCCATCACAGTGGTGCTGAACAGCATGGTTTCCTGTGGGACCAACCCGATTTGTTCCCTAAGGGAATCTGTGGTGACATCTCTTACATCATAGCCATCCACACTTATACTCCCGGAATCAATATCATAGAATCGGGGAATAAGGTTAGCAATTGTGGATTTACCGCTGCCGCTTGGACCCACCAGGGCTATCATCTGTCCGGGCTCTGCTTCCAGATTTATATTGGACAGTGCATTCTGTCCTTCCTTGTAAGAGAAGGTAACATTATCGAACACCACCCGGCCCTTAACAGCCGGCAATTCAACGGCACCAGGGCGGTTTTTGATTTTCTCATCCATATCCATTACATCAAACACCCGGTCAGCAGCGGCCATGGCCTTCTGGATACTGCCATATACACGGCTGAGGCGTTTGACAGGGTTGGCCAAATTGACTGCATAAGTCAAAAAGGCCACCAGTTCACCGGCGGTAATAGTCTCGTTAACCACTTCATATCCGCCAAACCAAACAATAAAGGTAACTGCCACAGCAGCCAAAAATTCTACGGTTGGTGTAAGCAGACTCATGAGCTTTACATTTTTCATGGCCGCCTGGAAATTCAAAATATTTTCCCGCTCAAACCGTTTTATTTCATAGGCTTCCCTAACAAATGACTTGACCACCCTGATAGCAGAAATGCTTTCCTGAAGCATGGAGGTAATATCTGCCATTCTCTCCTGAATCAAGGTTCCTGATGATTTGAGCTTGCGCCCGAAAATCTTCATAGCATATCCGACCAATGGAATAGTCATCAATGTCAGCATGCTAAGCCGCCAGTCAAGGTACACCATCATCACCAGAGAACCTATCAGAATCGATGACTCTGTGACCATTTCAATAAGATTGTTGACAATGGCATTCTGCATGGCAGAAACATCATTGGTGACATAGCTCATAACCGTACCTGTCTGTGTCTTATCATAGTAAGACAACGGCATGCGCTGAAACTTTTTAAACAAAACGCTTCTCACATCTATGATAACGCGCTCACCTACATAGGATACAAGATAACTCTGCCCATAATAGAATACGCCCCTGATGAACATAACCACCAAAATACCTATGGCAATAAGATTCAGCATATACATATCCCGGTCCAGGAGTACCTTATCTATCATGTCCTTGATGATCCAAGGCAGATAGAGATTGGCTCCTGCCGCCATAATAATACACACCACTGCCATCAGCAGCCGTTTAATATATGGCTTTATATACATAAGCAGACGCTTATAATTCTTCATTGATTTACCTCCAGCTCAGCCCCATTATCTCGGGCTGCCGCTATAATCCTTTCAGCCACACGGGACGCAGCCCCAGGCTCGCCCAGCTGTTTTACCGCAGCAGCAAGTCCATCTATGACCATATTGCGGTAATCCGGTGAAGCATAATACTTCCTGGCCTGTCTGAATATCTCAGCACCGGTAACCTCATCCTGCAGAAGCTCCTTTTGGACCTCCTTGCCTGCCAAAATATTAGGCAGCGTGAAATAATCTATATCCACCAGCAGCTTGCCTATGGCATAATTTAACGGTGCCATACGGTACAGGGCTACACAGGGCAATCCCATAATAGCTGCCTCCAGTACCACTGTACCGGATGTAGCAATAGCAAACTGACAGATATTCATTAAATCATAAGTATGATCCCGGGTATAGTGAATAACCACACCACAATCCCCGGCAAATTCCTCCAAAAAGTCCTGGCTTATTCCCGGGGCCACAGGCAAATAAAATTCGAGCTGCGGATTATCCTCCTGTAGCAATTTAGCCCCATCCAGCATTGGTGGCAGCAATTTGGCAATTTCCTGTCTTCTGCTCCCAGGCAAAAGAAGCACCGGTACAGCTTCCGGCGAAACCGAAAAATATTTTTTGGCCTCATCAGCTGACATAGATGCCTTCACAGTATCAAGCATTGGATTGCCACAAAATGATATATTCGCCCCTGCTGCCTCATAGACAGGCAGCTCAAAAGGAAATATGGCCACCAGCTCATCTGCAACAGCAGCACATTTCCTTGCCCGGCCCTTACGCCATGCCCAGGCCGAGGGCGGAATATAGGAAAAAACCGGTATTCCCATTGCTTTTGCCTTAGCGGCCAACCGCCAGTTAAAATCAGGGTAATCAATAAGTACCAGAAGATCCGGTTTTTCACTGCGCATAAAATCACATAACCTGTTTAAAAGGAGAAAAATGCGTCTAATGTTTTTAATTACTTCCCAAACGCCCATTACGCTATATTCACGCATATCAGCACACAAGCGTACCCCGGCATCTGCCATTTGCGGACCCCCAAAGCCAATTAATTCAGCATCAGGACATTTTTCCAGCACAGCCTTGGCCAAGCTGGCCCCGTGCAGATCGCCGGAGGGCTCACCGGCAGAAAACATTATCTTTAACATTTTCCCCCTCATTTCTGAAGCATAATGATTTATCATACAAAATGCGTTACACTATATTATCGCACATTTCCTGTTTATGCACAAGAAAGGGACTGCTTCCGTCAGCCCCTTTCTTTTAATATGAACTAAATTTCTATTCCATGACAACAATAGCTATGTCATTTGCATCTGCCAGCTCTACCACCCTGGCCTTATCGACCAGCAGCGTTCGCCCGGCCTCTATTACCAACGCCTTGGCTCCTACAGCAATCATACTTTCCAGTGTAGTAACTCCCACTGCAGGAACATCAAATCTGAAATCCTGTTTTGGTTTTGCCACCTTGGCAACAACTGCGCCTCCCCGTGCCAGCTCACCGCCACGACGGATACACGCATCTGTACCCTCTATAGCCTCCAGGGCCATAACCCCCAGATTCTTGACCACTGCAGTCTGCCCTACATCCAAGCGTCCTATTTCCCGGGCCATTTCCATACCGAATTTCATATCTTTTATTTCATCATCAGTAGGTTGACGCCTGGTAAGCACTCCGGCCGCAGGCATCAATGACTTGATCAGTTCAGTCTGGTCAAAGGCCTCCAGCCCGTCCTTTGCCAACTCATTAATAAAGGCCAGCATCAAGGTATCATCCTTACGGTCCGGCAAGGTAAATATAAGTGACAGCATCCTTAAATCCGGCTGAACATGTTGGCCACTATATAAAATCTCCTTGGTAACCTTGCCCAACATGGTAACCTTATGGACACCATTCTCTTTCAAATAATCTATTATAGCCTGCAACTGGGCAACATTGATATCTGTATATCCGGCCACACATTCCTGCAGTTCTTCATCCACTCCGGGAATCAGACCAACAGCATATACCTCATATCCCAGCTTCCCTGCAGCTATTGCACACTCTACAGGCAACCTGCCAACACCGGCCAACAGCCCGATTTTTTCCATATTTAACCTCCGCCAATTAATCCTCAGCGTCGTCTGCCGAATCCTTGGAATTATGTCTGTTACTTGGACGGCAGATTCCCCGGTCAGCATTCTTCAGGAATGTAAGGAGGTGCTCTACCTCCTCACAGGATTCCACCTGATTTTCGATTTCCTTAATGGCATCATCCAGCCTGAGCCCGGAACGATACAGCAGCTTGTATGCCTGCTTTATCTTTTTGCGTGATTCGATTGAAATGCCTGCCCGGGACATACCTATAGTATTAAGCCCACAGGCCTTGGCAGGAGACCCCTCCACCAATGTAAACGGCACAATATCATGCACATTCCGGGACATGCCACCCACCATGGCATTGCGCCCAATACGCACGAACTGATGAAAGCCTGCCATTCCACCAACAACGGCCCGGTCCTCGATGATTACATGCCCTGCTATCATAGCTGCATTGGCCATAACTACATGATTTCCCAAAACGCAGTTATGTGCTATATGTACATATGCCATCAGCAGACAGTCATCACCTATACGGGTCACTTCATCTTCCCCGCAGGCACGATGCACAGTGCAAAATTCATGAATCTTGGTACGATCACCTATTTCAACGAAGCTGCGCTCTCCCTTAAACTTCAGGTCCTGAGGCTCCTCACCTACAGATGCCCCCTGAAAAATATGACAATCCTTACCAATTTTGGTCCATCCGGTAAGCACTACACTAGGTCCAATCTCAGTACCATCACCTATCTCGACATGCTCGCCAATCACCGAAAATGGTCCTATCTTGACATTTTTCCCCAGCTTGGCATTTGGATGTACCACAGCAAATTTATGTATATCTGCAACAGAATTGTTATTATCTGTCATAAAACTACACTCCTTTAGTATGCCCAATAATATGCACCTACTATTATATAAATTAATATAATGTCATAAGCAGTTACATCTCATTTTTGGCGAAAATAAGCCATATATGGGCAAATACTAAAAATTATTCCATTTTTCACAGCAATATACCCATATTACTGATTTTCTGGTCGCTGCAGGGCAAAAGTAAAATCTCCCTGTGCCGCAAAAACATTATCAACAAAAGCCTCTGCATGAAGGCGGCCATAGTCGCCATGCACTTTCATAAGCTCAGCCTTCATAATAAGCTGATCCCCCGGAACAACCATTTTTTTAAATTTAATATTATCCATGCCCCCAAACAGAGCTATTTTCCCCCTGTTTTCCTCAGGATAAAGCATGGCAATGCCCCCCACCTGCGCCATGGCCTCAAGGATCAGAACGCCAGGCATGATGGACTTATGAGGAAAATGACCATGAAATTGCGGTTCATTGAAAGTTACATTCTTGATGCCTGTTGCTGATTTAAAAGGATCAATTTCTATAATCCTGTCAACCAGAAGAAAAGGTGCACGATGAGGCAAAATTTTCTTAATCTCGTCTATTTCTAATATCATGGTAAAAACCTTCTTTCTTTTAGCGTAGTTTTCTATTTATATTTACTTTCTGCAAAACTGGTCATATAAACATTTTGCCAATGTGGTATTCAATGCATGGCCCGATTTCACTGCAATAAAATGTCCCTTTACAATGCCGGTCAGCCGCAAATCGCCAACTATATCCAAAATTTTGTGCCTCACCAGCTCATCGGGATAAATCAACTCATTCATCCAGCCCTCATCATTATACACAATGACATTTTCCATTGTGCCCCCAAGGCCGAGTCCCATTTTGCGCAGGGCCTCCACCTCTGCTTCATAAGCAATAGTTCTGGCCGGAGCAATCTCCCGTTGAAAGACCTCCCTGGAAATCTCATAGTCTCCATACTGTATGCCAATGAGCGGATGAGGGTTTATAGAGGTAAAACTCACCCTGAAGCCATCATAAGGCAATGCAATGACAAACTTATCCCCATCATCAACGCGGTATAACCTGTCAATAATTATTTCCTTTCGTGGCGCCTCCAGGGATTTAACCCCTGCCTTCTGAATCAGCTCGCAAAAAGCTCTGCAGCTGCCATCAGCCACAGGCGGTTCCTCCGCATTCATGAGCACTCGGCAATTATCAATTCCCATGGCATGAAATGCCGACATCAGGTGTTCAATGGTAAACACCTTGATTCCATTATCTTCAATTGTCGTTGCCCGCATAGTCGATGTCACATTAGCTGCGATTGCCCTTACCTGTGGATTCCCTGGCAAGTCACTTCTTACAAACACTATGCCAGTATCAGCAGATGCCGGCTGCAGCACCATTTCAACATTTATTCCTGAATGCAGGCCAACCCCTGTATAACTCACTTCTGAGTTAAGGGTAGTCTGATTAACCAAATTCAGCCCTCCTTAACAAAACGTATCATCTTAATTTTAGCGAATAATTATCAATACTGCAAGTTTACTAATCAAGGCCTATACTGCGAACAGACTTCCATCTGTCATGGAGCCAGAACCAGTCCTCAGGATATTTTCTGATATGGCTTTCCAGCACATCCATCAAGTGTTGTGTCGCAACTTCAATATCCTTTTTCTTATCCTTGGTCCGTTCAACATAAACAGGCGGATAAACCTTTATATGATGACCGCCATCCGGCCTGTGCATCATTTGAGCATGAAAGATAGGTGCTTTCTTGGAGCGTGCTATTGTAGCCGGTCCCACAAAGCAATTGGTCTTACGGTTAAAGAATTCTATGATAATTCCATCCCGAAGGCTGGGATCCTGATCAGTGATTAAACCAATCATCCACCCCTCCTGAATCATATTAAACATTTCCCTGACCCCACTTGTATAGGTAATATGCATGCCCACAAGAGTCCGATATTCATTAATAAACCTGTCCATGGCGCTGTTTTTCTGCTTGCGTGCCACCCCCACCAGGGGAACACCATAATAGGCCAGAGCTGCTCCCATAAGCTCCCAGCTGTCGCTGTGGGAAGTTGCAATTACCGCCCCCTGCTTACGGTTAATAGCCTCCATTAAATACTCAAGGCCTTCAATGGACACATATTCCTTCATAAAATCATTTTTTATCAGCTCAGGATACCTTAATACCTCCATGAGCATTGGGCCAAACTGTATCCATGAGGCTCTTGCAATCCGCTCTGCTTCCGTCTCCTCAACGGTCAGGCAGCGGATAATATTATCGACTGCCATTCTTTTCCTTTTTGCCGGAACAAGCAGCCAGGTAACTTTCCCCAACCATCTTCCAAAACTGTTACAGGAATCCATGGAAAAACGACATGCCAGCCAGCTAAAAAATTTCATCAAATAATATCCCATAAAATTTCCTTCCAACCCGAATCTTTTCCTGAATAAGCATATAAATCGACCATTAATATAAATTTTACTCTTGAACAGCGAATAGTCAAGCCAACACAGGTCACGAAGGACATGGCTGTCCATCATCATTGGCTGTCCCTGTTAAAGGAACAGGTCAATGCCTGCCTTATCGGAAAAAAAGCTGCCCCAAGGCAGCTTTTTTTATTTTGTATTCAGTTCAGCCAGCTTTTTTTCCAAAGCCTTAATTTTCTTACTCATATCAGTTATCTTCTGCAAATGGGCCTGCATTCTCAGCCACTCCTGGTGAGGACGGGCCGGGAACCCGGCGTAAAATACTCCCTCCGGAGTATTGCCGATTATACCGCTTCGGGCAGCAAACACAGAATTCCCACCGATATTAATATGACCGACTGTACCTGTCTGACCACCAAAGGTAACATTGTCACCTGTATTGGTGGAACCGGATATTCCCACCTGAGCAACGATCAGATTATTGGCTCCAATATGGCAGTTATGTCCAATGTGTACCAGATTATCCACCTTGGTACCATGACCTATTATTGTAGATCCTATAGTGGCCCGGTCGATACCGGCATGGGCCCCTATTTCCACATCATCCTCCAGAACAACATTGCCAACCTGTGGTACCTTGGTATGGATACCATCCTTTGTAGTGAAGCCAAAACCATCGGCCCCTATTACAGCAGAGCTGTGAATGATTACCCTTTTACCGACCTTACAGTGTTCCCTAATGGTAACACTGGAATACAGTACTGTGTAATCACCAATCTCAGAATATTGTCCCACATATACATGAGGATATATGGTAACGCCATCGCCTATCACCGCATGGTCATCCACATAAGCAAAAGGCAGGATAGTAACGCCTTCACCGATTGTTACATCCTTGCCAATGTGGGCATCTTCACTTATTCCCTTTTCATGGCGTATTGGAGGGAAAAATGTGGTCAACAGAACTGCAAAAGCTGCTCTGGTATCCTCCACATAAATCGCCGGCAATGGAAAATCTGTTTTTACAGTATTTGGCAATAACACTGCACCGGCCTTGGAAACGGCAGCTGCCTCCACATGAGCCTCATCAGCAAAGGTAATGGAAGCATTGTCAGCGCCCTCTATGTTATTTACACTGCTGATAACAATGGAAGAATCGCCTTCAAGGCGACCACCTACCAGCTTCGCGATCTCCTGTAGTGTCATTTTCATAATATTTTCTCCTCTTACTGGAGCTTTGCTATGACCTCATCAGTAACATCAATGCCACCAGAAATCATACTGTCCTTACCATTGCTCTTAATTACAGCATCCAACTTCTTTTCCTGGGCTATGCCATCCATTGCTGCATAAATCTTTGTCTGCACCTGGGTAGCATACTGCTGCTGAATACCTGCACCCTGCATCCTGAGCTGCTGCTGCAAATCCTGCAGTTTCTGGACATCCTCTTCAGAATTAATATTGGCAGCGTGCTCCTGGAGCTGCTTTTCTGCATCCTTCTGGAAATCCTCCATACGGGTCTTCATCTCATCCATAGAGCTTTTTACCTGAGGAGCCTCCTGCTGTATACGGGTATAATCAACATAGCCTATATTGACCTTGCCACATCCGGCAGTTACAAGCATAACACAAACTGCCATTAACATTAAAAATAACGATTTTTTCTTTGCCTTCATCGTACATTTCCTCTTTCCATTACTGTATATTTTTCATTTCCTGCAGCATTTCATCGGTAAGATCCATGGTATTGATTCCAATAACCGGAGAACGCAGCTCACGCCAGTCACCGATCCCCAAAGAATCATACTCCATCCCCCGAATATTATCCACAGGATCTGCAATAATCAGACTAAGATGATGAATGATTGCCAACTTGGCTGCCCTGCCGGAAATATCATCAAAAATTTTCTGCCTTAAAAGTTTTATTTCCGTCAGCTTAATTTCCAGTGCAGCCCTTTTCTTTGCCATATTCATCTTTTGCTGTATAGGCTGTAAAGCATCATTAACCGCCTGGGTGTTGCGGTCCTGTACCTGCGTCATGTGCTGTATTGCTTCCATCTGGGACTGATTTCTTATGGTATCCCTTTCAGCAATCATCCTGCGTCGTTCTTCTCCAATTTCTGCTTCGACCTGCTGTTCAAAACGGGCCTGCTGGGCCTCCAGTAATTCATTTTGCTTTTGATTGCGTTCTTCCTTGAGCTGTTTCCATTCGGCTTCTATGGCCTTTTTCTGATCATCACTCAATTCCAGAACTATTGCATTATCAGCCTTGAGCTGGAGATTTAATATCCTGTTCCCATACTCTTTGTCAATCGCATCACGCTCCTGATCAAACAGTGGCTTCATTCTTTTGTATATTTCATCAGAACGGGCCTGCAGCTCCTCCATCTTCTGAGAATGTCTGGTAATCATCTCCAGATTGGTCTTTTGCCGGGCCTCGTCATCAAAGAGCTTTTTCTCTGCATCCATCTGTTTCATGGTGAATTCAAAATTATCAAGGCTGACTTGCGCTGACAGACTGGCTGCCTCCCGCATCATGGTCTGTAGCTTTCCATAATCACGATGGGACCTGATCAAAGTCTGCATATCCAAAACCCCGATTTGTGGCTCATCCTGCTGGGGGTGGGAATCATTATTTTTGAAGAAAAGGAAAAGAACCACTATAACAATAACAGCAATAGTGGCCATACCAGCACCCAAGTACTTCGTTCTTAAGCTGTTATTTTTCTTTTCTGCATTACGCTCCTCAACAGCCATAAGAATCCCCCTCTAGTAATAAAGTACCGAGCACCTACTGTGCTCGGCACCAAAATAATTATATTACAGACAAAAATTACTTATTCAGCTTCTTGATAACATCCTGAGTAAGGTCAGTACCGCCATAAACAACAGCTTCCTTATTCAGAACTACGGTGATACCCTTTGCTTCAGCAACCTCTTTTACGGCTGCATCAATCTTCTGGCGGATAGGCTCCATCATGTCGTTGTGCTGCTGCTGAAGGCGCTGCATGGTCTGCTGATAATACTCCTGCTTCTGCTGATCATTCATATTAGCAGACTTTTCTTTAAATTCAGCCTCTGCATCCTTTGCCAGCTTTTCCATCTGGGCCTGTACATCAGTATAATCCTTAAGGGCACCAAACTGCTGATAATCAACTACGCCAACATTTGAAGATGCTGCTGCAGAAGCGATGCTGTTATTGGACTGTGATAATGCCAGTGCCACAACACTGCCTACAAATACCAGTGCAATAAGCACGCTGATAATCTTAACCTGAGTTTTCTTTAACTGAATCATATTTTTCTCCTTCTTTTCACTTAGAATATACGCTGCTGTCCCCCATGTCCTATTTCATTGAACACGGACAAGCCAGCCACATAACTGCACTTATTATAACAAACTCTCATTGTTCATTCAATAAGATAATTAAAAATAACCTATAAATCGCAACCATTTATCATGATTATCCATTGCACATTCCACACTTAAAAAATCGTGAAGTTTATAGCGCAGGGCAATCTCGTTAATCGAGTTTTTCTCCCGGTATTCATACAAAACAGACCACCGACCGGTAAGGTCATATTGCAGGGCGCCTTTCCAATACTTATCCTTGATATCATAACGGACATGCCCCCTAAGACCTGGAAGCAGGTCCCTGTAATAACCAATATCCCAGTTCCAATGAGCATGCTGCGGGAAAAAATCCAATAGGGTAAATACTCCATCACCATTATTGAATTGTTTGCCAACAATGCCGCGAACCATAACTCCACTATCATTTTCACGATCATCCCTGCTGTGACCGATTTCGGCCCGCCCTTCAAACCGCAGGAAATATTTATCAGAATTAGACCTGCTCATTACACCCATGCGTTCTTTTGGAATAATGGTCACCGTAGTATGGACACCCCAGCTTCTGGCCCCTGAAGTATCATCCACACGCCTTTCCAATAGCTGTTGAATGACATCCTGATGTCTGCTCACAAAAGCCACCGGTACACCAACAAACATATCGGCACCGTCCTGCATATTTTGCCGCTGTGTCAGCAACGCTGCATTTGGCAATGTATCAGAACGCATACTTAAATCAACGGTCCTCACCACAGGCAGCAAAGGATAAATATCTATGAATACCTTTGTATCCTCATCTACCGACAGTTCAAAATCAGCCCTGAATTCAGGTGCCCTCTTGGCCATAAACTCATTCAGCCGATGCTTAACAACACCATTTGACCAGTCCACTGCTGCTACCGGCAAATCCAGAAGCAGGTCATCAAACAAAGTGTCAATACCGGATATATCCTTCATCAGCAGTTTTTCAACCTCTTCAGGCATACCTATAATTTTAGTTTCAACAGAAAGCTTATCTATCCTGTCATTCCAGGATAGCAGCTTCACCGAAATTTTCAATGAGGAATCCGCTGTTATACTTGCTCCCTCAACGGTATATCCCACCAGAACCTTATCAAACACCTGCCGGATAATGTCTTCATAATGGGTCTTCCGTTGCTTTACTTCCTGAACAGTATGACCTTCCAAAAGCTGCACGCCAATTGCCTGCACGCTTTTTTCCATCCGCACCTTTACATCGGTAGGTATGTGGATATTACCATATACCTCAGCAGAAACCACCTCTACTCTGGCACCTACAGGACCGGAGGCTGCCTGACAGCTCCCACTGCCTGGCATACAGGTAATAGCCAGCAGTAAAAGCAGCCTGATGGAAAACCTTATGAACTTGGTATGGTCTATAAATACGGCAACCATCAGAAGGATGTTCCAATATTAAAGTGCACTCTGTTGCCCTGAGAGCCGTGACCCAAATCAAGGCGTATAGGACCTACAGGCGTATCAATCATCATTCCCACACCTATACTGCTGTGGAAGTGCTTAGGGAGCCAGCCATTATTCCAGGCAGCACCATGATCTGTAAAGATAGCACCCTTCATTTTGCTACCCAGAGGGAACCTGAATTCAATGGTTTCCAGGAACATACTGTTACCACGGAACTGATCATCACGGTAACCACGGATGGAATCCTGACCACCAAGACGGAACTTGGCGAATTCAGTCAAATCACTTGTAGAATGACCATAGGAGGTATGGAACGCCAATATCTGATTGCGTCCGACCTTTCTGTAAACAGCATCATCAATGGTATACTTCCAATACTTGAAATCACCGCCAAGTCCTGCCCATTCAACACCCAGGGCCACACTGTGCCCGGAGGTAGGATACATGATGTTATCCCTTGTATCTGTAGCATGGGTAAAGGTAATAGATCTGGTAAGGCCGAAATTCTTATTGCGCCAAGCAGCATAGTCGGAAGTACTGCGATCTACAGAGCCGCTCTTATGCTGATCATAAGTATCCTTCTTGTTGCGGAAATAAATGCTGTTTGAAGAATACTCACTCTGTGGACGGGTAAAACCAAACTCAAAGCCGGAAGCCTTACGGAGCATTTCCTCCACCAGGCTACCACTTTCATTATAGTCATTATAAACATAAGTACGGTTATACAGTCTGATTATTCCCGATGTTTCCCGCTTATCCAGCCATGGGCGACGATAGGAAAATGACCATCCACGGGCATCCTTGGAGTCACCACTCATGGTGAACACCAGGTTTACAGCATCTCCAACACCACGGAAATTGGTATCACCGACGTTTATCATTCCGATAATACCGTCTGATGTACTATAGCCGGCACCTACACCAAAGGTTCCGGTATTTTTCTCTGTAATATCAATCTCCAGGATACACGCATTTGGCTCGACTCCTGGGATTGGCTTCATATCCACGGATTCAAAATAATTCAGGTTGGTAATGCGCTGATAGCTGCGCACCATATCCTTCTTGTTCAATGGCTTACCCACCACAGTACGGAGCTCACGCAAAATAACCTTTTCCTTGGTCTTTTTCAGGCCCTTGATTTTATAGCCTTCCAAAACACCTTCATTAACCTCAATACTTAATGCGCCATCATCACTGATACCCATGTCATGAACCTTGGCCATGACATAACCATCCTTGGCGTACTTTTTCTTTATGGCAGCCATATCCTCCTGCAGGGCATGTCTGTTAAGTCTGTCACCTGGCTTGAGCTGCATGACACCCAGCAAGCTGTCTGTGGATTCAATGGATGTATTGCCCTTGATCTCAATTGACTTGACTATAGGTGTGGAAAACACATGATAAGTCAGCACAACACCTTCAGGAAGCTCCTTGAAGCTTGGGTACAAATCATAGAAATATCCTGTATCATAAATATTATTGGCATCCTTGGTGAGCATATCAATGGTTAATTTATCGCCCACCTTACTGCTTAATGATGCCTCAGCAGTTTTGATTACATCATCTGTAATGCCTTCAAATTCGATAGCCATAATAGTCCGCCCGACCAAACGCTGGGCTGCATTGGTAACAGTGGCATCCGAAGGTCTCTTTGCTTCCCATTTGCTCCTTGCCAGGGCGGATGCACCACCAACCTCATTATCATTAGCTGCAGGGGCGTTATTGGTTACTGCAGCAGCTTTTCCTGCCTCATTAGTCTCTGCAGGAGCTGCCGGAGCTTCACTTGTCACAGCCGGCGCATCAGCCACCGTCTCTGCACTGGCAGTCTGAACCATGGTAAAACTAGTCATTACAGCCAAGGCACAAGCCAAAGACCTATAATTCTTTTTTGAAAGCTTTGAACTAAATCTCAAAGAAAATACCTCCCACATTCTTTGTCTATAGAAATCTCTAAAATAATTAGATTATTCCCTCAATGTTTTTCCTGCAGACTGCATCAGCCTCTGCATATCAGCCTCAGGAAGTTTCCCCGCCTGATTTTCCGGCGGCTCGTCAACTTTTACATCTCCCGAGGCACTGGATGATTCACTCTTTACAGCAGATGCTTCAGGACTCACCGGTTTGATTTCATCCACAGTCCCACTCCCTGCCCCGGAAGGCAATATCACATCTACCTGAATTCTTTTATCTGCATCCTTAACAATTACATTTTCCTGACCGCCAACACTTTCATCAGCAGTCACTGGTATATCTGCACGATTGTAATGCAGAAATAAAATATAACCTGCGCCTATCAATATAGCCAAAAGCAAAGGAGCTGTCCGCAACAGCCATTTTTTCCAGGCACACCTCATTTTGGTCTCCTGTGCATGCTGCAGCTCAGCCTGAGCCAACATCATATCTAAATCACTGCGCACGTCATTTTCCTTATCTATGGAATTTTCCGCGCGTCCCAGCCAATCCTTTGCAGCTGATATATGTTTTCTTACCTTTTGCCGTCTGTTCATATTTGCCTCCTAAAGCTCCTATGAATAAAGTTACACATATCACTTCAGAATAAAATGGCAAATTAACGAATTTTAGCTTAAATTTCCCAATATTTTGAAAAATTCTTCTGTTTCCTACCGTAATCAGCTTATTTCCAATTATGCATAAATTTGGACAACATCCCCCTGATACGGCGGACACCACTTTTTTGCAACCTGTATATATGGGCTGTACTGACATTCATCATATCAGCCACGCTCTTGACATCCTTGCTGTGTACATATACCTGGTCAAGAACCAGCTGCTCCCGGGTAGGAAGTCTGTCCATAGCCTCCATGACAATATCAGATGCGGCATGAATCTCGGCTATTTCCGGCACGGAAGTCCCCGTATCGGCCAACATATCCAAAAGAGAGCCCCCGGATTTCTGGTTGTCCTCCAAGCAGGCAATATCAGCTCTACCTTCCTCCTTCAGAAACCGATACATCCTTCCCCTTATGCGGAAGACAGCATACAAGCTGAACGCCACCCCCTTATTGGGGTCAAAGCTCTCAACCGACTCAATCAGACCCACCGTTCCTTCCTGGATAACATCCATGATGTTGTCTAATGAACGGAAGGGAAGTGCTGTTCTGAAAACAAGGGGCTGATAGGCTTCAATCAAACGGCTGCGGGCATCCATATGGTGATTCACCTTAAAATCATGCCACAGCTGTCTTTCAACATCAGGTTCCAGAATTTTTACCTTATTTAGTTCCTGAACATAATCTGCCAAATTCATAGTTCTTACCTTCTAACACTACGATAGCCCATATTATCCCTGTATATCTTCTCATCATCCACATCACTTCTCGGCGATGCCGTTGAGAATCGGAATTGTGCCTTTAATCCAAAAACATTGGCATTCTTTTCATCCCTGTAATATGCAAAGCTCATATTGTCATTCAGCTCATATTCAAAGCCGGCCCTGTATTTATCAGAGTTAATGCTCTTGGTATACTGCAGCATAAACCTGTCAGTTATCTCCTTACCCATCTTGATATTATACACTTCGAAATAATTTTTGTCGCCTGTTTTTTCATCACCAAATTCAGTGGTATCCCGTTCTACGCTGAACAAGTCCAGATTAAGAACATTTCTCATGGCAGTTTCCACCTCTGAGAGGATAGTCATCTGCAGGCCAACACTGAACATGGAGGAAAATTGACTGCTGTCACTTTTCTTTGAATTGTATTCACTGCGCAGGGTCAGCAGCTGTATAATTTCCTTTTCAGACATTGCCGGTGATGACATGAGTCTGAACTTCATGTTCTCCACCGGTCCTGACAGGCTGGCAAAAACCCTGGTATTGCTAATCTTTGTACCTGCCTTCAGGCTGATGGACGGCAACAGTGTCTCAAAGCGATCAAATTTAATAACACCCTCAACCACATTAAATGGAGTTTTCAGATAAGTAATGGTCCCCTTCTTGACAGTGATGGCCCCGCTGGTTTTTGGCTGTAGGGTAGTACCGCCAAAATGAGCACTTCCAACCAATCGCAGGTCACCCAGATTGGCACTGACAAACCTCACACCCTTGCCCAGCTCAACATCATAATCCAGGGCTACCTCAGGCATATCTGAACTGTCGTCCAACAAAGGTGGCGTTGACAAAACAACATTTTCCAGGAACAGCTTACCGGAAATTTTTGGTATTACCCTTTCCTCCAGCTGCTCATCCCCTACCATACCAGCAGGCATTTTCACGCTGTCAATCTGGACTGTACTGTTTAAAGCCCCTTTGAAGAAATTGCTTTTTACATTTAATCCGTCGGAATCGAAAACAAAATGGTAATCAACAGGCTTAAGCCCATCAAGGGTAACATAGCCTGACATGGAATAACTGCCCTTGCCCATGATACCAACACATTTTTCCAGTGTAATATTATTTCCCATGAGCATAATCTTCATGGAAGCATCAGTCACCGGTTTTTCAATCCCTTTTATCTTGTAGGCACCATCAGGTATCGTAACTATCCCCTCAAAGCACGGATGACTCAGGGTTCCGGTTATTTTTACCGAACCATCGGTGCTACCCACAGCCCAATCAATATAGTTGGAAATTGTCGGCAAGAGACTCAAATCTGCATCCTCAAGAGAAATGTTAAGATTGAGCTGAGCCTCATCATCCTCATCATCAGTCAATAATGCCCGTATAGGCATTTCTCCGGTTATCAGTACCTTATTATCTGTTTTTCCCACCATTTTACGGGCAACCAGCTTATCAACTATCCTGATTGTCTTGTCCTTTACCAGGAACTTGCCTGTCATGGTATCCAGCTTAGCCCCATGGGCACCAAAATCTGTTACCAGCAGATCTATCTGGGCAACCGGATTGTCCAGCTCCCCTGCAGCTTCCAGATGGCAGTCTATTTTTCCATCAACAGGGCTGGTATATCCTGCAGCCCCTGCCACAGCTCCTGCATCAATCTGAGACATATCCGCAGTGAGGGATATATCACCATCAAGGTCAACGGTGCCCAGCGCGGTAAATTTACCCGTCTGACCTTCCTGACCTGACAGACTGGAAATTGTTATCACCCTGTTTTCCATGATGGCCTCACATGCCACATCCGTAAGGGAGTAATTCCCCAGCTTCCCATCATCCAGATAAGCTGACATACTGACACTTGGGTTATCAACAGTACCGCTGACATTAAAATTACCATTCAGCTTGCCGGTAACCTTGTTGTCCTTCCAACCGCCCATAGCCACCAGAGATCTTATATCCCCTCGGATAATCTGAACATTACCGCCAATCATGCGGTAATTCATATTATACTCGGCATTCAAAGTATATTTTCCGGTCCCCTGTTTCATATACATATCGGAGAAATAAACAGTATGATTTCTGTAATCTATATTTCCTGATACATCGTCAAAGCTCTCACCACGGATACTCAATGATTTGGAGGCTACCGTACCATGGAAAAATGGTGATTTTATATTACCTGTAAGCTGACCCTCAAAATCAAAAAGTCCAGTAATTGGAATTGGCAGCTTATTGCTAAAGGCATCTATATCCATCCCCCTGGCAACCAGCTTTATGTTCATGTCGCCATTAGAATTAACAGTCCCGTTATCAATACGCCCAATAATGCCCGGAGAAACAATATTTACATCCTTCAGGGTGAGCACATCATCCTTGTAATCGTATGTCCCCTTGATGCTCTGTATAACTATTTCACTGTTATAGGATCCCAAATGATAATCAAACTGCCCTGTAAGCACAGGATCATCCAAAGTACCTGTTATCTTTATGATATTATCAACATTACCGGTTAACGGGAAATCAATCCCCATGGACTTGAGCATGTTTTCCATGCGGGCATTTTGTGTCACTACCTCCAGGTTTACGCCTTTCTTACCCATAAAGCCCATTACACCCTTGACGCTCCACCTGTTATCCTCGCCATGCTCCATGACAAAGTCAGATATCTTGATTCCCCTGAGGCTGCCACCAGCCTTGCCATGAAGCCTGTCAAATGGCTGACTGAAAATACTTCCATCCCGTGCGGCAAAAGAGGCCTTCACCTTCGGGTCATCAAAAGTTCCCTTGATATGTCCCTTTATATCTGCATAGCCGGAAATATCAATCTTTTCATCGATTGCCCTGGCCATGGACATATCCAGTCCGGCACTATAAAAATCAATGTCCAGCCCCTGATTGGCAATAATATCCCCATGAAGACCCAACTCACCACCGGTGGCAAAAATCAAGCTGATATAATCAATGTGAATATTATTATTTTCATATATAAATGATCCGTCAAGCGCTGTAGTCTCAATGCCATTCCAACCCATATCAGAAGACTTCACGGTCCCTACCGCCTTGGTCCCTGCAATGTTATTAATATTTCCATCCAAAAGCACCTCACCGGATATTCTGCCTGATATTCCGGACAAAGCAGGCAGCACATTGTCCAACTGCCGTGGTTCAATACCGGCCACCTCCGCCTTAACGGCAAAATCACGGCTTTTAGCATCAAAATTGCCAACACCAGTAACACGACCACCAAAAACATCAGCGCCGAACTCATTGACAGCTATATTACCCTCATCATATCTCACCTTGGCCGTGCCGTTATGGAAGCTGTATCCATCTACACTGCCCTCATTTATTCCCACAAGGGCATCCACAACAGGGTTAGTTGCATCTCCTACCACCCTGGCAGAGAATTTCACCGGACCACTATAAGGAATATCTGCAATCAAAACACCTGGCTCAAAACCATCTGATGCCACTGTCAAATCCAATATTGGACGGCCCTCGACCAGCTTCACCTTTCCTTTGGCCGTTGCCTCCTGCCCGGAGGTGGAGGCGCGCATAAACACCTGTGCCTCTTTTTCATCAAATAAAACCAGTCCACCAATGTCCTCCACCCTGGTATCCAGGATAGTCACATGGCCATCTCTTAGCTCCAGTTGCCCGGTATAATAAAGATCATCTTTGACCTTTTCCCCGGAAACCATAAGGCTTGTCACATTACCGGAAATATCCCTGACTATGTCCTCAGGAATAATTCCGGCAGGAATCATTGGTACATAATTAGCCAAGGCTACATCATGCAGCTCCACATCAAAGGTCTCCCTGGCCCCGCCGATACTGGCAGTCAGTCTCATATCCGCGCCCTGGTTTTTCCCGGAACCTTCCAGCCTTATTGCAGGATAGCCATCGAAATCAAGATTGGCATTCAGGTCCTCCAGCAGCGTCTCCTGCCCATTAATGCCAAGCAACAGTGAACTATTGGTGATATGTACCTTTCCAACAAATTTGTTCTCACTGGGCTCCTCCGATATAAGGTCAGAAAAATTCCAGCTGCCGTCACTTCTCTGGCGAACAGTACCTTCCACTCCATCCAGATATACATCACTTATACCTTCAGCAGGAGAATCCTTAAGCATGCCAAAAATACTGAAACCAACTTTGGCATCAGCAACCTTGGCAATAAGCTCATTCTGTTTATCGTATACGGATATATCCTTTATCTCTACCGTATTGAAGGCATCCACCCGCACCAGGCCGATATCTACCCTTGTCTCCAGCACATCACTGGCTGTGGCAGCAGCATTTTCAGCTGCCATGGCCATAAAACTGCTGCTGGAGGAAAGATACCAATATGATGCCGCCAGTACCAAAGTGATACACCCAACTAAAATACCGACCAATCGCACCAGCTTGCGGTCCATTTAGTGTCCCCCTAAAATAAATGCCACGCAAAATAGCGTGGCATAATAATTAAACTTGTTCAGCGCTAACAATCACTCCGCTGAAGTCCAGTCGAGTTTACCCATTGAATAGCAGAGCCTCATTCTCCCAAGAGGAAACAGCTCCCCCATCCATTAACACCGGATAAAATTATTTATACAGCATATTTCCATTACAGTATATCATAAACCTCTGGACACTATATAAAAATTAAATTAATTTTTCGTTTCACTAAGCTTGAATTTATCAATATTGGTATCAACCATAATACCCATGGCCCTATCCAAATCAGCCTTGCTGCTGTTGTATTGATAAAGGGCATTGTAATAAGTGCTCTGGGCCGAGGTAAGTTTTTCTTCTGCATCCATTACATCAAGATTAGTACCTACACCAGCTGTATATCTTACCTGGGCAATCTTATAATCCTCTTTGGCCTTTTCCACTGCTACCTTTGCAGTGTCAATACTCTGAGCAGCAGAGGTCAGGTTCAGATATGCAGTCCTTACCTCCAGATCCCCGGTTTCGCGGGTACTCTGGGCAGCCTCCTTGGCCTTGGCAATAGCAGCCTTGGACTGATTTACCTTGGCCTGGGTCACATTGTTGTCAAAAATATTCCAGGACACACCAAGCCCCATATACCAGGAATTCTGGGAAAAATAATACTGATTTTTCTCATCATCACTGCCAAAAGGCTTCTCGCCAACTATTGTCTTGGATACCTCAGCTTGCACCTTGGGCTTTGTCCCGGCACCGGCAATTTCCTTTTTCTCTTCGGCAATCTTTACCTGATAATCGGCGACCAAAATATCAGGGCGGTTATCCCTGGCATATTGGGTACACTCATCGAGGGAAATCTCATAGGGAATATACCCCAGTTCATCTTTAGGATTCAGCTTTGTATCAGCCGGCAATCCGATTATATTGTTCAATTTTGATATGGCAATATTATAGTTGTTCTGGGCAGAAACCAGTTTCAGCTGAGCATTGGACAGCTGTACCTGGGATGCCAGCACATCCGTTTTAGCCACAGTTCCCACACTGTATTGAGCATTAACATTTTTTAAATGCTCTTCAATAGTTTTAACGGAATCCTCAGACACCTTTATCATGTTACGGCAATTCAGTGCGTTGAAATATGCAGCCTGAGTGCTCGCCTTAATTGCCTGCTTGGTTGCCTCCAGGGAAATTTCACTGGCATTCAGGCCCAAATCAGCTGCACGCATTGAAGCCTCAAGCTGACCACCTGAATAAATAGGCATACTTACAGATACAGTATTCAGGAAAAGTGAATTGACATCGTATGCACTGGAAGCTCCACCTACGCGTCTTGCAGCACTTGTCCAGGACAAGGAAGGCCCACTGTAACGCCGTGCCTCATGACGGGCCCATACAGCTGAATCATAATCAGCCATAGCAGATTTAATTGTATGATTATTTTCCAAAGCTATGCGCACACAGTCTTCAATATTCACATCCATGGCATCAGCAGCCATTACAGTAGTGGACACGGACAGGGACAAAAGACCACTAAGCACCATTACTGATAATTTCTTATAATTAGCATTCATCATAAAGACAAACCTCCTCAGAGCATATTCTACATTACAAATATGAAAAAAATATGAATCAGAAATCCCTTCTAAGGCCAAAATATGTAGCCCGTTTATCCCCTTTATTAATGTCATTGACCTGGGTAAAAAGATATGTATCCTTGGCTATTTCAAACTGAAGCCTTGATTTCAGCCTGAATTCATTTGGATCAAAGGCATCCACCGACAAATGTACCTTATCGCCGCCAAAGAGGTCCACCCCCATACCGGCCTTGCCCTCAATGACACCGACACGCCCACCAAAGGCTCCTGATCGCATACCTCCTTGCAGATCCAGGTTATTACCCTCACCTATATCATTAATACCAATCTTGGCGAAACCATTGCCACCGTTTGAGATACGCAGATCAAAGTCCGTGGCCCAATGCTTGTTATCATTGGTACTATACATGGTTTCAACCCCTGCTTTCACCTGGATATCGGTGACCTTGGACATCATTTTATCTGCCTTTTGAGTCAGCTTACTGGTATTGCTGAGTATATTCTTCAAATCTGCCGCAACTGCCGGGTCAGTGACAACCCCCTCCAGGGAGGCAGCCATGTTGTTAAGACGCCGGCTTGATTCTGACAGATTATTAATGGCTTCTTTTAAATTTTCCGCAGTCCTGCCGTCTCCATTAAATGTATTGACCATCGATTCCACGCTGTTTGAAGCCCTGGCCAGACTACCAGTCATCAAATTGAGGTTCCTGGCCATATTACGCACATCATCCTGGCTGGATACAGCCACATTAGCAAGAGTAGCACTCAGAACATTGATATTGGCCGTTACATCCCGTATATTACTGGAAATATCCTTAAGGGCCAGCTTGGTGTCTTCATTGCCAAACACATCATTAAGGTTACTCAACAGCTGATGAACCTGATCCAGCGCGCTGCTGATACTGACCATAACATTATCAATACCCGTTTCAGTCATCCCGTCCACATAATCATCAGGCTGATAACAATCCGACATATCACAGTCACTATGTGGAGTAATATTGATAAATTTTGCCCCCATAACGCCATTGGAGGTTATGGAAAAAGACGATTTACGGGGAATCTGTACCTTGCCATCAATCTTTACCCGTACCAAAACTCCGGCACCATTTGGTGATACTACTTCGACACTCCCTATGGGAACACCTGCATAAGCAACATTATCCCCGGGAACCAGGCCTATAGCCTGACTGAAATTTACATATAGGTTATATCCTTTATCATTGCCAAAGCTGAAATTGGTTAAGAAAACAAATACTGCTATTACCAGGGCGAGTCCCCCAAGAGTAAACGCCCCGACCTTGACCTCCGTACTCAAGCCAACACCCCCTATTCAATATATAAATCCTGCAGAAAGGCTCTTACTCTAGGGTCCTTCAGCCGTCTGAAATTATCAACAGTGTCTATTGCTATGAGCTGGCCCTCATACACCATGGCAATCCTGTCAGCGATTCTTATGGCACTACCCATATCGTGGGTGACAACCACAGAGGTTACCCCCAGCCTTTTCTGAGTAGAAATAATCAATTCATCTATCTTGTTGGTCATAATCGGGTCAAGTCCCGAGCTGGGTTCATCGTAAAAAATAATTTTGGGACCAAAAGCTATGGCCCTGGCCAAACTTACACGCTTTTTCATACCACCTGACAGCTCATCAGGCATCATGTCCTCTGTACCTGGCAACCCAACCAGATTCAGCTTTTCCTGTACGATTTCCATTATGTGTGCTTCACTGAAATCCGTATGTTCCCGGAGTCCAAAGGCCACATTATCACCTACTGTCATGGAATCAAACAAAGCCGAATATTGGAACACCATACCCATATGCAGTCTGACACGGTCCAGCTCATGTTCCTTCATGGTAACCAAATCCCTATCCTCCAGCAATATCTTACCACTGGTAGGCTTAATAAGTCCAATCATAAGTCTCAGGAGAGTACTTTTTCCGGAACCGGAACCGCCAATTATAGCCAATGTCTCACCATCAGCTATCTCAAGATTAATATTGTCTAACACCAGTTTGTTGTTATATGCCTTACAGACATCAATCAGTTTAATCATAAAACCACCATCAATATAGGAACATGGACAATAATACATTAAACATAAATATGACCACAATGGCACTTACCACTGATCTGGTAGTCGCTTTACCAACTCCTTCAGCACCATCCGGGGCATTCATGCCATAATAACAGCCCAAAATTGCTGTTACACCGCCAAATGCTGACGCCTTGACCAAGCCACCCAGCATATCATTCAGGGCAACATAAGTACTGATTGAATTGACATATACATATGTAGATATTCCGGAATAAAATTTTGCTACCAGCCAGCCGCCAGCCACTCCAATAAGGTCCCCATATATTGTAAGCACCGGGACCATCAGCATACAGGCCAACATCCTGGGCACTACCAGATAACCGATTGGATTTGTCCCCATAACCCGCAGGGCATCAATTTGTTCTGTGACCTTCATAGTACTTATTTCTGCCGTCATTGCTGAACCCACACGGCCTGCAGCCACGACTCCCACAAGTACCGGTCCCAACTCACGGCCGATAGCAATGGCAACAATCCCACCGACGGTGGATTCAGCCCCCATTTTGATAAACTCATTGGCTATCTGCAATGTCATTACCATGCCGGTAAATGTTAAGGTAAGGGATACAATTGGCAACGAATCCACACCCAAATGGGACATCTGGTTCACCACATGTCTCAAACGGATTTTCACCGGCAGCTGCTTGATTGCTGCTATAAACAGCAGCATAACATCACCGACAAAATATAACAGCTCCAATACAGAAGCGCCAATCTTTTCAAGAAACCTGACAAACATCCCTGAAGCCCCCAACCTAGTCAAAATCCATCACCATATCAGTTTAATATCGGAAAGCTGCCATCAATTTTTCTTTTCAACCACCTTGATGGTACTATGAACAACATTATCTATAATATAATCTGTGGTATATCTGGATACAGGCTCAGCTGCCGGCTTCACTGCCTCTGGCTTTTCACCACTTTCCAGGGCTTTTTTTGCCTGCTCCTCAGCTTTTTTTGCCTGCTTGATAGCCTGCTTTATAGCTTCCTTTTGCTGGGCCTCAGTCATAGGCGGAGCCACCGCAGGTTCGATGATAATTTCATTATTGCGGTTTGCGTCCACCATTTTCTTTAATATAGCTTCTGTTGTCACGGATTTGTCGGCCTCAAGCTCTTCATCCCCGCCCTGCTGGGCCAACAACAGTTTCGCAACATTTACCAGACCACCACCGTGAATATCCAGGCTGAGAGTGCCGGGAAGCTGGGTTTTGGATACTGTATATGGTACATCCATCACCTGCTTTTCACTGCGATACGGTTTAATGGTAACCTTAAAGGACAGCTCCTCTCCAGGTGTTACCTCCGTCTTGGACGGAACAGCCGATAACAGTGATGCAGTCTTTCTTTTTCCCTCAATAAAGACATCCACCTTGATATCAGTAATATCAGCCTCTCTGTCCTTGTTGTTGCAGATGGCATTCATTACCTCTGTCAGCTCACTGATTGCAGGCTTGCCCACATCAGCTGCATTATAGAACATATTATTGCGCTCCACCAGGGAATTTTCAGCGACACTGGTACGCACGGCAAAATTTATCCTGGCAGTTCCGCCCATTTCCCTGTTAATAGTCTTGCCAAGAGCATCATAAACCATGGCTGTGGAAAGGGCCGGCACTAATTCCTCGTCATAGGCAACCATTGAATTATATGTAACGGATTTCGCCAGGTCTACATCATTTACGGTAACCCTGACCGGCACATTTTGTGGGAACTCCCCTAAAATACCGGCAATACCGGCTTCCCTGTCCTGATTGATACGCCCGATCAAGGAGGTATTGGAGCCCAACTTCATTCCGTCCAACGGACCGTGCACCGTAGATATAACATTGGATCCGGTCATAAAATAATTAACATTCCCCCTATGGGAAAAAGGATGTCCAAAGGCCAGAATCCGCTTGCCATCCACAGCAGTGACAGTTCCTATAGCCCCTATACTATAATCTCCAACAGCCGCGGCCACTCCAACTGCACTTCCTGGTTCCAGGCTTGCATCATATTCAACAGTGTTTGCCCCGGCAAAGGAATTCCATTCAGATACATTCTTTATATCAAAGCCCTTACTCTGAAGATCCTCCCGCACGAAATCAAGCCCACGCTGGGTGAACCCTGATGCCACAAGCACTGTTTTTTCATCAACAGCCTGAGAATCAATATCTGTAGTATCAGCAGCCTGCTCCCCACCATCAGTTGCCTGAGGTGAATTATCAGCAGATTGATCCCCAGATTCTGCAGCATTGCCATTTTTATCATTATCACCTGAATTATCAGCCGGCATTTCACTCTCATCAGGAGATTGATAATCCTCCCTGAGATTATCTGCCAAATTTGGATTATGCCATGTGGATTTCAGGTTATCCGCCAGATTTGGATTATTTACCTCCGGGAAATGCTCAGGATTTATTTCATTCAGGGCAATCTTAATGTCCTTTACCTTCTTATCAAATTCCTTTTTTTCCTTTTCCGCATCTTCACGGCTCTTTTTGATATCCACCTGTGGCAGGGAAGTTTTGTTTTTGTAATCAGGATAATCCCAGATTTTTACCATATCAGCAATAGGTGTTACCAAAATTCCCTTATTGATATACATATCCTTTATACTGGCAGATAACGCTCCCACCAGTTTTCCATCTATGTAAATCGGGCTGCCACTCATACCTGATATGGCACCACCGGTTTCCTCTATCACCGGGCCGGAGATATCAATCAATATTCTTGGTGAGCTCATCTTGCCGCCACCCATCCGGCCTGTAACCTTAACATCAAAGGAGCGGATCTCGCCACTCTGGTCAATTACGGTATATCCCTTGCCGGTCATCCCAGGCGTTACATCATCAATATTTATTGTTTCCGGCATGGCAGCATAACAGACTGTTACCGCAGCAACAGCAAAAGTCGTACACAATGCCAGTACATTTTTCTTTAACTTCAATCTATATAAAAATTTTCTCACTCAATCACCTCATAGAAGAACAGCTTAACGAATATATTATAGCCTATCCTCAAGAAAAACAACAGTATTATCCCACCATTGTTCAAATTTTACCACTGTCAAAGCCACGATTGGTGGATATCCTTCACCGATTCACGCGTAACACTCATTTACTTTCTTACAACAATCAGCGCATTTCCTATACTCCGCTCAGCTCCACCGGAAGGTTTGCTGATAATCCGATTGTTCAGGACCATCTCACTTGATCCACCGCCATCATAATTAACTCCCTGTACTGCACCAAATTTTTTTAGCAGCTGGGCAGTTTCAGACAGACTGCTGCCAATACTATGACTCTGGCGGCCATCCACTACCATCAGCAGTATATGACCATTCTTGGCTATCCCCAATGCTGTCCTTGGAGCTCTGCCATTCACTATGTTACTGGCTATATTCTCCTCCGCAGCGGTAATACTCACCTGTCCATCCTTCAAAAGCTGCGGTCCGGCACCGTAAAAATCATCACCATCAGCTATCTCATCACCAAAGGATTCACTAATAACAGCCCGATCTCCCTTTCGCACATCGGCAAACAGCGCCTGGGATTCTCCATGCACAGACACAACGACTCCATCCTCAGGAATAACACTGTTTCCCTTATTAACTTCCTGAACCATGCCCTTGCTTATGACATATTCACTGCCATATTCATTGGTTCCGGTAGTTGCACCATACAATCTGTTATAAAGCACAATAGAATCCTTTCCCCTTGGGGCATTAACCCCCCAAAAGGATATACTCCTGCCATTTACGGTAACAGTCCCGGAATAGCTTGCCTTGCCAACAGCATATCCACCATTTTTCTTTTTGATAAGTCCTGCCCTTGTCTCGGCTCCCATACCGGCAGTCAATCCATCTATTCTAACATCGCCAATCAGGAATTTATCAAAGAAATCAAAATATCCACCATTGACCCCGGCCACAGCGTTATTGCGTCTTACAATATCAGTGAGGCGCCCATAGCCAGTGGTAATCTGGCCCGTAGGCAAGGCCATCCGGACATCGAATTTATTGGGATCTATATCCAGCAAATAAGCCGTAAGCATTCCCCTGGAATCGAAGCGTACATATTTTTTCTGTACCAGTCCGGCTTCTACCTGTGTCGTTTTTTCATCTTCATACTCATTAGTCAGGTCCACAACTATCCTATCAGGATTTTTCAGGGTATACACCTTGACCGGAACAGCCGCCTTCATATCGACAATAAGCTGCAGTGTATCACCATATTTGCCCAATATCATGTCCTTAAGTATCCCCCGGGTTGAGGCTGGGGCCTCTTTCAGGGAAGTATACATTCCATCTATATTTATTACCAGGCGGGTATTATTATTTTCAAAAAAATACTTGTATTTTTTAGCCCCACTGAGATCCAAAACTATCCTGGTGGTTTCCCTGGTCCCGCCTACGCGTATGTTCTTCAGCTCTGTGCCCTGCAGCTGTGAACTGACCACAGCCGGCTTTTTGGCAGCCGCAGCCATTACATTCTGCGCACTGTAATTATATGTAATTGTCATAACAGCCATTGACATGGCCACAGCCAATATTTTTGTCTTATTCATAACACTATATTCCCCATTCAAAAGGGCTATTGCGCAAAAACGCAACAGCCCCTATCATTTTATTTACGCTTTTGTAGTATCCTAGCTTTTCTTCAATCTATGCTGCATAGCTCTTTCTTCCAGGTCATTTCTGGCCTTGTCCTCCAAAGTAAGCTGACGATACAAAACATCCGCCAGTCCTACGCCACCGGCAGCAGCCATGTTATTGACCATTTCAGTATCAAGCATGTCCTGCAGTATCTTATCGGCATTTGAATTACCAAACAGAGTATTTTCAGGCACCGTATTGCGCATTTCCCGATACATGATATTCATGAACATGGCCTCAAAGCCCTCACAGGCCTTGCGAAGCTTCTTGTCGTAGGCTAGCTGTTCGGCAGTCTTTGCCTGGGTTTCCCCCGTGGCATCAGCATTTATATGTTGCTTTGATTCCATGCTCTCGGTCGCCTGCTTCAGCTGCGCGGCGAAGCTCTCAGCATCAGATACCGCCTTGGCGCCTTTATCATTTGCCTGTTGAGCCAATACCCAACTGCTGTTTATGTTATCAATCTGCATAATCGATCACCTGCTTAGATAATTTCCAGTTCAGCATGTAATGCTCCGGAAGCCTTAATGGCCTGTAATATCGAAATAATATCCCTTGGTGTGGCACCTACTGAATTCAATGCTCCCACAATATCATTAACATTGGCTGTAGCCGGCAAAACGATGGAATTGGCCTTTGCCTCTTCAACCTCTGTATCCTCAGATTGGGTAACAACAGTGTGTCCCAAGCTGTAAGGAGCTGGCTGATCCACTTCAGTTTCCTTGGAAATCTTAATACTCAGACCGCCCTGGGTAATGGCAACGCTGTCAACAGAAACATTACCACCCATTACGATGGTACCGGTACGCTCATTTACTACCACCTTGGCCACATTGTCAGGAGTAACATATATATCCTCAAGGCTGGCCACAAATCCCACCACATCATTGCGATAATAAGCCGGGACTATGACATCAACCCTGCCTGGATTTGCTGCCTTGGCAATGCTGCCATACTGCCGGTTGATGGCCTCTGCAATACGGCTGGCAGTGGTAAAATCAGCCTTGGACAATGACAGTGAAAGATTATTGCTGATGGAAGCCAGATCATCCTCCACAGTTTTCTCTACAATAGCACCATTTGGTGTCGTACCAACCGTAGGAAAGTTCTTTTGCGCAGTCCCGTTACCACCTCTGCCGGCAACAAAACCTCCTGTAGAAACAGCTCCCTGAGCTACAGCATATACATTGCCATTAGCAGCCTTCAAAGGAGTCTGTATCAAGGTTCCCCCCTGAATACTGGTAGCATCACCGATAGAGGATACCGTAATATCGATATTATCCCCCTCACGGACAAACGGTGGCAATGTGGCCGTGACTATAACTGCAGCAACATTTTTAGGCTTAAGGCTGCTGGTATCTATTGATACCCCAAAAGCCTGCATCATATTGCCAATGGACTGCATAGTCTGGGTCATCTTATTGGAATCACCAGTTCCCTGCAAACCAACCACCAGGCCATATCCCACCAACTGGTTGGAACGAACTCCCTGTACCTTGGCAATATCCTTTATTCTTGTGGACGCACTGGCTGCAAAAACCATGCTGGTAGTCAGCATACAGATACAGGCCACGACTGTCATTATTTTAATAATATATCTCATGAGTAAGCCTCCGTATAGCACATCAGAACAGAATATTGAATATCTGGGTAAGAATACCCTGTCTCTGCTTGGCATTCAACGGCCCCTTACCATCAAACTTAAGTGTAGCATCAGCTACCTTGCTTGACAGTACAGTATTTTTATAAGAAATATCATCTGAACGGACAATTCCCCTCAGAGTAATCTTGTGTTCATTTTTATTGTTCCAAATGGATTGTGTCCCTTCCACAACCAGGTTGCCATTAGGCATTACCTCCACCACTGATACGGTGACAGTACCTGTTGCCTTATTGGTATTAGTGGCACTACCGTTAGCCTTGAAGCTGTCAGAGCCGCTGGCACTGGCTGCTGCCAAGAAACCAAAAATACCGGTACCGGCACTCAGGCTTTGAGATCCTGATTTGGAATTCGAGCTGTCCTTTGTAGTCGAAGTACTGGCAGACTCACTAATGAGAATGGTCAATATATCTCCCACCTCTGATGCTTTACGGTCGGTGAATATATTGCGGGGCGAATCATTCCACAGGCTCACTGCACCAGCAGTTCCCGGAAGGCATATGCCCATCTGCACAAACATCACACCTGCCAGAAAGACAGACAAAATATATTTCATAAAGCTCACCCGCCTCCATACAAACAACACCATGTTATGCAGCAACCTCAACATTGTTTTCATCGATTACCTTGGCTCTTAAAATACGCCCGGATGTTGTATTTTTTACATTTATGTACCTGTTCTTACGGCCGTTCTCCATGGCCACGCCCTCTGCAGTGACCATTATGCCGTTGACCTCGGCTTTGATATTCACCTTGGTCCCATGAAGAATACAAATCGGATATTGAATAATATTGCTGTTTAAAATCTTGCCCTGACCAATGCCCTTGACAGGAACCAAACCGACGACCTGATTAACATCCGTAAAATACTTCCAATTGGCCCCGGTATCCTCCCGCTCCTCGAGTCGAACATCCGCAGCTGTAATCACCTGCTCCTGCCTCAGCTGCCTGGTAGCAACGACCATGTTGTCATATACACGAATACGCATTGAACAGCGCACCGTGGAATATTTTTTACCATTCACCAGCACATCAAGATTGACCTGTGTCCCCCTGGCAAACCTGATTCCGTTAGGAATGCTGCCTGCATAAGTAATTTCCCCCAACGGGAGTCTCAGCCCGGCAGGGACAATAACGGATTCAATGGTATATCTCCTGGTTTCACCAGCCTCCAGCAAGGCCTCCTTAATGCACTTTTCAGCCTGCTGAATAAAATTTTCCCGAAGCACCACCTGGGGAAGCTGTTCTGTAGGCTGTACTACGACAGGCGCCCCTTCCGACATGGACAATGGCATGAAAAAAAGCAGTGTCAGTAAGATTCTAATCAACATTTTCATCAGCGCTTCAGGCCATTGGCAATCTCAAGCATGGAATCCGATGTAGTGATGGCCTTGGAATTTGATTCATAAGCACGCTGAGCAACAATCATATTTACCATTTCATCAACAATCTGCACACTGGACATTTCCAGGGCACTCTGTATAAGAGTACCGGTGCCGTCTACACCAGGATTGTTCGGTATAGGCTCACCGGAAGCATCCGACTGTACAAAGAGATTCTTGCCTACTGCAGTCAGACCGGCAGGATTCAAAAATCTTGCCAGAACAATCTGTCCCACCACATTGGAGGCACCGCCTGCAGGTGTATCAGAAACCACACCGGTAGAGGAAATTGTTATGGAATCACTAGGTGCATTGGCATCAAACTGCACATTATCAGTTAACTGATAGCCCTCACTGGTTACCAGATTGCGGTTAGCATCAATCTTAAAGGAACCATCCCTGGTATAGGCAGTAGTTCCATCCGGCATAAGCACCTGGAAGAAACCGTCACCTTCTATGGCAATATCAGTAGGATTATCAGTGGTCTGAATATTACCCTGGGTAAAAATTCTGTTGGTAGCAGCCAGTCTGGACCCAAGACCAATCTGAAGCGGAGTTGGGAAAGTAGTACCATCGCCGCTTTCAGCACCGGCAGCCCGCAGGTTCTGATAAATCAAGTCCTGAAACTCTGCTCGCTGCGCTTTGGCACCAGTGGTGTTTACATTGGCAATATTATGCGAAAGAACATCCATCTGCTTCTGCTGTCCCTTCATTCCTGAAGCGGCAGACCACAATGATCTCATCATAAGGCAAGTCTCCCATCTAAAACAAAATACTTCTTAACAATAAAATATCGTAAAAACATTTAATATACTTAATGATTTCATTAAAATTCCATTAGGATTGTACTCTATCAAACCCCACGGCCCACTTCATTAACAGATTTGTCAAGCATGGTGTCCTGGGTGACAACAGCCTTGGAATTCGCTTCATAGGCACGATAATTGGCAATAAGATTAACCATCTCGGAAACGACATTGGTATTTGAGCGTTCCAATATCCCCTGTTGAATCTCGCCATTGGCATTCATACGCCGTGCCCCTTCAGGAGCACGATAGAGGTTGCTCCCCTGCTTGACCATGGCAGCGTCCCCGCCCTCAAACTGAAACAGTCCTATACGGGCTACCGGCACGCGGTCAGCAGAAATATTGCCTGTTACGCCAATTACAACATCAGCTGTTTCGGCCGGAATATCAATAGGGCGTCCCCGGTCATCCAACACATTATACCCATTGACATTGACCAACCGCCCATTGGCTGAACGATAAAAGTTACCATCCCTGGTATACCGCTGTCCCTGAGGGGTATCTACCAAAAAATATCCTTCGCCGGAAATGGCCAGGTCAAAAGTATTTCCGGTAGTCTGAAATGCCCCCTGGGAATGGTCGGTTACGATTTCATCCACACTGGAACCCAGTCCCAGCTCACCGATTACCGGAGCACCATTATTAAGGGAAAAACCCTTAAAGGTAGTTACATCCCGCTGTTTCACAGATAAATCATCGATCCTGTGCATCAGCATAGGCTCAAACTCACTACTTACCGCATCATCCCTCTTATATGATGTAGTATTGGCATTTGCCAGGTTATTGGCAATAACATCAGTACGGCATGATTCTGTAATCATACCTGTAGCAGCTGTATACAATCCGCGCCACATAAAATTTCCCCTCCCTCACATCGGGTAACATCTATTTTTTATTCCAAAATGACATGGACTTTTTGTTGTCCAGCTTATCTATATTGTCCAGTGCCTTACCGGTGCCAAGCACCACGCAGGAAAAGGCATCCTCAGCAAGGCCTACAGGAATCTTGGTTTCCTGGTGCAGCAGCTCATCCAGCCCATAAAGCATGGCTCCTCCACCGGTAAAGACAATCCCTCTGTCCATAATGTCCGCAGCCAGCTCCGGAGGGCATTCCTCCAGCACGCGCTTGACACAGGCGACAATTTTGTACACCGGGTTCTTTAATGCCTCGGCCACCTGATCGGTGGTAATTTCCACAAGCTTTGGAAGCCCTGACAGCAAGTCCCTGCCCTTGACCTCCATCTTGCCATTCCTGGCACCAGGATATGCAGCCCCCACTGTAATTTTTATATTTTCAGCAGTACGCTCACCTATCATCAAATTAAAATTGCGTTTAACATAATCAATAATGTTCTCATCAAAGGTATCTCCGGCAGTCTTTATACTGTCACTGATAACTATGCCCCCCAGGCTGATCACTGCCACATCGGTAGTTCCGCCACCGATATCGATTACCATTGAACCACATGCCTCGGAAATATCCAGCCCGGCACCCAGGGCGGCTGCCAAAGGTTCCTCAATCAAAAAAGTCTTCCTTGCTCCGGCCTGCTCTGCTGCCTCCTGAACGGCCCTCTGTTCAACCATTGTCACCCCGGATGGAATGCAAATCATAATACGGGGACGAAAAACGAAGCTATGGCCTATCACTTTTTCTATGAAATACCGCAGCATGGCTTCCGTGATATCATAATCACAAATCACCCCATCCCGAAGCGGGCGGATAGCCACAATATTTCCGGGAGTGCGACCGATCATCCTTCGGGCTTCTTCACCCACCGCCAACACACGATTGGTATCACGGTCAACTGCCACAACAGACGGTTCTCTTAAAACAACACCCTTACCCTTTATATACACGAGAACATTTGCTGTTCCCAGATCAACGCCAATATCCATTGACATGCCAAACATCAATACATCTTCCTTCCTATTCATACCGATACATTATAACTATATAATAAATAGAACAAGTTTACAATAAAAATTTCCTTATAATAATTATGGAATTTTTTCTTTATAAGCCACACAATCCATTGTATTTAAAGGCAGGAAGTCGTACTGTTCACAGTGATTTCATAACAATTGGCTTCGAAAATTAGGGCAGAATACCCAATGGCATCCCTCATGTTCTCCGCCGGTCCACAAGATTAAATACATCACTTCCCCTCAATGCACATAAAAAGGGGCTGTCGCACTAAGAAATTAGTCGGCAGTCCTTTTTTGTACAAAAAAATAAGAACGCAGTCTCGCAAGACCACGCTCTTGGTGTAAAATATAAGTATGCACAAACAAAATATTTTACGCAACAATTATATGAC